>NZ_WCIN01000041.1:0-363622 GCF_009025755.1 Klebsiella sp. RCJ4
TTGAGCTAACCGGTACTAATGAACCGTGAGGCTTAACCTTACAACGCCGAAGATGTTTTGGCGGATTGAGAGATTTTCAGCTTAGATTCAGAGTTGAGTACGCAATAATTTGCGCAGCAGCAAGGCGACAAGCGAAGGAAAGGAAGGAGCATACTGAGGTATGTGACTGACTTTACGAGCGCGGGCAACGCAGCTGATGCGATAAAGAATTGCGTACTGAGCACAAAGAATTTGCCTGGCGGCACTAGCGCGGTGGTCCCACCTGACCCCATGCCGAACTCAGAAGTGAAACGCCGTAGCGCCGATGGTAGTGTGGGGTCTCCCCATGTGAGAGTAGGGAACTGCCAGGCATCAAATTAAGTAGTAAGCCGGTGCATAAATCCGGTGGTTACAGAAGTATTCGGTGGAGCGGTAGTTCAGTCGGTTAGAATACCTGCCTGTCACGCAGGGGGTCGCGGGTTCGAGTCCCGTCCGTTCCGCCACTTATTAAAAGCCCTGAGCATTTGATCAGGGCTTTTTCTTTGCCTGTCGCTTTATTATTGCTTTTTTAGCAAAAATCCTCTGCGTTTAGCGCTCTTTTTCTCAATCCTCTCGTTGGTCATAATTACCCTCGTTAACCGATATGAATGAATAAAGAGGAAAATCATGACAATCCCTGCATTTGGCCTTGGGACCTTCCGTCTGAAAGATGACGTGGTTATTGCATCTGTAAAAACGGCGCTTGAGCTGGGCTATCGCACCATTGATACCGCGCAAATCTATGATAATGAAGCTGCTGTGGGTCAGGCTATTGCTGAAAGCGGCGTTGCGCGCGATGAACTGTTCATCACCACCAAGATCTGGATTGAAAATCTCAGCAAAGACAAGCTGATCGCCAGCCTGAAAGAGAGCCTGCTGAAGCTGCGAACTGACTATGTCGACCTGACGTTAATCCACTGGCCGTCGCCAAACGATGCCGTTGCCGTCGAAGAGTTTATGGCCGCGCTGCTGGAAGCGAAAAAGCAGGGGTTGACCCGTCAGATTGGTATTTCTAACTTCACCATTCCGCTGATGGAGCGGGCAATTGCCGCCGTTGGCGCAGAGAATATCGCGACCAACCAGGTTGAACTCTCTCCGTACCTGCAGAATCGTAAAGTGGTTGATTGGGCGCGTGAACACGGTATTCATATCACCTCTTACATGACGCTGGCCTACGGTAAGGCGCTGAAAGATGAAGTGATTGCACGTATTGCGACGAAACATAATGCCACGCCGGCACAGGTTATCCTGGCCTGGGCAATGGGCGAAGGTTATGCGGTAATTCCGTCTTCGACGCGGCGCGAAAACCTGGCAAGCAACCTTAAAGCTCAGGATCTACAGCTTGATGAAGACGATCGCCAGGCGATCGCCGCCCTGGACTGCAACGATCGTCTGGTTAGCCCGGACGGTCTGGCGCCTGAATGGGACTAATCTAATCCCCCTCTGTACTCTACAACCCTCTTACAGCTCCTTCGGGAGCTGTTTTACATGTTCGCTAAGAAAGTCGATAAAGGCTCTGATCCGCGTGCTTACGGCTCTGTCGCTGTAGTAAACCGCGCTAAACGGCATTTCAACCGGCAGCCGTTTATCAGCCAGCAGTTCGACAAACGCCCCTTCAGCAATTTCCTTATCCACCATATAGTCCGACAGACAGGCGATTCCGTTACCGGCCAGGCACAGCTGCTTGAGCGTTTCTCCGCTATTGGAAGATATCTCGCTTTCGATTTCCAGCAGCTGGCCATCGCAGCAGGAGACTGGCCAGGTATTCAATGAAACAGGTTCGCTAAAACCGAGGCATTGATGATTTTTTAGCTCAGCGATGCTTTGCGGCGTGCCATGGCGAGCAAGATAGTCCGGTGAAGCGATTATTTTGCGGTAGCTATTAAACAATGGCCTGGCGCGCAGGCTGGAATCGGTCAGCGTGCCGGCGCGGATCGCGACGTCAACTTTCCGCTCAATCAGATTGATAAAGGTTTCGGACGAGACCAGCGTAAGGCTCATCTCTGGATAACGCTCGCGGAAGGGTTTTATCAACGGCATCAGAAAATGCAGTATCACCGGCGTCGCGGCATCAACCCGTAATAGTCCTCTTGGCGTCGTACGACTCTCCAGAAGTTCATTTTCGGCAGCGGCCATCTCCTGAAGCACAACCTGCATGCGACGGAAATAACGTTCCCCTTCTTCGGTCAGGCTTAGCTGACGGGTCGTACGGTTAAGCAGGCTCACGCCGAGCTTTGATTCCAGCTTTTTCACCGCCCGGCTGACGGCGGAATTGGCCTGACCTAGCTGTTCCGCTGCGCGGCTAAAGCTGCCGCTCTCGACCACGGCGACAAAAATAGCGATTTCTTCTGAGGTAGCTCTCATTATTGCACCTGTGGCAAAATTATATTGATACTTTGGCTATTTTTGTTATTAAAGCATCTCTTCATACTACGTGTCATCTTAATCATGTTGATACGGAGTACATTATGCCGCTGGCGCTACTTGCCTTAACTATCGGTGCCTTTGCTATTGGCACGACCGAATTTGTCATTGTGGGCCTGGTGCCCACCATTGCAGAACAACTCGCTATTTCGCTACCCTCAGCGGGGCTGTTGGTTTCTATCTACGCGCTCGGCGTGGCGATTGGCGCCCCGGTGCTCACCGCGCTGACCGGGCGTATGCCGCGTAAGCAACTGCTGCTGGCGTTAATGGCGCTGTTTACCGCCGGTAACCTGCTGGCCTGGCAGGCGCCGGGTTATGAAACTCTGGTTCTGGCACGCCTGCTGACGGGACTGGCGCACGGGGTATTCTTTTCGATCGGATCGACAATTGCGACCAGCCTGGTCCCGAAAGAGAAAGCGGCTTCGGCGATTGCGATTATGTTTGGCGGTCTGACCGTTGCGCTGGTGACCGGCGTACCATTGGGCACCTTTATCGGCCAACACTTTGGCTGGCGCGAGACGTTCCTTGCCGTGTCGATCCTTGGCGTAATCGCGTTAATGAGCAGCCTTATCCTGGTGCCGAATAACATTCCCGGTCGTGTCAGCGCCGGTTTGCGCGCTCAGCTCCAGGTTCTGACTCATCCTCGTTTACTGATAATCTATGCCATTACGGCTTTGGGATACGGCGGCGTATTCACCGCTTTTACCTTCCTGGCGCCGATGATGCAGGATCTTGCCGGATTTAGCCCGGCGGCCGTTAGCTGGATCCTCCTGGGCTACGGTGTTTCTGTAGCGGTGGGTAACGTATGGGGCGGAAAGCTGGCGGATAAGCATGGCGCCGTGCCCGCGCTGAAGCTGATTTTTGCCGCCCTGGTTGCTTTACTGCTGATCTTTCAGTTTACGGCCAGCATTCAGTATGCGGCGCTGGCGACGGTACTGGTGATGGGCATCTTCGCATTCGGTAACGTTCCGGGTCTGCAGGTATACGTTGTGCAGAAAGCGGAGCAGTATACTCCAGGCGCGGTTGACGTTGCCTCAGGCCTGAATATTGCCGCCTTTAACATCGGGATTGCCTTAGGATCGGTGATTGGCGGGCAGACGGTAGAACATTATGGTCTGGATCAGACGCCCTGGATTGGCGCGCTGATAGTTCTGGTCGCGCTGTTGCTGGTGGTTCTTAGCGGCCGGCTCGATAAGCCTCAGCGCTGTGCTACGGTTCTTTCCGTAGAAGGATAAAGGTTTCTGGCAAATTGCATTGAAAGTGTATACAAAAATCCCTATAACAGAAGGACCAGCTGCAGTCTCGGGCTGGTTTCCTGTTATCGAGGTTTGATGCCTAAATTGCGAAAGAATACCTATGCCATGCGCTACGTCGCCGGACAACCCGCGGAGAGAATCTTACCTCCGGGGTCGTTTGCTGGCATGACTCCGGCTTTTCCGGCCGGGGTACCGTTAAGTTCGGATGAGAAAATCCGCGTGCTGGTGTGGAACATCTTCAAACAGCAGCGCGCCGAGTGGAAATCCGTGCTTAATAATTTCGGTAAAGATGCGCACCTGGTGTTATTACAGGAAGCGCAAACCACGCCTGAGTTAGTGAAATTCGCCACCTCCAATTATCTGGCCGCTGACCAGGTTCCGGCACTGGTGCTTCCGCAGCATCCTTCCGGCGTGATGACGTTAGCTTCCGCCCACCCCATTTACTGCTGCCCACTGCGCGAGCGCGAGCCTATCCTGCGGCTGGCAAAGTCAGCGTTGGTCACCGTTTACCCGTTACCGGATACCCGGCTGCTGATGGTGGTAAATATCCACGCGGTCAACTTTAGTCTTGGCGTGGATGTCTACAGCAAGCAGCTGCTGCCGATTGGCGACCAGATTGCCCATCACAGCGGGCCGGTGATAATGGCGGGTGACTTTAACGCCTGGAGTCGTCCGCGAATGAACGCTTTGTATCGCTTTGCGCGTGAAATGTCGCTGCGCGAAGTCCGCTTCTCTGACGATCAGCGCCGCCGTACTTTTGGCCGCCCGCTTGATTTTGTGTTCTACCGGGGGTTAAGCGTGCACGATGCTTCCGTGCTGGTGACCCGCGCGTCCGACCACAACCCGCTACTAGTTGAATTCAGTCCCGGCAAGCCTGATTAATTAAGGTATGTCAGGCCTGCCATGGGGGCAGGCCTGCGTATGCATGGTGCTGCCTTTATTACTCAAAAAACCGAAGGACAATGCAATGACAACACGCTCTCATCATGACAACGTCGAAAAACAGTTTGGCTCACAGGCTAGCGCCTACCTGAGCAGTGCCGTACACGCTTCAGGGCGCGATCTGCAGCGCCTGGCCGAACGGCTGGCGGACTTCCCTCAGGCCCACGTGCTCGATATGGGATGCGGTGCCGGACACGCCAGCTTTGCGGCGGCAGGGCAGGTTGCCCAGGTAACGGCATATGATTTATCCAGCCAGATGCTGGAGGTGGTGGCTCAGGCCGCAAGGGATAAAGGTTTTGCTAACATTGCCACGCAGCAGGGCTATGCTGAATCTTTGCCTTTCGCTGATGCCAGCTTTGATGTCGCGATCAGCCGTTATTCTGCGCATCACTGGCATGATGTCGGCCAGGCATTGCGCGAAGTGAAGCGGGTGCTGAAACCGGGCGGAGTGATGATTATTATGGATGTGATGTCGCCCGGCCATCCTGTTCGCGACGTCTGGCTGCAGACGGTTGAGGCGCTGCGCGATACCTCCCATGTTCGCAACTACTCCAGCGGCGAATGGCTGACAATGGCGAGTGAGGCCGGTTTGGTGATAAATCATCTGCTGACCGATCGCCTGCCTCTGGAGTTCAGCTCCTGGGTCGCGCGGATGCGGACGCCAGCGGCGCTGACGGAAGCGATTCGTTTATACCAGGAGAGCGCATCGGCGGAGGTCAAAGCCTATTTTGCATTGCAGCAGGATGGTTCTTTCACCAGCGATACGATTATGTTTGAGGCCCATAAGGCCATCTGACGCAGAGATAAAACAAAAGGCACCGCATGGGTGCCTTTTTTAATGCCTGCTGAATCATCAGGATTCTGGTCTGTCGCTATTTTTCACAAACAGCGTCAGCTGATCGCCGGGTTTCAGGTTGCCGGTATCGCTGTTCCAGCGCATCACATCGCGAATGTTCACGCCATGGCGTTTCGCAATGCTCGACAAAGAGTCGCCCTTACGCACGCGATAGGTAATGCTATCGCTATTGTTTGCCAGACGTTCAGCGCTGCTGCCTGCGCCAATCACCAGATTCTGACCGACCTTCAGGTTAGAACCGCGAATACCGTTCCATTGCTGCAGATCTTTCGTTGATACGCCGAGACGCGATGCAATGCCGGAGATGGTGTCACCGGAGCGCACCTGGTAGCTGCGGCTGGTCAACGGCTTGTTGTCAGCCAGCAGCGTCGGCTGCACGGCGGCAATATCACCGGAGGCCAAAGACTCACGCAGCTGCGCCGCATGCTTCTGCGGTACCAGTACGTAATTCGGCCCGTTCGCGCCCAGAGTCGACCCCTTAACGCCTGCATTGAACGTTTTCAGCTTGCTGACGGGCATTCCTGCCATATCCGCTAGCTGGGAAATCTCAACCGGACTGTCGAGACGTACACGCGCCAGGGCACGGCTTTCGTCTGCTGTCGGCAGCCTTACGCCATACCGCTTGCTGTTCTTGAGAATATCGCTCAGGGCCAGCATTTTTGGTACGTATATTTTGGTTTCCTGTGGTAATGACAGCGACCAGAAATCGGTGGGTTTACCCCGTGATTTGTTCGCTTTGATAGCCTTCATTACCCGACCTTCACCGCTGTTATAGGCAGCGACGGTTAACAACCAGTCGCCGTCGAACATTTTGTTCAGACGTTGCATCATGTTTAACGCTGCCGTGGTTGAGGCAACGATGTCACGACGCGCATCGTAACTGCGGGTCTGTTTCAAACCATAATTGCGCCCGGTGCTCGGAATGATCTGCCAAATGCCTGCGGCATTGGCGCCAGACGTTGCGTGCGGGTCAAAAGCGCTCTCCACTATGGGTAGTAATACCAGTTCCATTGGCATGTTACGTTTCTTAACTTGCCCGGCTATCCAGTACATATACGGCTCTGCCCGTAAAGTTACATCGTGGAGATAGCTCTTATTTCTTAAGTACTTCTGTTTTTGTTCGCGAATCCGGACGTTTTCCGGAATTCCCATCTTTAGCTCGTCGCTTATTGAAGTCCACAGATCCTGGTCTTGCGCGTAGAAGGTTCCATCATCTAACCAGCGCGCTCGACTTGTGAACTTGCTTGCTTCCCCTTGACTCGCTGCAGAAAGGCTCTGTGCGTGCTGTTGTACGGTGCCATCGTTCTTAGACGCCTGGCACCCCACCAGCAGGACAGAGGCGAGTAAAATCGCTCGTGCCTTCATGTGTGTGTCAATAGTTGCTTAAAAGACGAGCAAGGATAACGGTGAAGTCGTCTGAAGACAAGAATTAAATATCAGAAGTCGTCTTTCTTTGACCTTAACCAGGCAAATCGCTGAATAGAGTGTTGCAAATTTGTTTCTTTGTCTATTTCTTTAATTAAATCATCATCATCCGTTCGAAGAAATAAATTAATAAGACGCTCATTTTTCAGAGTTACGGGGAGTGTTTTTTGGTTTTTTGCACGTAACTCATTAACTTTGCGGTAGTAATCGTTTATCTCCCTATCATGGGGAAGGATGCTTATTGCAAACTTCATGTTTGCTAAAGTGTACTCATGTGCGCAACATATTAATGTTTCGTCAGGAAGGGCGCCAATCTTCTTAAATGATTGATACATCTGCTCTGCGGTCCCTTCGAAGAGTCTGCCGCAGCCGCCGGAAAACATTGTATCGCCACAAAATAGATAAGGTGCGCTGTAGAAACAGATGTGTCCTAAAGTGTGACCTGGCGTGGCAAAAATAGAAAATTCGCGGCCCAAAACAGTGAGGCTATCTCCGTCCTTCACGACGTGGGTTGCGCCCTTATCCTGGGTTTCTGCCGGTCCGTAAACCACCAGGTTCGGAAATTTTTCCCGCAGTTGTTTAACGCCGCCAACGTGGTCGCGGTGGTGATGCGTCAACAAGATGGCTTCCGGCTGCCAGCGGTTTTGTTCGATGGCGGTGAGCACGGGCGCGGCTTCTCCGGGATCGACTATCAGGCAGCGCCCGCTATCTTCACTAAGAACCCAGATGTAGTTGTCCTGAAATGCGGGAATACTGATAAGATTCATAAATTACCTCTAATGCGTAGCGGAAGGTTGCGATGAAGCCGGCAAGGATACCTCATACAGTTACAGCGCCAGAGCACTGGTCCAGCATGCCGTGGGGCGAATACTACCGCGAATCGCTGGAACGGCAGATGAAACCGTGGCTCGCTAAATTATATGGCTTTCATTTACTTAAGATTGGCAATCTGAGCGCGGAAATCAATACCGAAGCCTGCGCGATTTCCCATCAGGTGAATGTCTCTTTGCAGGGGAATCCTGTGCAGGTAAAGGCCGATCCGCTGCATTTGCCTTTTGCCGAAAAGTCGGTAGATGCCTGCCTGCTGGCGCATACCTTACCGTGGTGCAGCGATCCGCATCGACTGCTGCGGGAAGCGGACCGGGTGCTGATTGACGATGGCTGGATAATTTTAACCAGTTTTAATCCTGTAAGCCTGATGGGGTTACGTAAACTGGTGCCGGTGTTACGCAATAAGCCCCCCTATAACAGCCGCATGTTCACCTTAACGCGTCAGATGGACTGGCTGGGGTTGCTGAATTTTGAAGTTATGCACTACGGGGGCTATCAGGTCCTTCCCTGGTCGCGCCACGGGGGGAAAATGCTCAGCACGCATCTACCGGCGTTGGGATGTCTGCAGCTCATTGTTGCCCGTAAACGCACTATCCCATTGACGCTAAACCCGATGAAATCGGGCAAAGCAAAAAAACGGATACCGCAGGCGGTAGGCGCCACGCGTCAGTGGCGCAAGGGGGAGAATTAACTTTCTGCCTGATAACCGATGTCGTCCCGGGTTGGGTTAGATGCCGCCGCGCGCGCCAGTTCGTCGCAACGTTCGTTTTCCGGATGTCCGGCGTGGCCTTTAACCCATTCCCATTTTATCTTGTGTTGACCCAGCGCGGCGTCCAGGCGCTGCCAGAGATCGACATTTTTTACCGGTTTCTTGTCGGCCGTTTTCCAGCCGCGTTTTTTCCAGTTGTGGATCCACTGCGTAATCCCCTGACGCACATACTGGCTGTCGGTACTGAGGATCACTTCACAATGTTCTTTCAGCGCTTCCAGGGCGACGATGGCGGCCATCATCTCCATGCGGTTGTTCGTTGTAAGGTTAAAGCCTTCGCTAAAAGTTTTTTCCTTCCCGCGATAGCGTAAAATCGCACCGTAGCCGCCAGGACCTGGATTTCCCAGGCAAGAACCATCGGTGAAAATTTCTACCTGTTTGAGCATCTCTGGTAGACTTCCTGTAATTGAAATCGATACGTAAAACGGTAAGTCTGACATAAATGACCGCTATGAGCACTGCAATTACGCGACAGATCGTTCTCGATACCGAAACCACCGGTATGAATCAGATTGGTGCGCACTATGAAGGGCACAAGATAATTGAAATCGGTGCGGTGGAGGTGATCAACCGCCGCCTGACCGGAAACAACTTCCACGTCTATTTAAAGCCGGACCGGCTGGTGGATCCTGAAGCGTTTGGCGTCCACGGTATTGCGGACGAATTCCTGATGGATAAGCCCGCGTTTGGTGATGTGGTCGATGAGTTTCTCGACTATATCCGCGGCGCGGAGCTGGTCATCCATAACGCATCGTTCGATATCGGCTTTATGGACTATGAATTTGCTAAGCTGAATCGCGGCATTCCGAAGACGGATACCTTTTGTAAGGTGACCGATAGCCTGGCCCTGGCGCGTAAAATGTTCCCGGGCAAGCGTAACAGCCTTGATGCCCTCTGTTCACGTTATGAAATAGACAACAGCAAGCGAACGCTGCACGGGGCGTTGCTCGATGCCCAGATTCTGGCCGACGTTTATCTGATGATGACCGGTGGCCAGACGACGATGGCTTTCTCAATGGAAGGGGAAGGGCAGCAGCAGGCCGGAGAAATAGGCATTCAACGCGTTGTGCGCGCCGCCAGCAAATTACGGGTGGTTTACGCCTCTGATGAAGAGCTGATGAACCACGAGTCGCGGCTCGATCTGGTGCAAAAGAAAGGCGGAAGCTGCCTGTGGCGGGCCTGATTTACCCATAAACGCGCTAAAAATAGTCTGTTGGGTGATTTTTGCAGCAAGCGATTCAAAAATGAAGAAAAAGCGTTGACGGAGTAGAGGGGAATCCGTAATATTCGCCTCGTTCCCAAGGGAACAGTAAGTGGAGCGGTAGTTCAGTCGGTTAGAATACCTGCCTGTCACGCAGGGGGTCGCGGGTTCGAGTCCCGTCCGTTCCGCCACTATTCAGAAAGCCTGAATCAGCAATGATTCAGGCTTTCGTCGTTTTAGCCTGCAGAACACATTCTCTTCCCCGTCTTCGCCAGCCATCCGTCGCGCCGGGCTGACAACGTTTGCCCGCGAGCCTGGCGTTAACAGCATTCATATCCTTGTTCCGCGCTGCGGGCGTTTACCTGCAGGGCTCTGGGGCGAGCGGGCGGGATAGCGCTGGTTTGAGGCATAAAAAGGGAGCCTGGGCTCCCCTGCCAGGCTGGCTTTAGCTGAGCGTGAAGGGGTCAGCGTCCTGCCAGGCCGGAAACTTCTCGCGATACTCTTTTAGCGACGTCAGCGAAAGCTCAGCATCCAGGCGAGTCGCCTGATGCGGTTCGGCCGTCGCGATAATCTCACCCTGCGGCGTGATTATCCGACTATCGCCCCGGTAATGGTGCCCGTTGCCATCGGTGCCGACGCGATTGCATCCGGCAACATAAGCCTGATTTTCGATAGCTCTGGCGACCAGCAGCGACTGCCAGTGCATTGAGCGCGGGGCGGGCCAGTTGGCAACATACAGCGCTAAATCGTAGTCGTTATGGTTGCGTGACCATACGGGGAAGCGCAGGTCGTAGCATACCAGCGGCAGAATTCTCCAGCCGCGCCAGGCAAAAATGACCCGCTCGTTACCCGCTGCGTAATGATGATGTTCATCCGCCATGCGAAACAGGTGGCGTTTGTCATAGAAATGGATTTTACCGCCGGGCTCAACCAGCAAGAAGCGGTTAACCGGACCGCGGTCCGTTTGCAGCGCGGCGCTACCGGCAATCAGCGCGTTGGTTTGGTCGGCTTTAGCCTCCATCCAGGCTACCACTTCCTCTTGCGACAGCGACTGTTTTGCTGCTTCCATCGCGAAACCGGTGGTGAACATTTCGGGTAAAACAATGAGGTCACGCCCGGTAATCCCTTCCAGTTGACGATCGAAATGGCGCAGGTTGGCGGGACCGTCCATCCACACCAGCGGTTGTTGTAAAAGGGTAATTTTCAGTCCGGGCACGGTGGTGAACTCCAGTATGATGAGAGGAATTATAATGACTTTAACACCATATCAGCCGATGGACGGCTCAGGGAATATTTTGTAAAAGAATGACAGCCCTGGAAATACCTTCCGCTGAATTGTCAGAAAAAAAGAGAGGCGGGGAAGTCCCCGCCTCGATCGTGATGGGTTTATTTTTTCGTTTTTAAGCCGCTTCGATCTTGCGCACTTTCTCCGGTAGCTTTACCGGGCGGGTCGCCAGTTCATCCGGGGCGAAATCGTCGACGTTAATGCTGCGCAGTCGGCTGGTTTCCGCACGGACCAGGATGTCCGCCTCGTCCTGATTGATTAACCCTTTTGCCAGCGCGTTGCGGGCCAGTTCATCAAGACGCGTAAACGACAGATTCTTGCCCAGCTCTTTGCACAGGCGCTGGTGGATAGGGTCTGCTGCCATAACATCAAGCAGCGCTTCTTCCAGCAGGCCAACCGGATTATGCTCGCTCGGCGTCAGATACTGACCGCGGCCGATACGCGAACGCGTCGCGCTCGGAACCTGCAGGATTTTCGCTACCTTATGATCCAGCTTGTCTGAAGGCGCCAGGTAATGACGTCCGGTCGGGAAGATTGCCACGCGAAGTGCCCCAGCGACCAGACGATTCGGGAAGTTCACCAACAGATCGTCAATCGCCTGCTCGGCCTGATACAGCGCATCCTGCACCCCCCAGTGAACCAGCGGTAAGTCCGCTTCGTTACGCCCCTCATCGTCATAGCGTTTCAGGACCGCCGACGCCAGGTAGAGCTGGCTCAGCACATCGCCCAGACGCGCAGAAATTCTTTCACGACGCTTCAGACTACCGCCCAGTACCGCCATTGAGACATCGGACAGCAGAGCCAGGTTGGCGCTCAGTCGGTTCATATGTTGATAGTAGCGACGAGTGGCATCGCGGGTCGGCGAGCTGCTGGTGAGACCGCGGGTCAGGCCCAGCCAGAAACTGCGTACCTTATTGCTGCCCACGTGCCCAATGTGTTTAAACAGCAGCTTATCGAAAGCGTTAACGTCGTTATTCTGCGCGGCCGCCATTTCATCCAGCACGTACGGATGGCAACGAATCGCACCCTGGCCGAAGATCATCATGCTGCGGGTCAGGATATTCGCCCCTTCAACGGTGATGGCGATCGGCGCGCCCTGATAGGCCCGCGCCAGGAAGTTTCCGGTGCCGAGCATAATGCCCTTACCGCCGGTAATATCCATTGCGTCAATAATGGAACGCTGACCACGGTGAGTACAGTGATACTTCACAATTGCCGACAGTACCGCTGGTTTTTCGCCAAGCATAATGCCGTAGGTAATCAGCGAGGCGGCGGCATCCATTACGTAGGCGTTGCCTGCGATACGCGCCAGCGGTTCTTCGATCCCTTCCATTTTACCGATAGAGATTTTGAACTGGCGGCGAATGTGCGCGTAGGCGCCGGTAGCCATGGCGACGGATTTCAGGCCGCCGGTAGCGTTTGACGGCAGGGTGATGCCGCGTCCCACGGATAAACACTCAACCAGCATCCGCCAGCCCTGGCCGGCCATCGACGGGCCGCCAATAATGTAATCGATAGGAACGAAAATATCTTTCCCCTGGGTCGGGCCGTTCTGGAACGGAACGTTCAGCGGGAAATGGCGACGCCCGATTTCAACGCCGGGGGTGCTGGTGGGGATGAGCGCGCAGGTGATGCCCAGCTCCTCTTCTCCACCCAGCAGGCGGTCTGGATCGGAGAGTTTAAACGCCAGCCCCAGTACGGTGGCGATAGGCGCAAGGGTGATATAGCGTTTGTTCCAGGTCAGGCGCATACCCAGCACCTGCTGGCCCTGCCATTCGCCCATGCAGACGACGCCGGTATCCGGAATGGCGCCGGCATCTGAACCCGCTTCCGGGCTGGTCAGCGCGAAGCACGGGATCTCCTGGCCGCGAGCCAGGCGCGGCAAATAGTGGTTTTTCTGTTCTTCGGTACCGTAATGCTGCAGCAGCTCGCCCGGGCCTAATGAGTTCGGCACGCCGACGGTAATCGCCAGGATCCCGGAGACGCCCGACAGCTTTTGCAGGACGCGAGCCTGCGCGTAGGCGGAGAATTCCAGCCCGCCGTACTCTTTCTTAATGATCATCGCGAAGAAGCGATGCTCTTTCAGATAGGCCCACAGCTCCGGCGGCAGATCGGCCATCTCGTGGGTAATTTCGAAGTCGTTCGCCATACGGCAGGCTTCTTCGACCGGGCCGTCAATAAAGGCTTGTTCTTCAGCGGTGAGGCGCGGCTGCGGATAGTTGTGCAGTTTCTGCCAGTCCGGGTTGCCGCGGAACAGATCGCCTTCCCACCAGGTTGTGCCAGCGTCAATCGCTTCTTTCTCGGTGCGCGACATCGGCGGCATGACCTTACGGAAAGCGCGGAACGCCGGGACTGAAATCATGGATTTACGCATCGGCGCAAGGTTAAACGGCAGTAAAACGATCGCCAGCGGAATCAGCAGCCAGATATTCCACAGCCCCGCAGCGCCGAGCGCGGCGGTCCAGACAAGCAAAATCGCGCTGCTCAGCAGCAGATTGATTCGGTGATAGAAGAGCGCACCGAGTAAAACAACGGTTGCAACAATACTCAAAATCATCATAGAGAAATGCTCCCTGTCTTGTAGGAGGTCTGACCACTTGTGATGATATGGTTGTAGTGGATGTAATTTGTTTTAGCAATGTGTTTACAAAATAATTACAACCTTGCTCACATTGTTGTACGGAAATGCGGCACATAAAATCAAAAGCACAGGGGATTGCATCGCGTGCTGCTTCTCGCTGCGTCGGCTATCCGGTAAACTGCCTGGGTTATCCCACAAATACTGAAGGATTATCCTCATGTACCAGGATCTTATTCGTAACGAACTGAATGAAGCCGCTGAAACGCTGGCTAACTTTCTGCAGGACGAAGCCAACATTCACGCGATTCAGCGTGCTGCGGTGCTGCTGGCGGATAGCTTTAAAGCTGGCGGCAAAGTCCTTTCCTGCGGTAACGGCGGTTCGCACTGCGATGCGATGCATTTTGCGGAAGAACTGACCGGGCGCTATCGTGAAAATCGCCCCGGCTATCCGGCCATTGCGATTTCCGACGTGAGCCATCTCTCTTGCGTCAGCAATGATTTCGGCTATGAATATGTTTTCTCTCGCTATGTAGAATCAGTGGGTCGTGCAGGCGACGTATTACTGGGGATCTCTACTTCCGGTAACTCAGGTAATGTTATCAAAGCGATTGAAGCCGCCCGCGCCCGGGGGATGAAAGTGATTACTCTGACCGGGAAAGATGGCGGTAAAATGGCGGGGTCAGCGGATGTAGAAATTCGCGTACCGCATTTTGGCTACGCCGACCGTATTCAGGAAATCCATATTAAAGTGATTCATATCCTGATTATGCTGATCGAAAAAGAGATGGTTAAAGCTTAAAAGGCTATTTTGTTAGCCATTTTGAACCCGGGCAGTGCTCAAGATCCTCACGTACATGAAGTACGCTCCGGTTTCTGCGCGCTGGCCGTGTCCAAACTGGCTGCACCAATAACGCCTTTTATGTTTCAGTAAGTGGTATGAGGTGATCTATGTGCGAATTGCTCGGGATGAGCGCGAATGTGCCCACAGATATTTGCTTCAGTTTCACCGGGCTGGTGCAGCGCGGTGGCGGAACCGGGCCACATAAAGACGGCTGGGGCATTACGTTTTATGAAGGTAAGGGCTGTCGCACATTTAAAGATCCGCAGCCTAGCTTCCAGTCGCCCATAGCAAAGCTGGTGCAGGAATATCCTATCAAGTCCTGCTCGGTCATCGCCCATATTCGCCAGGCCAACCGGGGTATCGTTGCGCTGGAAAACACTCACCCCTTTACCCGGGAGCTATGGGGGCGCAACTGGACCTACGCCCATAACGGTCAACTGGAGGGGTATGAGAGCCTTGAGACGGGAAGTCTGCATCCTATCGGGGAGACCGACAGCGAAAAGGCCTTCTGCTGGCTGCTGCACAGCATCACCGAGCGCTATCCGGAAATGCCGGGCGATATGGTTGAGGTATTCAGATTTATCGCCACGCTTGCCGGAGCGCTGCGTGAAAAAGGCGTGTTTAACATGCTGCTCTCCGACGGGCGCTACGTGATGGCGTTTTGCTCGACGAATTTATACTGGATTACGCGAAGGGCGCCGTTTGGCGTAGCGACGCTGCTGGATCAGGATGTAGAAATTGACTTTCAACGCGAGACCACACCGAATGATGTGGTCTCCGTTATCGCCACTCAGCCGCTTACCGGCAACGAAACCTGGAATAAAATTATGCCAGGCGAGTGGGCGTTATTTTGCCTCGGGGACCGAGTAGTTTGACGCGAGCTGCGGCTGCACAACTTCGTGGCTGAGCGGTTTGCTCACCACGTAGCGGCCATTGGCTACCGAAACCACCGGCGGCTTATGCGTCTGCCGGAAGTAGTCGTACCCGGGTTTCAGCTGCTGCCAGAAATCCGCGAAGTAGGAAAATTTGTGACGGGCCATGTTGGCATCGGTCATGCGGAAAGGATAAATGCTCACCTGAACATTGGGCTGGCCGAAGACTAACGCGCCGGTGACGAACTGGAAGATTTCATCAATGCCGGTATCGGTCATGGCGTAACAGCCAACGGATACGCAGGCACCGTGAATCATCAGATACTTTCCTTCATAGCCATGCGCGCGATCGTAGGCGTTCGGGAAACCGATATTGATCGCTTTGTAGAAACGGCTGTCGGGTTTTAGCTGATTGCGGGAAACGTTATAGAAACCTTCGGGACTCTTGAAATCGCCCTGGCGCTGCTTTGGACCGAGCCCGCCGGAGTAGTTACAGATTCGGTAGCTGTCGAGAAGCTGGTAGGTTTCGCCCATCTTGACGTAAAGATCGAGCATGCGCTCTTCTTTGAAGATCTCAATGTAGACCGGCGAACCCATGAGCTGCTGCTTATACTCTTTGCTCATCGGCGTTGTCGAGCTGTTACTGCTAAGTAGCCCTGCGAATGAAACGCACGGCAACAGAAGCATCGCAATAAATAATGCGATTTTGCGCATACTACTTGTTCCTTGATAAAACAAATAACCACATTGCCAGGACGGCAAGAGAGACCCGAAATCAGAGTTTTCTGGTTTTAGAGCGCTCACATTAGCATCACGGCATTTTTTCGCAAGCACGACGTGCCACGTTTACGTTTTAGTTTTCCGTTATAGCGAATATTCAGGTAAAGCGCAGTCAGAACTTTGCGTAATAGCTCGCATTTTAGAACGACTTAATGGCAGTTTGTCTACAGGCGCTGCTCACGAAATGTTACACTTGCTCCGCTAAATACTCAGGGTAAGAAAGGATGCTTCTCTCCCGTCTTGTGAATCACCAGGACTACGATGTTCCTTTCTTCCTCTTATTTTCCATTAATTATGCTGGCCTCGGCCTGATGCCGGGGTTTACGTAACGGATACCTGCTAACGATATGATTAAAATCACGAAAGGGCTAAATTTGCCCATAGCTGGCATGCCATCACAGCAGATTTCTTCGAAGACTGCGGTCAAGCGCGTTGCGCTGTTGGGTGAAGAGTACATCGGTATGCGCCCCTCGATGGCGGTGCGTGAAGGAGACCGGGTACAAAAAGGTCAGCTTCTGTTCGAAGATAAAAGAAATCCTGGCGTGCGATTTACTGCCCCTGCGAGTGGAACCATCAGCGCCATTCATCGCGGCGAACGGCGGGTTCTGCAATCGGTCGTTATTGACGTAGATGGCGATGATGCCGTTCATTTTCCCCGCTATGAATTAGCCGATCTTGCCGCGTTGACGCGCGAGGCCGTGCAGCAGCAGCTGGTGGAGTCGGGGATGTGGACGGCGTTTCGCACCCGCCCTTTCAGCAAAATACCTGCGCCGGGCAGCGTTCCAGCGGCCATATTTGTCACCGCCATAGATACGAATCCACTGGCGGCAGATCCTCAGCCAATCATTCTGGCCCAGCGCGAGGCTTTTGACGCGGGCTTAACCCTGTTGACGCGGTTGACCGACGGTAAGGTCCACGTCTGCCAGGCCAGCGGTGGCAAGCTTGGCGGGCATCCCGTGGGCCAGGTGACCTTCAACCAGTTTGCCGGGCCGCATCCGGCCGGGCTGGTCGGGACCCATATCCATTTTCTCGAGCCGGTTAGCCTGAAAAAGCAGGTCTGGCATCTTAACTATCAGGACGTTATCGCCGTTGGCAAATTGTTCCTTGAAGGGGAGTTGTCTAGCGAACGCATTGTTGCGCTCGGCGGCCCGCAGGTGAAAGAGCCTCGTTTATTAAAGACCTGCTCTGGCGCCAGCCTTGATGAACTGCTGGCAGATGAACTTCTGGATGATGAAAACCGCGTTATTTCTGGTTCAGTCCTCAGCGGAACGCACGCTCAAGGGCCCCATGCTTTTCTTGGCCGCTTTCATTTACAGATAAGCGTCGTAAAAGAGGGGCGTGAGAAAGAGCTGTTCGGCTGGGTAATGCCCGGGAAAGATAAATTTTCCATCACCCGCACCACGCTCGGCCATTTTATGAAGCGTAAGCTATTTAATTTCTCGACGGATACCAACGGCGGCGAGCGGGCTATGGTGCCGATTGGCAACTATGAGCGAGTGATGCCGCTGGATATTCTGCCCACCATGCTGCTGCGTGATTTGCTGGCGGGGGATACCGACAGCGCGCAGGCGCTGGGCTGTCTGGAACTGGATGAAGAAGACCTGGCGCTTTGCACCTACGTATGTCCCGGCAAGTACGAATATGGCCCGGCATTGCGCAGCGTGTTAACCCAGATAGAGCAGGAAGGATAAGTGATGGGCTTAAAGCAACTGTTTGACAAAATTGAGCCGCACTTTACGCACGGCGGCAAGCTGGAAAAATACTATCCGCTGTTTGAAGCGACGGCGACGCTGTTCTACACCCCCGGGCAGGTCACGCGCGGCGCGGCGCACGTCAGAGACGCCATCGATCTCAAGCGGATGATGATTCTGGTGTGGTTCGCCGTTTTCCCGGCGATGTTCTGGGGAATGTATAACGTTGGCCTGCAGACCATTCCGGCACTGCATAAATTATACGGCGCTGAGCAGCTGCAGCAGGTTATCGCCGGGAACTGGCACTACAGCATCGCGCAGTGGTTGGGGGTGAACTTCACCGCTGACGCCGGTTGGCTCAGTATGATGACCCTGGGGGCCGTATTTTTCCTGCCTATCTACATCACCGTGTTTCTTGTCGGCGGGTTCTGGGAAGTCTTGTTTGCTATCGTGCGCAAGCACGAAATAAACGAAGGCTTCTTCGTGACGTCAATTCTGTTCGCGCTGATTGTGCCGCCATCGCTGCCGCTATGGCAGGCCGCGTTCGGGATTACCTTCGGCGTCGTCATGGCCAAGGAGATTTTTGGCGGAACCGGGCGTAACTTTCTCAACCCGGCGCTGGCGGGGCGCGCGTTTTTATTCTTTGCCTGGCCGGCGCAAATTTCCGGCGACCTGGTGTGGACTGCGGCGGATGGTTTCTCCGGCGCGACGCCGTTATCCCAGTGGGCAAGCGGCGGCGGTGAATCGCTGGTTAACGTCTCTACCGGCCAGCCGGTAAGCTGGATGGACGCCTTCCTCGGCAATATCCCGGGGTCGATTGGCGAAGTCTCGACGCTGATGATTCTCATCGGCGGCGCCATCATCATTTTTGGTCGCGTGGCCTCGTGGCGCATTGTCGCAGGGGTTTTCATCGGCATGGTGGCCACCGCGACGCTGTTTAACTTTATAGGCTCTGATACCAACCCGATGTTTGCCATGCCGTGGTACTGGCATCTGGTGCTCGGCGGTTTTGCTTTCGGCATGATGTTTATGGCGACGGACCCGGTGTCCGCGTCGTTTACGGATAAAGGTAAATGGAGCTATGGCCTGCTGATCGGCGTGATGTGCGTCCTGATTCGCGTGGTCAACCCGGCCTATCCGGAAGGGATGATGCTGGCGATCCTCTTCGCCAACCTCTTCGCGCCGCTGTTTGATTACCTGGTGGTGCGGGCCAATATTAAGCGGAGGAAATCGCGTGGCTGAGAATAAAAGTAACGATAGCATCGGCAAAACGCTGCTGGTGGTGCTGGTGCTTTGTCTGGTCTGCTCAATCGTGGTCGCCAGTTCTGCCGTGGGGCTAAAATCGCGCCAGCAGGAGCAGCGCGCTCTCGATAAACAGCGCAATATCCTGGCGGTTGCCGGTCTGATGAAGCAGGGAATGAGCGCAGATGAAGTGGCTGACATTTTTAAGGCCCATATCTCTCCGCGTTTAGTCGATTTAGCCAGCGGTGAGCTGCTGGATAAAGATCCGGGCAAGTTTAATCAGGCCCAGGCCCTGAAAGACCCTCAGCAGAGCCTACAGCTGGAGGCGAGCCAGGATCCTGCCGGTATCAAACGCCGCAGTAATATTGCCGAAATTTACCTGGTGCGCGATGAAAAGCAGCAGATTCAGGAAGTGGTACTGCCAATTTACGGTAACGGCCTGTGGTCGGTGATGTACGCTTTTGTTGCGCTGGAAACCGATGGCCGCACGGTCAAAGGGATCACCTATTACGATCACGGTGAAACGCCGGGGCTGGGCGGGGAAATTGAAAATCCCAACTGGCGCCAGCAGTTCGTCGGTAAACAAGTGCTTGATGATAAAGGGATGCCTGCGCTGAGAATCGTCAAAGGCGGCGCGCGTCCTGGCGACCTGCACGCCGTTGATGGCCTGTCGGGCGCAACGCTGACGTCAAACGGCGTGCAGCATAGCTTTGATTTCTGGATGGGCAAACTGGGCTTTGGCCCATTCCTGCAAAAGGTGCGTGAAGGGGAGCTGAATAATGGCTGATTTGGGCGACATGAAAGAAATGAAGCGCGTGCTGGTGGGGCCGCTTATCGCTAATAACCCTATCACTCTGCAGGTTCTGGGCGTCTGCTCCGCGCTGGCGGTGACCACCAAGCTGGAGACCGCTTTTGTAATGACCATTGCGGTGACGCTGGTTACGGCATTCTCCAGCATGTTTATCTCCATGATTCGCCACCACATTCCGAATAGCGTGCGCATCATTGTACAGATGGCGATTATCGCTTCGTTGGTTATCGTCGTCGATCAGGTGCTACGCGCGTTTGCCTATGAGATCTCGAAACAGCTTTCGGTTTTCGTCGGTTTGATCATCACTAACTGTATCGTGATGGGGCGCGCCGAAGCCTATGCCATGAAGTCGCCGCCGTTGGCGAGCTTTATGGACGGTATTGGCAACGGCCTGGGATACGGGGCGATCCTAATCATCGTCGGTTTCCTGAGAGAGCTGATCGGCAGTGGTAAGCTATTCGGTATTACCGTGCTGGAAACGGTGCAGAACGGCGGCTGGTACCAGCCAAATGGTCTGTTTCTTCTGGCGCCCAGTGCGTTCTTCATTATCGGTTTGTTGATTTGGGCGGTGCGCAGCTGGAAGCCTGAACAGCAGGAAAAGGAGTAACCGATTATGGCTCATTATATTAGCCTGTTTGTTCGCGCCGTGTTTGTTGAAAATATGGCGCTGGCCTTCTTTCTTGGGATGTGTACTTTCCTCGCGGTATCGAAAAAGGTCTCGACCGCTTTCGGACTCGGCGTGGCGGTAACGGTCGTACTTGGGCTGGCGGTGCCGATCAATAATCTGGTGTATAACCTGGTGCTGCGCGACGGTGCGCTGGTTGAAGGTGTCGACTTAAGCTTTCTGAACTTTATCACCTTTATTGGCGTGATTGCCGCGCTGGTGCAAATCCTGGAGATGATCCTCGATAAGTACTTCCCGACGCTCTATAACGCGCTGGGGATCTTCCTGCCGCTGATCGCCGTCAACTGTGCGATCTTTGGCGGCGTCTCCTTCATGGTGCAGCGTGACTATAACTTCACCGAATCCATCGTTTACGGCTTTGGCTCCGGCATCGGCTGGCTGCTGGCAATTGTGGCGATGGCGGGCATTCGTGAAAAAATGAAATACGCAAACGTGCCTGCGGGTCTGCGCGGGTTAGGGATCACCTTTATTACCACGGGTCTGATGGCGCTGGGCTTTATGTCATTCTCCGGTGTGCAGCTATAAGGGCGGAAAGTATGGAAATAATTCTTGGCGTAGTGATGTTCACGCTGATCGTCCTGGTACTATCGGGGCTGATACTGGCCGCGCGTTCGAAATTAGTGAATGCGGGCGACGTGGTCATTGAAATCAATAACGAAGCGGATAAACAAATTCGTACTCCGGCCGGCGACAAGCTGCTGAATACGCTCTCCAGCAACGGTATCTTTGTTTCATCCGCCTGCGGCGGCGGCGGCTCCTGCGGCCAGTGCCGGGTGACGGTGAAAGAGGGCGGCGGTGATATTCTGCCTACCGAACTGTCTCATATCACCAAGCGTGAGGCGAGAGAGGGCTGCCGTCTGGCCTGCCAGGTCGCGGTGAAGCAGAACATGAAAATTGAGCTGCCGGAGGAGATTTTTGGCGTTAAGAAGTGGGAGTGTGAAGTTATCTCGAACGATAACAAAGCCACTTTTATCAAGGAGCTGAAGCTACGCGTGCCGGACGGTGACGCGGTTCCGTTCCGGGCCGGCGGGTATATTCAGATCGAATGCCCCTCGCACAAGGTTGCCTATGCCGATTTTGACGTTCCGGACGAGTATCGCGGCGACTGGGATAAATTTAACCTTTTCCGCTACGTCTCTGACGTGAAAGAGCCAACGCTACGCGCCTACTCCATGGCTAACTATCCGGAAGAGAAGGGTATCATCATGCTCAACGTGCGTATTGCAACGCCGCCGCCGCAGGTACCTGATGCGCCTCCGGGGATCATGTCCTCCTATATCTGGTCGCTGAAGCCGGGCGATAAAGTGACGATTTCCGGGCCGTTTGGGGAATTTTTTGCCAAAGAAACGGACGCTGAGATGGTCTTTATCGGCGGCGGAGCGGGGATGGCGCCGATGCGCTCGCATATTTTCGACCAGCTTAAGCGGCTGCACAGCAAACGTAAAATCAGCTTCTGGTACGGTGCGCGCTCTCTGCGAGAAATGTTCTATGATGACGAATTCGAGCAGCTGGCGCGGGAAAACCCGAATTTTACCTTCCACGTGGCGCTCTCCGATCCGCAGCCGGAAGATAACTGGACCGGCCATACCGGCTTTATTCATAACGTTCTGTATGAAAACTATCTGCGCGATCACCCGGCGCCGGAAGATTGTGAATTCTACATGTGCGGGCCGCCGGTGATGAACGCCGCGGTCATTAAAATGCTTAAAGATCTCGGCGTTGAGGATGAAAACATCATGCTGGACGATTTTGGAGGCTGATGATGCTGACGGTATTTGTCGCGACCTTCGTGATTTTCGCGCTGGTTATCCTGGGAATGTCGCTTGGTTATCTGATCAAGCGCAAAAGTATTCAGGGCAGCTGCGGCGGGATCTCATCGCTGGGTATGGAAAAGGTCTGCGACTGTCCCGAGCCCTGCGATGCGCGCAAAAAACGCCTGGCTCGCGAAGCGCAGCGCAAGCAGGATCGCATCCTATAAACAGCAGGCCGCACCGTGCGGCCTTTTTTGATTTACCAGGCTTTCGCTTTCGCCGGCGAGTCTACCATTACGCCGTCGGCGCCAAGCTCGCTTGCGGTACGAAAATCATCGGCACTATTAATGCCGAAGAAGACAATATGGGCTTTGCCCTGTGAGCGGAAACAATCCATAGCTTCTTTATCCCAGGTGAGCGTGGCTGGCGATACGCCTTCGCCCAGCGTGAACTTCTCCACTACTTCTACCTTGCGTTTCAGCTCCAGACCGTACCAGTATTCATTGCCCGACGCCGCGGTTGGCTGGCACTGGTGGCTAAGTGAAATATTAGCCAGCTTCGTTCGCGTTTCGCCCCGGCTGACGAAATGGGGGATTGATGCTGGCAGCGCCGCGATATAGCGGTCTTCCGTTGAATACACCCGTACGCGCGAGAGGCTATTGGTTTTTTGCAGTACTTCGCTAAGACGCGCCGCCATGATGGCCGGATCTGCATCAGGCGATTTGATATCGATGTAAAAGAAGGTCTGCGGCCACTGTTCCAGTACCGATTGCAGCGTTGGAATGGTTGCGTTTTTACCGCGCCAGGGGTGAGTTTCACCGCCCCATGTCCATCCCGCGTCCATACGGGTCAGCTCGGCAGCGCTGAAGCTTGAGATTTTCCCCGTATGGTCAGTCAGCGCGGACAGATCGCTCGGGCGATATAAGACCGGAACGCCATCCTGGCTTAATTGTACCGTTATCCAAATCGCCTCGGCCTTATTCTCCAGCGCAAGTTTTATCGCCGGAAGGGTATTTTCCGGCGCATCGCCGGTGCCTCCCCGATGCGCAATGAGCTGCGGCGCGGCGCAGGCGCTGCTGGCAATAAGCAAACCAAGCGCAGTAAGTATTGATTTCATGATTGCATTCACCTTATATGCTCATATAACTATATGAAAAGTAACTTATATTTATTGCAATTTTATGTTGTAGCACGTTTTTCAGGATAGTGGATTTAAAAAGATTAAATTTCGCCGTATTTTGCTATACTGTATGCATGTACAGTCTAAGGTTTGGCTATGCGTAAAATCATCCACGTTGATATGGACTGCTTCTTCGCGGCGGTGGAAATGCGTGACAACCCGGCACTGCGCGACATCCCTATTGCCATTGGCGGCAGTCGGGTGCAGCGCGGTGTTATCAGTACGGCTAACTATCCGGCGCGTAAATTCGGCGTGCGCAGCGCCATGCCAACCGCCACCGCGCTCAAACTTTGCCCCCACCTGACGCTGCTTCCCGGCCGCTTTGACGCCTATAAAGAGGCGTCGAACCATATCCGGGAAATTTTTTCCCGCTATACCTCGTTAATCGAACCATTATCGCTGGATGAAGCCTATCTCGACGTTAGCGACAGCGTTCATTGTCAGGGGTCGGCGACGCTGATGGCGCAGGAGATCCGCGAGACCATTCATCGTGAGCTAAATTTGACCGCCTCCGCAGGAATTGCGCCGGTAAAATTTCTCGCAAAAATCGCCTCGGATCTGAATAAACCCAATGGTCAGTTTGTTATTGCGCCGCATCAGGTCGCGGAGTTTGTCAAAACGTTGCCGCTATCGAAGATCCCGGGTGTCGGCAAGGTTTCCGCCGCGAAGCTCGAGAGCATGGGGCTGAGGACCTGTGAAGATGTGCAGAACAGCGATCTGGCGATGCTGCTCAAGCGCTTTGGTAAATTTGGGCGGATACTGTGGGAACGCAGCCTGGGGATTGATGAACGAGAAATCAGCAGCGAGCGCCAGCGCAAATCGGTGGGCGTTGAACGAACCCTGATAGAAGATATCCACGAATGGGCGGAGTGTGAATCGATTATTGAGAACCTCTACCCGGAGCTGGAACGGCGACTGGCGAAGGTTAAACCGGATTTGCTGATTGCCCGTCAGGGGGTCAAGCTGAAGTTTAATGATTTTCAGCTCACCACCCAGGAACATGTCTGGCCCCGGCTGAATAAAGATGATTTGATTTCTACCGCGTACAAAGCCTGGCACGAGCGGCGCGGAGGTCGGGGAGTCAGGCTGGTGGGGCTGCACGTGACGCTGCTTGATCCGCAGCTGGAGCGGCAACTCGTTTTGGGATTGTAACAATGTTAACGATAAGAATGTACGAAGAGGGGGATTTTCCGGCGCTATGCGCACTATTTTTACGCGCCGTTAAAGAGACCGCCAGCGCTGACTATTCCCCCCGGCAAATTGCCGCCTGGGCGCAGGTTGATGAAGCCCGCTGGCGGCAAAAACTTGCGGCGTCACGCGTACTGGTGGCAATAAATGATGCCTCGCCGGTCGGGTTTATTACCGCCGTGGATGACTATATCGATTTACTATTTGTCTCTCCCGACTATAGCCGCAAGGGCGTCGCCAGCGCGCTGCTCAATACGCTATTGAGGCAGCTTCCTGAGCGCGCTTATACGGTAGAGGCCAGTATTACGGCAAAGCCCTTTTTTGCGCGTCACGGCTTCACGGTTATTCAGCCACAGGAAGTGACGGCGCGGGGAGAACGATTTCTTAATTATTTGATGCGGCGGCAAATCGACCCCACATACAGCGCGTGACAGGTATGCCCGGATGCAGTTACCACAATCGGCACGGCGTGCTTTCGCTCGGTCATTTTATAAAGAAAAGGCCCACTCTCTGCGGAGTGGGCCAGTATTGTCTTACTTCGCCGGAATGGATTTCAGCAGTTCAGTCAACAGCGTCCAGTACTGGCCCACGCTTTCGATATGAACCTGCTCATCCGGGGAGTGAGGACCGGTGATGGTTGGCCCGATAGAAACCATGTCCATATCCGGATACGGTTTTTTGAACAGACCGCACTCCAGGCCCGCGTGGATAATCTGGATGTTCGGCGTCTTGTTGAACAGACGCTGATAGGTTTCACGCACCAGATGCATCACCGGCGAGTTGGCGTCCGGCTGCCAGCCCGGGTAGGCGCCTTTCGCTTCGGTTTTCGCACCGGCCAGCTTACCCAGCGAATCCAGCATGCTCACGACATAATCTTTGCCGCTGTCGATCAGCGAGCGAATCAGGCAGTGAATCTGCACGTTGTCGCTGGTCATGGTCACCACGCCGACGTTCAGTGAGGTTTCCACCACGCCTTTTGCCACATCAGAGTTGCGGATGACGCCGTTTGGCGTGGCGTTCAGCAGACGCACAAAGGTATCACGAGATTGGGCCGTCAGCGCAGGCTGCTCGTTAGCAACCGACTCCAGCAGCACAGTCAGGTTTTTCTCTTTGGCCGCCAGCTCGTTTTTCAGGATCGCCTGGTATTCATTAGCCAGCGCTTTCAGCGCGTCCGCTTTATCCGCGGCCACGGCGACTGTCGCGAACGCTTCACGCGGGATCGCGTTGCGCAGGGTGCCGCCGTTGAAATCGACCAGGCGCAGATCCAGCTCTTCAGCATGGCCTGCGAGGAAGCGTGCCAGCAGCTTGTTGGCATTACCTAAACCAACGTGGATCTCGCCGCCGGAGTGGCCGCCTTTGAGTCCTTTAAGGGTCAGCTTAAAGCTCTGGAAACCGGCCGGAACGGCTTCACGGGTCAGCGCCAGATCAGAGGTGAAGTCGATACCCCCCGCGCAGCCCATGTAAATCTCACCTTCTTCTTCGGAGTCGGTGTTGATCAGGATATCCGCCTGCAGCCAGTTGGCCTGCAGGCCAAACGCGCCGTCCATACCGGCTTCTTCCGTCATGGTCAGCAGCACTTCCAGCGGGCCGTGAACCACGTTGTCGTCAGCCAGTACCGCCAGCGCGGAAGCCATGCCGATACCGTTGTCGGCGCCCAGGGTGGTGCCGCGCGCTTTGACCCACTCGCCGTCGATGTACGGCTGAATCGGGTCCTTAGCGAAGTCATGAACGGTATCGTTGTTTTTCTGCGGCACCATATCGAGGTGCGCCTGCAGCACAACCGGTTTGCGGTTTTCCATACCGGCAGTCGCGCCTTTACGAATCAGAATGTTGCCAACCTGGTCGCGTTCCGCGTGTAAGCCTTTTTCTTTTGCCCAGCCCATGATGTGCTCAGCGAGCTGTTCTTCGTGATAGGAGGGGTGAGGAATAGAGCAGATTTTGGCAAAAATATCCCACAGCGGCTGCGGGGATAATTGAGACAGTTCAGACACGATAAGTCTCCTTACAATCACCTGCAAAAGTCGTTTGCAGATCGAGGGGTTAGCAATCAAATACACTACAAGCCCGGGCTTGCGCGATGGGGTTGAGAATACCACTTTCCGTGTACTCTGGTAGTGTAAACCACGTAAAAAGAGTCGTCGTGGCCGCTTAACGCTGGTTTTTAGCGCGTCAGATCTCTATAATCTCGCGCAACCATTTTCCCCCTCGAACATTATTTAAGCCGTATTAAACAGGCTGGGACACTTCACATGAGCGAAAAATACGTCGTCACCTGGGACATGTTGCAGATTCACGCCCGCAAGCTGGCAACTCGCCTGCTGCCGGTTGAACAGTGGAAAGGCATTATTGCCGTTAGCCGCGGCGGTCTGGTACCGGGAGCACTACTGGCGCGTGAACTGGGTATTCGTCATGTTGATACCGTTTGCATCTCAAGCTATGACCACGATAATCAGCGTGAACTGACCGTGCTGAAACGTGCGGAAGGCGATGGCGAAGGCTTTATCGTGATCGATGACCTCGTCGACACTGGCGGTACCGCCGTAGCCATCCGCGAAATGTATCCGAAAGCACATTTTGTCACTATCTTCGCAAAACCGGCCGGTCGCCCGCTGGTTGATGATTATGTTGTTGATATTCCCCAGGATACCTGGATTGAACAGCCGTGGGATATGGGCGTGGTGTTCGTACCGCCTATCGCAGGTCGTTAATTTCCAGCATAAATGCTAATTACCACGCCCGGTTTTGCCGGGCGTGGTTTTTTTTACCCTTGCGCAGGTTACAATAGCTTCAGTGGCAACATGATGGAGGCTGCACATGTCCCAGGCTAACCTTAGCGAAACGCTGTTTAAACCCCGATTCAAACATCCGGAAACCTCCACGCTGGTGCGTCGGTTTAATACCGGAGCGCAGCAACCGATCCAGTCTGCGCTCAGCGGTAATCACGTTGATCACTGGTATCGATTGATTAACCGCCTGATGTGGATCTGGCGTGGCGTGACGCCGCAGGAAATCCTCGACGTGCAGGCGCGCATCGTCATGAGCGATGCCGAGCGAACCGACCCGGAGCTTTACGATACGGTCGTTGGCTATCGCGGCGGCAACTGGATCTTTGAATGGGCCAAACAGGCGATGGACTGGCAGCAGAAGGCCGGTCAGGAAGCGAATCTGCTCGTGAGTGGTCGTCACTGGCTCCATGCGGCAAACCTTTACAGCATTGCCGCCTATCCGCACATCAAGGGCGACGAGCTGGCGGAACAGGCGCAGGTGCTGGCATACCGGGCTTATGAAGAAGCCGCTCAGCGCTTGCCCGGCAAGCTGCGAGAGCTGGAGTTCTCTATCCCCGGCGCCGCGCTGATCACCGGTTTCCTGCATATGCCGCCAGGCGATGGGCCGTTCCCGACGGTACTGATGTGCGGCGGGCTTGACGCGCTACAGACCGACTATTACAACCTGTATGAAAACTATTTTGCGCCGTTGGGTATCGCTATGCTGACCGTGGATATGCCTTCCATCGGTTTCTCCTCAAAATGCAAGCTGACCCAGGATACCAGTCTGCTGCACCAGTATGTGCTGCAGCATCTGGCTAATGTGCCCTGGGTCGATCATACCCGCGTGGCCGCCTTTGGTTTCCGTTTCGGCGCGAATATCGCCGTGCGGCTGGGCTATCTTGAGTCCCAGCGCCTGAAGGCGGTGGCCTGCCTGGGGCCGGTGGTACACGGCCTGCTGGTGGACCCGCTGCATCAGGGGCGGGTGCCGGAGATGTATCTTGACGTTCTGGCTTCGCGGCTGGGGATGCATGACGCTTCCGACGACGCGCTGCGCGTTGAGCTTAACCGCTATTCCCTGAAGGTTCAGGGGCTGCTGGGGCGCCGCTGCCCCACGCCGATGCTCTCAGGCTTCTGGAAAGACGATCCGTTCAGCCCGGAGGAGGAGTCGCGGCTGATTACTTCATCATCATCCGATGGCAAGCTGCTGGAGATCCCGTTCAATCCGGTCTATCGCAATTTCGATCACGCGCTGCGGCAGATCGCCCGCTGGATTAGCCATAGATTTAGTTAATATATTGCTAAATTCTATCGATTTGGTAACGTCATGGCATCACTAAAGGAGATCGCAATGACGTTACCGAGTGGACACCTGAAGAGTAAGCTGATTAAGAAATTCACGGCGCTTGGCCCTTACATCCGTGAGGAGCAATGTGAAGACAACCGCTTCTTTTTCGATTGCCTGGCTGTTTGCGTCAACGTAAAACCAGCGCCTGAAAAACGCGAGTTCTGGGGATGGTGGATGGAGATGGAAGCGCAGGAATCGCGCTTCACCTATAGCTATCAGTTTGGATTGTTCGACAAAGAGGGCGTCTGGCGTCCGGTCGCGATTGACGATCCTGAAGTCACTGAAAAGCTTGAAAAGACGCTACGTGGTTTTCACGAACGAGCCGAAGCGTTGCTGGCGACGTTCAGTCTTAAGCTGGAGCCCGCCGATGATTTTAGCGAACCGGTTAAGCTGAGAGCCTGAGTTCCGGTCAGCGGCTGTCATCCTGCTCGCAATAAAACCCGCGTTTCGACCAGCGCGGGTTTCCTTCCCAGGCAAACCCGCGCTAAATACCGTTTAATACCCGACAGGGTTGACCGACGGCAATCATTCCTGCGGCCAGATCTTTGGTCACCACCGTGCCTGCCCCAACCTTGACGTTGTCGCCCAGCGTGACCGCGCCAATCACCACGGCGTGGGCGCCAAATTCGACGTTATCGCCGATGCGCGGGCTGTCGCCCTCACGGCCCTGACTGTCGGTCACGCTGCCAATCGTGACGCCCTGGCGCAGGGTGCAGTTCTGGCCGATGACCGTTCCCCGATTAATCACGATGCAGTGCGGATGATACAGCTTCAGCCCATAGCCAATGCGCGCTCGCCACGGCAGCTCAATGCAAAATAAACACTCGTTAATCACGATATTGAGAATAACGAAGGGGATACCGCAGATCTTCCACAGAGGATTACGGCTGCGATAGAGCGTCGCCAGACGATAAAGCAGAACCGCGATTTTCGCTTTTATGCCGCCGCAGGATTTGATTTCCCGGGCGACCAGCCTGATAGCCTCAAACATGGTTATTCCTTAAGGTTAAACGAAGCCAGTGAATACCATCCATCACCGGTTTTACCTTCGTTAGCGAGTTGAATACGCGGCTGGCCCTGATAATTGGTCAAGGCCGCTTCCAGACGATATTGGCCGCCCGGGAGTCCGGCAGGCAGCGGCAGCGTAGCGCTGCTGTGATGATCGCCGGGCAGCCACTGGCGAACGTCATCCGCCGTTTTGATTTGCGTAACGGTCGTTCCGGCGTCATTGACTATCCGCCATTGCACAAGGTACGGGAGATAGGCTGGCGCGACGCCGTCGTTACGCCAGGTGACGTTTAGCGTAAGCGGCATGCCGCTGCGTACGGGCGTATCCCATTCCAGCTGACCCACCCGGTAGCGGTAGCCGATTCGCAATAACGCGCTATCAACGATATCGCGATACGCTGCCGGCACCGGACGCGATTTCAGATTCAGGGTACTGGCGTGCTGCGCTAATGCCCAGTCGAAGCTTGCCTGGACCTCTTCGCGGGTATAGTGCTGCACGCTTTCCCACTCCGCCATATAACCGCAAATTTCCAGGCTAACGGGGGCGTGCTGCCAGCTATCATTAAACCCGGACCACGCCGTCTGCGCCGCGGCCAGGCGTTGAGGATAATCATCGCGCATATGGCTCCACTCTGCGGAAAAGTTATGCCAGTCTCCCCAGCAATCCGCACGCCACCCCGCGCCTTTTTGGCTGGCCCAGACCAGCGAATTACCGCCGCTGATTAACATGATTTTGGGCGTTTTCGGGAAGCTGCTGAAGTGCATATCAACGTAGCGATTGAGCTGCTCCGGAGCGTACTTTTCCAGCAACGGCGCAACGTCAGGGAAATTGGAGTTGTGCCATTCCCCCCACGAACCCACCATGCCGATATCGACAAACGCGAGGTTCGGATTGCCGTCATAACGCGCGCCGAGGGCGTTAAGCAGCTTTTGCGCATAGGCGATAAAGGTCGGATCGCTGAGGTCCGGCACAAAGGTTTTGCCATTTTCGACCCATTGTCCCTGAATGCCTTTTTTGATAAGCCAGGCGGGGATTTTCGAGCCCGATTGCGGTTCATCGAGCGCCATGAAACGCAATCCGACGTTCATCGCCGGCTGATGCCGGGCGGCGACGCTGAAAGCACGATCGATCGGCGCAAAATCATAGACGCCTTCTTCAGGCTCCAGATCGCTCCAGTAAAAGCGATCGTATTCAAACCCGGTGTCCGGATACTCTTTCAGAGAAGGCTTCTGGCCATAACCATCGTGGAAACTGGCCACGCCGATCCCTGGGTTCGTTAACAGACCGGTAAAGGCCGGCGGGGTGATAACCGTGCGTTCAGCCAGCACTGCCGCTGAGGGTATGACTCCGGCCAGCAGTAGCGCCACAAGCAGCGCGGCGCGGCGCAGCGAAAAAGAGCTCATCGTTAATTCACTTTATCGTGGAGGTTCACAAACCACGTCCAGATACCGACGTGGAAGTTTTTAAACATATCGATACCCAGCGCGGATTTCAGCATATAGAGCGCCAGCAGCACCGCAAGAATGGCGAACAGCACGGCGATGGTAATCGCCAGGGTGGAGAATATACGCCCGAGCAGCGTACTCTCTCGCGGAATTTTGCGTAGATCGCGGCCGCATAAAAAGACCACGAAATAGCGGCGATGCAGAAAAGGAAAACTGTGGCGAAAATCGATGCGATGGCGCGAGGCCAGGCTCGATCTCACCAGCGCCTGTTCAATACCGCGCTTTTGCTCCGGCGTGAGTGAGGTTTCTGTTTCCGGGTCAAGCGCGGAATAAAAGCGCTCGACGACCAGGTCGGATGTTGATTTAGTCACGGTTGACTCTTATTCGTTAAACGCTGATAGACCTGAGCGGTTTTTGCCGCAATGTCCGGCCAGCGGTATTTGGGCATCAGTTGGCTGTAATCCGCGGTCTCCTCGCCGCGCCAGGACTGGAGCTTTTGCGCCAGCGCGGCGACATTGCCCGTCGGAAAATAGACCTCGGCAGGCAGGCCAATCTCGAGGTTGGCCGGGATATCGCTGACGATAACCGGCAGTGACCAGGACATGGCCTCCAGCAGGGCAATGGGCAGCCCTTCGTGATAAGACGGTAGAACAAAAAGCCCGGCCTGTGAGAACAAAGTGTGCAGCGGATCGCCGCTAATAAAACCGGTCATGATCGCTCCCGGGGTTTCGGCCGCCTGCTTCTTCAGCCGCTCGCTGTACTCATCGGGATGGTCGGCATCGCCAATCAGCACCAGCGGCAGCGAACAGTTCGAGGCTTTGTAGGCGGCAAGCAGATCGTGCAGCCCTTTTTCTTCCACAAAACGGGCGACGGCGACAACGTATTGCCCGGCTTCCAGCGAATACTGATTCAGCGTGGCCCGTCGCGTCTCTTCGGCGGGAAGCTGCGGTTGGCGCACGCCGTTATAGATCACGTTAGCGTTAGTACGGCCGTGTTTGGTCTTAATCAGCGTATTAATCACTTCCGAGATAACAATAACCTCGTTGGCATATTTCACCGCCCATTTCTCACCGAGGCGCAGCATCTCTTTCGCCATTTTGCCCCACTTCTGGCGATCGTAGTCCGGGCCGTGGTGGGTAAAAACGACGCGTTTGCCGAGCAGGCGCAGCAGCGGGACCACCAGGCCAGGGCCGACCGCGTGAACGTGAACCACATTTGAGCCGTCAAACAGGGTGCTGAAGGCGGCCAGCGTAGAGTGAATAATGGCTTCGAATTTACGGCTTTTGGGCGCCCACAGGCTTTTCAACCGCACGCCTTTATATTCGCTACGGCGATAGTCCACGTACGGTGAGCGGGCAATGACGCAGATATCGGCGTGATTCTGGTGATAGATTTCCGGATAGAGATTCTGGCAGTGGGTCTCAACGCCGCCCTGGACGTTCGGAATACCGCGGGTGCCAAGCACCGTCACTTTGAGCTTCATTTCGCTTCCCCCACGAGCTGCTGATAGAGTTCCTGCAGAACCTGCATATGCCGGGCGAGATCGTATTTCTCCTCTAAACGCTGGCGTGCGTTGATGCCCATTTCACGCGCCTGCTGCGGATTGACGGCCAGGCTATCCATGATGCGCGCCAGCGCGTCGGCATCCCCGGGTTCCACCAGATAGCCATCAATGCCATCGCGAATTTGCTCCGGAATGCCGCCGATATTGCCGCCGACGACGGGGCGACCGAACGCCATGGCCTCCAGCACCGACATCGAGCAGTTTTCATAATATTCGGAAGGGACGATCACCGCCCGCGCGCCGCGAATCAACGCGTTGAGCGCGTCTCCGTGGCGCATATAGCCGAGAAATTCCGGACCGCTAAAGCGGGCACGCAGGTCGCTGCCGAGAGGGCCATCGCCGACGATTTTCAGCGGCATGGACTGCTGCATTTTTTGCTGCGCCAGCGCCAGGGTGGCGACGCCTTTCTCACGGCTCAAGCGGCCGATATAGAGGAAATAATCTCCCGCCGTATCGCCCGGGATCGTGGTGCTGGCATCAATACCGTTGACGATCACATCGATCCGCGACCTGGGTAATTTACGCAGCAGCGTCTGACGCATAAATTCGCTGGGAGCGATAATGCAATCGAGCATGGCGTAATTTTGCGCGAACTTTTGCCAGTAGGCCTCAAGCGAGAGCAGCAGGCTTTTAAAGGTATCGCCCTGCTGGCAACGATGGCGAAAGGCATTGCTCACCGAACCGGTAAGACAGTCATCGCAGACGTGGCCATCGCGTAGCATGGTGTACGATGGGCAGACGATTTTATAATCGTGCGCCGTCAGTACGGTTTTGCAGCCAAAGCGCTTAGCGACGCCAATCAATGCGGGCGTCAGCTGGTGGTAGATATTATGAAAGTGCACAATATCCGGGCGCTGCTCCAGCAGCAGGGTGTTGAGTTTATTGCAGGCCTCAGCGTTGTAGATAAAGTTGATGCCCGCTTTGAGCTTGCCCGTCAGCCCGTGGCTTTGATGATAATCCACGTTATGTACGAAGAAGCTTTCCCAGGGCGAAGGCTTATTTTCCGCATGCTGCATGCTGAAGTCGACAACCTGATAGCCCGCTTGCAGCATGGCGTCTCGCTCCTGGAAAAAAACGGTTTCCGCTCCGCCCTTAATAAAAAAGAATTTATTAACGAATAATATTTTCATGTTCTGTCTGGATATGTTTTGGGTTGGAGACGGTCACGGCGGGTTGTTTCAGCGGATCGCGAACGGGGTTAATGACGCCTCGCACCATACCTGCGGAAAATAACGATAAGTTGATCACGCTCTGAACGCCGTCCCGCAGCGACTTATTTTTAATCGCCTTCAGCGCGATAAACGCCAGCAGCGGAAGCAGGGCGATAATAATCACCCCGGGATTGAACGACAGGAGGCAAATAATCAATACCAGGATATACAGCGTGAATATCAGTTCGTTGCGAACAATCTTAAGCGCGGCGGGGAAATGCTTTTTCCCCCAGCAGTTGCGTAATAGCTCACCCGGCGCCCATAAAAAACCGTTCTTCCAGCGATAGGTCAGCATTTTGAACGTCGGCATAGTATAGGACGCATGGCTAAAATAGGGTGCGGCGAGGCGGTGGAGTTTATAGCCCGCGGCCTGTAAACGGATCCCCAATTCGGCTTCTTCATAACCGTGAAGGTTAAGATTGGTCAGATAGCCAATTTTCTCGATTGCCGAACGGCGGTAAAGGCCGCCGCCGCCAAGATGATCGGTATCGCCCTGCGGATAGATAAGATGCAGACGCTGCTTGCGCGATTTAAACTCATAGTTAGCGGCGTCATCCATCTCGACGCTGCCCGCCACGCCCGCATATTCGGGATGCGTTTCAAGAAACGCCACGGCGGTGTCGAGAAAACCCGGCTCCAGCTCCATATCGCCGTCAAGCAGCAGCAGATAGTCCCCTTCGCTGAATAACCAGCCCAGCTGGTGGCCCACGCCGCAGCAGCGATCTTTCGCGTTATCGAGGCAGACCACCATCGCGTCTTTGGCGACGGCCAGCTCCCGGGTATTGTCGGTGGACAGGCTATCGGCGACGATAATCTGATGCGGGTAAGGCTGCAATTGTTTGCGGACGCTGTCGATCGTTTTTTCAATACCCTGCGCTTCGTTGAGGGTCTTAATGCTGACGGTAATTGATGGCGTTTTATTCATATTGGGTACCGGAGTTCAGACGGACGGAACGATGAATGACAATAAGCGCCCCGAGGGCCAGCCATAATAAAAACTGTAGCATGGGAATGATCATCAGGATCTGGCTGTAGGGAAGGCTGAGCAAACAGCCAATGGCAAAGACGTAAAACGCAGGCGCGGAGCTGAGCAGCTGTAAATCTTCCCGTTTGAGATCGTAGCGGGAAAAGGTCTCTTTGGGCCGCATGCCGATGAGAATAGCGGCAATCATGGCGATAAATAAGATCACGCCGATAATACCGACTTCCCACAGCATCATGCTCAGCGCGGTGGAGTCGAGTATCAGATGATACCAGGCGCCAATATAGCCGGGGGAGACGGTACTGCCGCTGTTGGTGGCGTTCAGACCGTAGCCAAACAGCATCCCGCCGGGGCCAAAAAGCTCGTTATGCTGGAGCCAGAAGAAAATAGTGGTAAACCGGCCGAGCTCGCCGCTTTCCATAATGTAATTGGTATCAAAGATATAGCCGAGGGAATCGATAAATACCGAGAGCGCGCTTTTGGTCGGGTCCCCGCCGAAGGCCGACGAGTAATTGGACGCCAGAATGGTGATAGCGGCAAAAATTAGCACCACCATTCCGGCGGCGATAATCATCAACGAGCGCAGGGTGACTTTGCTGATGCCGCTGACGTAAGCGGGCATGATCCACAGCAGCGCCAGTAAGAAAGGCGACAGCAGAATCACGAACTTTACCTCGCCCACCACGCAGAGGAAAAAGGCCAGCACGATATGCGCCGCCATCGACTTGAACGAGCAGATACCGTGCTTAAATTCGGACACCTTCAGCAGCATAATCAGCAGGCAGAACATCCCCATAGCCGCGGTATTGCCGCCGCCCATCGGGTCGCCGCCAAACGTGCCGACCACCGAATCCCACTTTTCATCCTCGCCGCGCAAAGCCACGCGTTTTGGCACCACCACCAGCACCTGATAGATAGCCAGCGGGAACTGGACGTAGAACAGCCAGTAAAATAGCCGGGTCAGGCGGTGCAGCTGCGACTCGCGAAACATGCCGAGCAGCATGCAAAACATCACCAGCGACAGGGCCAGTTCGTTTTTGAAGCCGACGATGGCGGTAACGATGCCGGATTGTAAAACCGTGGCGCAGAGGCTAAGGATGATAAACGTCAGATACAGCGCCAGCACCACCTTCTCGCGCGCGCTAAGCGCCAGCGGCTGCGGACGGCTTTGCATCATCAGCAAAACCACCATCACCAGCACCATGAAAAAGGGGAGCCACAGCACGGCTGCCACGCCGGTGAAATACTGAATCGTGCCGCAGAAGACGATGGTCGTCAGCGCGAATACCTCCAGATAGCGACCGGTGTTTAGCTGCATATTTTCTGCTCCTGCCGGGAGATCTGTAGCGCCCGTTTGTTCATTTTCAGCAGGATGAACAGATAGCGAATGCTGGTCAGCACGGAGAACGTCAGGAGGGCTATCTCATAGCGCTGGCCCAATTCAGGCAGCGCGATAAAAGCGACGATAATGATCAGCAGCTGCTCGATCTGAATGCGTAAAAAATAGCGTTTAGAACCAAAGATAAGCTCAATAACGGTCAGCGGACTGACGGCCAGCGCGGCGAACAGATAAGGCAGCATATAGCGTGAGGTCGGAATGGAATTGAGCCACTCCTGACTGAAGCCCAGGCGCATGGCCAGCGGATAGAAAATCCAGATCCCAAGGATACAGATCAGCGCCGCGGCCATCAGCAGCAGGCGAATCTTTTTGTACTCCGGATAGTTAAAGGTGCCGTTGCGAAAATCCATCGACCATTTTGAAAAGATGGAGTTGCGCACCGCGTTACCGACAATCATCACCGGTGATAAACAGAAGCGGCTCACCACCGAGAAATAGCCCGCGACCAGCGGTGAAAACCAGATATTTATCAACATCGTCGGCAGATTATTGCTGGCCATCGCCAGCACTTCCGCGCTGCCGACGCGGCTGAGGTGCTGCCAGTGCTGGCGCGCAAAAAGGCCGTTCGCTCGCGGTGAAAAATGCGCCGGCGTCAGGGTGCTGAAGCGAAACAAACGCAGCAGGCAGAGGCCGAGCAGCAGCAAAATGCCCGCCATCCAGGCAATATAGAACAGCGTGGTATTCGGCATCGCCAGCAGAGCTATCGCCACCACCAGCGACACGGCGATACGCTGGAAGGTGAGGAACTGATAGTTACCGCCGCGCAGCGAGAGGTTCTCGGCGATCAAAACCAGCGCATAGCCGAAGGTGAGCAGGTAGAGAAACGCGATATTGAGATGGAATATCAGTCCGGTGATGACCGCCCACGGCAGCGCCAGAAGCAGGCTTTGCAGCAGGCAAAACACCACGTTCTGCCCCAGCTCATGCTCTTCCTGGCGCGGGATCAGCAGCTGCGACGCAAAGGTGCAAACCTGTGCGCCAATCAGCACGTTGCTGTAGATCATCGCATAGTGCCCGACTTCCGCCATGCCGTAGCGATGGGAAATCAGCCATACGGAAAAAGCGCCGATCGCCTGCGAGAGGACCGAGGAGCTGGCGATTGAAGAAATACTCTTAATTAAGTTCATAATCGCTACTTCGGTGAAATCAGTTCGCCCATGCCGCGCTCGGGCAGGCGTTTGCCCTCCTGCGTCTCCAGGTTCTCTTCTTGCACCCGGTTAAGCATGGTGGCGACAGGCGTTGGCGCAGCGGCTTGCAGACGATGTTGCGCGTCGCGGATGCGCGACGCCTGCTCGCCTGCGCTGACCACCAGCAGGCTGATATCGACGTGCGGCGCCAGCAGCAGGGCGTCCTGGGCTAGCCCGAGCGATGGCGCATCAATAATCAGATAATCGTAGGTCTGCCGCAGCGTCGTCAGCAGCGCCGGGAGCCGTTCAGAAGTGAGCAGCAGCAGGGCTGAGTCGCTGAGTTCGCCTCGCGGCATAAAATCCAGCGTCTCGGAAAGGGGGGCCACCGCCTGGGACGCGGCGCTGCGGCCATCAAGACGCTCGCTGAACCCTGTTTTATGCTGAGGATAGCGCGCGGAGAGCCCCGCGCTTGCCAGATAATCTATATCGATGAGCAAGGTTTTGCCTGACTTAGCGGCGGACCACGCCAGCATTTCGGCAATCAGGCTGCTGCCTGCATCGGCCTGCGTCGAGGTTACCAGTATCGTCCCGCTATGAGTATTCTGGCCGAGCAGCGCCAGGCGCAGGCTGTGGAGCATATCGGCATACAGCAGGTTCTGGAACGTCAGCTTCGCGCTGTTCGCCTGAGGCAACAGCGGAAACTCACCGCTGGCATCAAGGCCCGTTTTGGCTTTCAGTTCGCTGATGCTGTTCACCGTTTTGTCGAGCGCGGTGCTGACTATCAGGTACATGATGTACAGCGCCAGCGCCATCAGGGTCGCCATCACGATAAGCAGACCGCGCTGCGGTTTAGAGGGAAGGTTTGGCGGCACGGCGGCATCGTAGATCACTTCATCGGGAACCGAAAAGCTCTCGGAGAGCTTCTGCTCATTCGCCCGCTGATACAGCGATTTATACAGCTCTTCGGTTTTGTTCAGCGCGGTCATCATGGTGTTGTATTTGTCGCGCCTGGCGCCCAGCGCCTGGAAGTCGGCTTTCTGATCGTCGAGCATCTTCTGATAGTGCTGCTCATCGTCCAGCGCAATCTGATACTGCTGGCGTAAGCCGTTAAGTAGTTCCCCCAACACCTGGCCTATCTGCCCGTTGACGACCTGCAGCTGGGCCTGAGCCTGAAGATATTTCGGATGCTTAGGGCCATAGTGTTTCGCCGCTTCCGATAGGTTACGCCGCGTCTGGATCAGCGCGATACGCAGATCCTGAATCTGCGGATGACCGGAAATTTCCGGCAGCGAGATGATGGCTTCCGGCGCTTTTCCCTGCTGACGGCGCACTTTGTCCCACACCGTTTGCGCTTTCAGACGGCGCTGGGTAGCGTCGGCCAGATGGTTAATCACGATCCCCAGGCGTTCGGTCTCGTAGCCATCCATGCTGCGGAAGGTCAGCAGGCCATTTTGTTTGAGGAAATCATCGATGTCGGCTTTCTGGCGATCGAGCTTATCGCGCAGATCGTCCATCATTTTCTCGTTCCAGCCCTGGGCCTGAAGTAAGATTTTCTGCTTCTGCGCCAGGCTGTAATCGATAAACGCCTGCGCCACGCCGTTGGCGATATCGGCGGCTTTTTGCGGCGATTTCGCCTCCATCGAAACGGATACCAGCTGCGTGGTGCGCACGCCGGAGATGGTCAGGTTTTTTTGCAGGGCGCGCAGCGCATTATTGACCCGTGCGGCCTCATCAAGATTGTCCCCGCCGTTAAATTCCGGGTCCCGATCCAGCTTTAGCGCTTTTACCGCGGCTTCCAGCACCACGCGGGAGCCCATCAGCGCGTATTTGGTTTCATAGTAATCGCTGCGGGTGGAATCATAGTTTTCCAGCCGCGGCAGGGGGGTAACATCCTGCGACTGCGCTTTAAACAGCACCGTCGCGGTTGCGGTATAGCTGGATGACATAAAGCGCGTCAGGATCCACGACGCCGCGGCAGCCACCACCACCACCACCAGGCACCAGATCAGCTTGTGCTTAATTTTGTTGAAATAAGGCGTGAAGTCGATAAAGCCTTCTTTCTTCTTTCCATTTTCAACTAATGAAATAGCCATATCAGAAGAAACTCATGCCAATGATGATGGTATCTCCGGCCTGTACGGCGGAGTCGGCGGCGACGTTTTCCAGCAGTTTACCGCTGCGAAACTGACGAATGCGGATGTCATGGCGATCGGCGCGATCGGTAAACCCGCCGGCCAGCGCAATGGCTTTTTCAGCGGTTAAGCCCGGTTCCCAGGCGTAACCGTCCGGTTTTTTGACTTCGCCTAACAGATAAATTTTACGGTATTCGGCAATGCTCACGGTCACCATTGGCGCCTGCAGATAGTTACCGCGCAGCTTATCGGCAATTTCGTTGCCGACCTGTTCAGGCGTTTTCCCTTTCAGCATCAGGGAGCCTATATAAGGATAATCAACGCTGCCGCTATTATCGATTTTTACGCGCATAGTGAGATCCTGCTCGCCGGAAACCGCGATATTGATCTCATCTCCCTGGTCCAGATGATAAACGGCATCCAGCGGCGTTCGGATTGTCTGCGGCGGCGCCGAACAGCCCGCCAGCCATAGCGCCAGAAGAGAAATCACCGCCCGTTTTCCATAGCTAAGGATCATATTTGTACCTGCGTCATAAAAATAATGGCCGAGTCGTTGTAGCCCAGCGTGCGCTCGACCTCATGGTCATAGTCCGGGCCAATATAAAAGGCATCTTTTTCTTTATTAGAATGCATCGTGTTCCATTGCAGCTTCAGCTGAAAATTAACGGATGGACGGTAGTCGTAGTTGAAGGTGAGCGACACGAGGTTTGATCGATCTTTGCGTCCGTTGGTCTGGTGTTTGTAATCCTCTGTAATATAAGAGTAATCAACCAGAGTGGAGAACCTGTCGACCAGCCAGTGGTGCTCATAGCCCAGACCGAAATTTGATACCAGAATATAGCCGCCGGAGTCGGTGGGATCTTTTATTCGTTGTGAACTATGTAAGTTGAGCTTTATCTGTTCAAGCGGTTTCCAGTCGGCGTTAATATCCCAGTTCAGGCCGTTGAATCCCTGCGAGTCGGGATTATGGATAAAATCTTTATACAGCCAGGCGACGTTGCCGTGGATCTCGGTCTTGCCGGAAAGACGATTTTTCATGCCGACCAGCAGATAATATTCATTACTGTCTTTTAACGGGTTGAGCTCATAGCGACGCTGGTTGGTAATAAAACTGTAGCGATAGCGCAGCGTTTTGGCTTTTTGATCAAAAAGCTCGGCGACCAGGCTGTTTTCATGCCACTCCTGATCGTGCATGTAATAATGAAAGTCGGCGCTGGCGTCCTCAATGCTGTCGAGATTGCGAAAGCGCAGCTGCTTATGCATTAGCGCAACTTCTGCTTTACCGCGCCCTTCCGGCGCCCCGTAGCTATAGCGCAGTTCACTGTTAAAGAAGCGCGTGGCGATGGGCTTATTAATGCCAAACTCTTTAAACTGCTCGGGGAGAAACCCCTCGGTGGTATCGCGGCCGCGCTCTTCATGGCCGAACGTTTCATCGAGATCCAACGACAGCCCGTGCATGCTGCCGAAGCGCCACTTGCCGTTAAACATAAAAAAATGATTGTCGCGGTTATCTGCGCTATCGCTGGCGTAGCGGCGGTAATCGCCGGAGTACATCAATAAATAACGGTCCTCGTAGCGTTCGCCGATGGCTTTGAAAATCGGCTTAACGCCTTGATAAGCGGAGCCGATTTCATTCCCGCCGTAGCGTTGCCAGGTCACGTTGTCATTGTAACCGACGTCATAACCCACCTGGCTCTCGAAATCGATGCCAGCCACACCGGTATGTGGTTTTGCCTGCAGGTCAGCCCATGCGTAAGGCATCGCCAGCAAACCTGCGAGGAAAGTGAGTTCAGAACGCATTCTTCCCCACAAATCCGCGGAAAAACGTTAAAAACACAATTTTAATGTCCAGCAGCAGCGACCACGACTGAATATATTCCAGATCGTACTGAATGCGTTTTTCCATTTTATCAATCGTGTCGGTTTCGCCGCGAAAACCGTGTATTTGCGCCAGCCCGGTAATGCCGGGCTTCACTTTATGGCGGATCATGTAATTTTCCACCAGCACGCGATACTGCTCATTATGCGCGACCGCGTGAGGGCGTGGGCCCACTATCGACATGGTTCCCTGCAGCACGTTAAAAAACTGCGGCAGTTCATCAAGTGAGGTTTTACGTAAAAAGGCGCCGAAGCGGGTAATGCGCGGATCGTTACGCGTTGCCTGGGTCACTACCGCGCTGTTTTCCATCACGCGCATGGTTCTGAACTTCCAGACGGGGATCTGTTTACCGTTCAGGCCGTAACGGTTTTGTTTAAACAGCACCGGGCCCGGCGAAGTCAGCTTAATGCCGATCGCCACCGCCAGCATGACCGGCAGGCTGACCAGGGTAAAAAAAGCGCCAAGCACGATATCTTCGATACGCTTGAGTACCGCGCCTTCGCCTTCAAACGGCGAGGTAAAAATGCTGATCGTCTGAATATTGCCAAACATCCGCAGCTGAGAAATATGTGAGCTGTAGGAAAAGAGGTCCGGTACCAGAAACACATCTACGGTGGTGTCGGAAAATTCATTCAAGAACTGGCGAATACGCTGCTGGGCGACCATCGGCAGGGCAATATAGACTTCATCGATTTCTCCGGCTTTCGCCAGCGCCAACAGGTCTCGTGAGTTGCCTTTTTTCTCAATGCTGAGCAGGCGACTGTCGCGCTGCACGGCGCGGTCCTCAAAGAAGGTGATGTCAATCCCGTCGTGGGTATACTCCTTAAACAGCGCCTGCTCGATGGCCAGCCCGGCTGGCGTTATGCCTAAAATAGCCACCTTGAGTCTGGATTTGAAAAAATAGCGGCTGGAGATAACGCGAATCAGAAACATACTAATAAATATGGCAATCGAGCACAGCACAATAATTTCAGCTAATCGCACCGCGTTTGTGCTGGCGTGATTGTTCAGTAATAATTCGGCGCTTACAAACAATAAAAATGATAACAAGCCGCTTATACTGACGCTGAAAAACAATTTAGTTAATTTTTTTAAATACTGGCCTTTAAACTGACCAGAATATAGCTGAAAGTGTTCATTGGCTCTGATAAAAATCAGTGAATATATTATGCCCAGGAACAGAGAGGCCGTTGAGGGTTCGACGAAAAAGTATTTTAAATAAGCGAAAATGAACAAGTTGACGGCAATAAAATCCAGTAGCTTCATCAGCTTACTATAGCGGGCGTTGTAAATTTTAATGGTGCTATCCGTCATCTTTTTGCTCGTTTTATAGTCAATAAAATGATGTCCTGTCCTTCTTTAAAGCTGAATTTATGTCTATGAATCTATTCAAAAATTAAGCTTTAGCTCGGCGTTGATTATTGTAGCCTACGATTAATCTTATGTCGAACCTGCCCCGGACTGAGAGGAGATAACTTTTCCTGACGGGCAATAATATTTTTATCATTGCCTGAAGCATAAAAATGGCGGTTACGATTAAATAGGGGCGGAGAGACCCGGGTGGCAAACGAACGGCCGTCAGGGCTACAGTTCCTGGCCGATCCGCACTTGAGCGTTAAAAAATCCGCGCCAGCGGGGCTGGCGCGTTTATCGGCTAAATCCCAATGCACATGTATTTGATTTCTAAGTAATCCTCGATGCCATACTTCGACCCTTCGCGGCCGAGACCGGAAGATTTCACGCCGCCGAACGGGGCGACCTCGGTGGAGATCAGGCCGGTGTTAATCCCGATAATGCCGTACTCCAGCGCTTCGCCGACGCGAAAGACGCGGCTCAGATCGCGAGCGTAGAAATAGGCCGCCAGGCCGAATTCGGTGTCGTTGGCCTGAGCAATAACATCCGCTTCATCTTTAAAGCGGAATAGCGGGGCGAGTGGGCCAAAGGTCTCTTCTTTCGCCACTTTGGCATCACCGGGGACATCCACCAGAATCGTTGGCTGAAAGAAATTTCCGCCGAGCTCATGAACTTTCCCGCCGGTTACTATCCGCGCGCCTTTGCCCAGCGCATCGGCGATATGCTCCTGTACTTTGGCGATCGCTTTCTCGTCAATCAGCGGCCCGATGGTGACGTTCGGCTGCAGGCCATCGCCGATTTGCAGCTTACTCACCGCCTGCTGAAGCTTTTCGGCGAAACGATCGTAGACGCCATCCTGGACATACAGGCGGTTGGCGCAGACGCAGGTCTGCCCGGCGTTGCGAAATTTGGAGGCCAGCGCGCCTTCGACGGCTTTATCCAGATCGGCGTCATCAAAAACGATAAACGGCGCGTTGCCGCCGAGCTCCAGCGAGACCTTCTTGATATCTTTCGCGCACTGTTCCATCAGCTGGCGGCCAATTTCCGTCGAGCCGGTAAACGAGAGTTTGCGCACCAGCGGGTTACCGGTGAGCTCATTGCCGACTTCGCTGGCCGATCCGGTGACCACGTTAAACACGCCCTCGGGGATCCCGGCGCGGTTGGCGAGCTCCGCCAGCGCCAGCGCGGAGAACGGGGTCTGGCTGGCGGGCTTGAGCACCATCGTGCAGCCTGCAGCCAGCGCCGGGCCCGCCTTACGGGTGATCATCGCCGAGGGAAAATTCCACGGGGTGATAGCGGCGGTTACGCCAATCGGTTGTTTAATCACCAGCAGCCGCTTGTCGGCCTGATGGCCGGGTATGGTATCGCCATAGATGCGCTTGCCCTCTTCGGCAAACCACTCGATAAAGGAGGCGGCGTAGCTGATTTCACCTTTTGCTTCTGCCAGCGGTTTACCCTGTTCCAGCGTCATCAGGCGCGCCAAATCGTCCTGATGCTCCATCATCAGCTCAAACCAGCGGCGCAGGATAGCGGAGCGTTCTTTGGCGGTAAGGGCGCGCCATGCGGGCAGCGCGCCGGCGGCGGCATCGATAGCCTCGCGGGTTTCTGCGCCGCCCATTTTGGGCACGCTGCCCAGCTGCTGGCCGTTGGCGGGGTTCGTGACCGCAAGGGTCTCTTTGCTGCTGGCGTCGCGCCAGCGTCCGTTAATCAACGCCTGCTGGCGAAAAAGGGTAGGGTCGTTAAGTTGCATGGTTGCGTCCTGTCTTAATCTGTTTTAAACCGTGGATGCGCCTGAATCAGCTGCGTCAAACACCTGTCCCTGTTTAGTGTAGACGAACGCGTTCAGAGAACCGGGATCAATGCTGGGTGATACAACAATAACCACAAATAATTTACGGATATTTGAACTGGCAGAACGTTATTGTGCAAACAATGCTGTATTTTTTATGCTCAATTCGCAAGAAAGGAGCGCTCTATGTCACAGCAAGAACGGTTTTGTCAGGCCTGTGGAATGCCGATGTCCGCCGGGGAGGCGAAAAGCGCAAGCGACGAGTACTGCGCCTGGTGCTGCGATAACGAGGGGAAGCTTAAATCCTGGGAGGACGCCGTCTCCGGCCTGGCCGAGTTCCTCGATTCCTGGCAGAAGGTCGGCCCCGCGGAAGCGCGCAAGCGGGCGATGCGCTACTTAACGGCCATGCCCGCGTGGGCCCACAAAGCGGAAGAGTAACCCGCAGCCCGGAGCGCAAACTCCGGGCTTTTTTAGCGCGATCAGAACTTCCAGGAGACGCTGCCGACGATACTGCGCTCTGCGCCAAAGTAGCAGTAAGAGAGCGAGTTACAGGCGGCAACGTAGCTCTTGTCGGTCAGGTTATTCACGTTCAGCTGGGCGCTGAGGCCTTTAATTCCCACCTTCGACAGGTCATAGCCGATCGCCATATCCACCAGCGTCCAGGACGGCAGAGTGTGCGTATTCAGGCGGTCGCTGGTAATGCCGTTGACGTAGCGCACGCCGGAACCCAGCGTCAGGCCATCCAGCGGGCCGCTTTTCACATCATAGCTCAGCCAGGCGCTGGCCTGATTGCGCGGCGCGTAAACGGCACGCTTGCCTTGCTCTTCCGGGCTGCTTTTCTTATAGCGAATGTCGGTGTAGGTATAGGCGGCCTGCAGGCGGAAGCTATCCGTTAGCTGGCTTATCGCCTCCAGCTCCACCCCTTTCGACTCAATTTCACCAATCGAACGATACGGATCGGTCGGCTCTTCTTTGGTGGCGATATTGGTCTGATTGATGCGGAATACCGAGGCGCTGAACTGGCTGTTCATTCCTTCCGGCTCATACTTCAGCCCGGCTTCCCACTGCTTGCCTTTCATCGGATCCAGCACGTTGCCGTTTTCGTCGGCGAAGCTGGTGGGCGTAAAGGCGGTGGAGTAGCTGATGTACGGGGCAAACCCGTTATCGAACAGATACAGCAGCGCGGCGCGGGTGCTGAAGTTGTTCTTATCCAGATCGCTGCGCGTTTGATTAAGCTTATCGATGTTGGAGACGCTGACCTGGTCGTAGCGCCCGCCGAGGGTCAAACGCCAGCGCTCCCAGGACATTTGATCCTGTAAATAGTAGCCGGTCTGGCGCAGCTTGTGCTTCTCGCGGCTGTACATGGTGATGTAATCCGGCTTCGCGCCGTAGACCGGATTAAAAGCGTCAATGGCCGGGAATGCGCCATAGTAGCCGGTGGTGTCGTTGCTGCGGTCCTGATAGTCGATCCCTATCAGCAGGCGATGGTTAACGGCCCAGGTATCGACGCTGCCGTCGAGCTGGTTATCGAGGGTGATGGCGTTCATCTTTTCGTCCGAGCCGGAATAGCCGCGGTTCAGCTCGGTTTCGTTCAGCCAGCCCGCGGCATAAACCTGATTCAGCTCGACTTTGGTATGCAGGTAGCGCAGCTTCTGCCGCACCGACCAGCCGTTATCAAACAGATGCTCGAAGTTGTAGCCGACCATATTTTCGCGGCGATCGTACTTGTCGTAGTCATCTTCTCCCTCGAAGAAGGTGTTAGCGATTTTCTTGCCGTAGTGCGGCACCACGGTACCTTCATAGGGGAGGCCCGAGTGGCTGCCGCCCTCCGGGTCGCGATGCAGATAGGCCATTAAATCAAGGCGCGTCTGGTCGGTGATGCGCCAGGTCAGGCTGGGCATAATCGCGTAGCGCTGCTCTTTTAAGGTATCAAACTGCGAGTCTGCATAGCGGGTCATGCCGCTTAAGCGCGCCGCCACGCGATCGTTATCGTCCAGCGCCCCGGTAACGTCAAACGCCGCCCCGCGCTGGTTGTTATTCCCGGCAAACAGCTTAATTTCTCCGCCGGGATCGAATGAGGGTTTACGCGAGGTGAGGGCGACGATGCCGCCGGGCGAAGAGCGGCCGTACAGCACCGAGGCCGGGCCGCGCACCACTTCGATATTTTCCAGGAACCACGGATCGACCACCAGCGAGCTGTGCGAGTTGGTATCGCCCATCATTTTCAGGCCGTCGAGATAGACGTTATCCAGGCTGCCGTCGGAGAAGCCGCGCAGGACGATATAGTCAAAGCGGTTGGAGGCGCCAATCTGGTTGCTGTAAACCCCGGGGGTATAGCTCACGGCCTGGCGGACGCTGATCGCGCCCTGTTCTTCAAACTGCTCGCGCGTGATAATAGACACCGATTGCGGGGTCTCTATATCCGGGGTGGCAATTTTGGTCGCGCCGCTCTGCATCTGCGAAGTGACCACGATGGTTTCGTTTTTTGTTGTTTCCTGGGCCAGCAGCGGGAAGGCGACGCCGCCGGTCACCCATCCTACCAGTAGCGCCAGGCGAGTTTTCGCAAACATGAACATCTCCAAAGGCATTTCTAATTGTTAATAAGAATTATTACCTTTTTGATGCCGTCTATAGCTATGCGCAATGCCAGGATACGTATGCGCGCTGCCAAAGCCGCTGACTATTTTTCGCAAAAAGGGGAAAAATGGATTAGCCCGGCTTTTGCACATCGCAGGGCGAGATGCCGTAGCGCCGACGAAAAGCGGTAGAGAAGTTGGTGGCGTGCTGGTAGCCCGACATCCAGGCCGCCTGCTGCACGCTATAGCCCTCCAGCAGATAGCTTCTTGCCCGCGCCAGGCGGCAATCGCGCAGGTAGTCAAAAACCGAACAGCCGTAGGCCTGGCGAAACTTACTGCGCAAGCTGCTGGAGCTCATCGCCGCCCGCTGGGCCAGCTCATTGAGGGTGTAGTCGTTTTCCGGCGCCTGCTCCAGCAGGCGGCGAACTCTCTCCAGCCGCTGCTGTTCGCCGCCCGCCGGGGCGACGTGCTTCGCGCTTTCATCCTGACAGACGCTCAGTCCATGGCCGAACAGCTGCAGGATAAGCCCTTCCAGCATCAGCTGTCGGGACACGCGACTCAGCGCGCTCTGCTGCGCGTACTGCAGTCCGCTCAGCAGAAAACCCGGTATCTGCCAGATAAGCGTTGGCGTCTGGCACCTTTCCCACTCGCGCATCAATGAATCGAGCAGGCCATCGCGCCAGGTGCCGTCCGGGTAGAGACCGAGGGAGAGCGTACGGAGCCGGCTGTCGGCATCGTGGCGGGCGCGCATGGCCTGATGTTCGCTAAGGCGCGAGGTGAAGGCCATCCCGGAACGCACCAGGTGCTGCTCCCCGTTGAGGGTCAGCGCGACGCAGCCTTCCAGCACCACCAGCATATAGAGCGGGCTACTGTGGCGGGAGGTGGTCTCATAAGGCTGCAATACGTGAACATCAGAATGGGTGACGCACATGCCGCAGGGCAGGGTCATCTCTTCCACTTCTCCCCGCAGCACCGGGCTGGCGTGCGGAGGCTCCGGCTTTTGCAGCAGCTGCGGGAAGCGGTAGTCGATACCGTATCGTTCACCAAACGCCATAAACTCGCTGACGGAGAAGGTTTTCCTCAGCGCCTGGCGGGCGGGTTCGTTCTGCGTAGTTGTCTTGTTCATGCGGTTTTCGGCACCGGAGAGGGCGTCATCGGATGACGTCACCTTATCACTGCGCGGGCAGGGCGACAATAAAGATGAGAATCATTATCAACTTTTGCGCTGCGGCACAGAAGGCGCGCGGACGGCCGCTATCCGTGCGCCAGCGGCAGGGATCAGGCGTCAGCGTTGTCCAGCGGCCAGGAGTCGAACAGGTAGCCGTCGAAGTAGATATCATCGACGTTGGAGAACTCCAGCAGGCGGCGTTTGACGTTTTCCAGATGCTGCCACATGGCAAGCTTGGCCGCCCGGGCGTCTTTTTTGATTAAGGCGGCGAGGATCCGTTTGTGATCCACCAGCCACTCCTGACGGTAGTGGGTATCGCCGAGATGGCGGTGCAGCTGGATCCACATGGGGTTATTTTCCCGCCACTGCCATGACTGCCTGAACAGCTCGACCAGCATACTGTTGTGGGTCGCTTCGGCAATGGCCAGATGAAACTGCATATCGCCGCTTTCGGAGCCGCCCGGCGCGCTGCTGGCCAGCTCGCGCTCTTCCAGTTGCAAAGCCTGGCGCATTTTGATGATATCTTCCCGGGTTGCCTGCAGTGCGGCAAATTCGGCGATATTGCTCTCCAGCAGCTGGCGGGCCTGCAGCAGTTCAAACGGACCGGCATCATTGCAATGATTGATGTCCGCGCTCTCCGCCGCGCCTTCTCCGACGGCGTTATCGAGCACGTAGATCCCGGCGCCGCGGCGCACTTCGACCAGCCCTTTAATCTCCAGCATGATCAGCGCCTCGCGGACCACGGTGCGGGTCACGTCCAGCATCTCGGCGATTTCGCGTTCCGGCGGTAAGCGATCGCCGGGGTTATAGGGCGTCTGGACGATCAGATTGCGGATCAACGCGCCGACTTCCTGATAGGGTCTGTGCTGAGAAGTTTGTGATTTCATGATGTTATGTTGTGAGATGCGATAGCCCGGTGGCTGACTATAGCATCTGGCCAGGGGGTTGGCACCTCCCCGTGCGCGGAGAGTGGGAAAACGGGTCAACCACATTGGTGTTCAGTTGACCCGTGGCAGGACAGAGCGTTACAGGCCGCCGCCGAGCGCCGCAACGCACTCGCGGGCGCCGCGTTCGCACAGCGCGTGGTAAGCCTGCGTCACCGCCGCAATAAAATCGCTATTGTCCGGCAGATCGTGGGCAAAAATTCCGCTTAACGCCAGCAGCGCGGCGACGCGTTCTGCACCCTGAAAACGCTGGTTGATCTGTTGGATCTCCGCCAGCAGCGGGTCGACGACATCAATAGGCTGCCCCCGCTCGTCGATGCCCTGGGTATAGCGCATCCAGCCCGCCACGCCGAGCGCCAGATGGCGCCAGCTGCTGCCGTTTTGCAGATGCAAACGGATGGGATCCAGCAGGCGCTGCGGCAGCTTCTGGCTACCGTCCATGGCGATCTGCCAGGTACGATGGCGCAGCGACGGGTTGCTGAAACGGGCAATCAGCAGCGTGGCGTAGGCCTGGAGATCGGTGCCTTCCGGCATGGAGAGCGTCGGCGCCTGCTCCTGCATCATCAGGGCGAAAGCCGCTTCACGATAGGCCGGGTTGGTCATGGTATCGGCGATGGTTTCATAGCCGCCGAGATAGCCAAGATACGCCAGGAAGGAGTGGCTGCCGTTGAGCATCCGCAGCTTCATCATTTCAAACGGCACGACGTCTTCAACAAACTGCGCGCCGACTTTATCCCACGCCGGGCGGCCGCTGACGAAGCTATCTTCAATCACCCACTGGCGGAACGGTTCGCAGGCGATGGCGCACGGATCGTAGACCCCAAGCTGGTCGGCAATCTCCTGCAGCGTTTCCGGCGTCGCCGCGGGTACGATGCGGTCAACCATGGTGCACGGGAAGGTGGCATGGGCTTCAATCCACGCCGCCAGCAGCGGGTCGCGCGCCTGGGCCAGGCCAAGCACCGCCACTTTCGCCACGTGGCCATTCTCGCGGACGTTATCGCAGGACATCACCGTAAAGGCCTCAAGCCCCTGCTCACGGCGCAGGCGCAGCGCTTCGACGATATAGCCTATGGCGGATTTCGGCGTCGTCGGGTTGGCGAGGTCGTGTTGAATCAGCGGGTTGTTGAGATCGAGCTGGCCGCTGGCCGCATCGGTGCAGTAGCCTTTTTCAGTGACCGTCAGGGAGACGATTGCCGTGTGCGGACGCGTCATGGCGCGCAGAATGCCGTCACAGCCGTCGATTTCCGGATGCAGCGCCTCTTTCATCGAACCGATAATTTTCAGCGCGGTGCTGTCAGCGCCTTTTTCCGCCACCGTGTAGAGCAGCTGCTGATTTTTCAGCTGTTCAATCAGAACGCGATCGTTGCCCGGCATCAGGTTGACTTCGCAGATGCCCCAGTCGCTGTCGCTGGTTTCCAGCAGATGATGGGTATAAAGCGCCTGATGCGCGCGGTGAAATGCGCCGCAGCCCAGGTGAACGATGCGGGATTCCAGGCGAGAACGATCCCACGCGGGGCGCGTCACCGGCAGGTTGCTGTCGGCAATGGTTGCAGTCATAGCAAACTCCAGAGTGGGCCGCAAAAGGCGGCCGAAGAGGTAAAGGCGGGACGTCGGCCCCGCCAGTCAGGAATTAGCGGCTAAAAAAAGCGCGCTGAATCGCCAGCTCGACGCCGCGAACTTCAGCCAGCCCTTTCAGGCGACCAATCGCGGAATAGCCGGGGTTGGTTTTCTTTTTCAGATCGTCGAGCATCTGGTGACCGTGGTCAGGACGCATAGGGATAAGATCCTCTTTGCCTTCCGCTTTACGGCGGTGCTCTTCTTCAACAATCGCTTTCACCACTTCGTACATGTCCACGTCGCCGTGCAGGTGAGCGGCTTCGTGGAACGTTTTCGGGTTCTCTTCGCGCAGCGTAGAGCGCAGATGGGTGAAGTAAATGCGCGGGCCGAACTGCTTAATCATATCCACAAGATCGTTGTCGGCGCGGACCCCGTAGGAGCCGGTGCACATGGTAAAGCCGTTAGCCATGCTGTTCACCGTGTCGACCATCCACTGCATATCTTCAATGGTCGAGACGATGCGCGGCAGGCCGAGAATCGGGCGCGGCGGATCGTCCGGGTGTACCGCCATACGTACGCCAACCTCTTCGGCGACGGGGATAATCGCTTTCAGGAAGACGGCGAAATTCTCGCGCAGCGCGGCTTTATCAATATCTTTATAGGTGGCAAGGTGCTGGCGGAACTGGTCGAGGGTATATCCCTCTTCCGCGCCCGGCAGACCGGCGATAATGTTGCGGGTCAGGCGCGCTTTATCTTCATCGCTCATGGCGGCGAAACGCTGATTCGCCTGAGCGACCTCTTCGGCGGTGTAGTCCGCTTCCGCGCCCGGACGCTTGAGGATATGCAGCTCAAAGGCGGCGAATTCAATTTGATCGAAACGCAGGGCTTTGGAGCCATCCGGCAGGACGTATTCCAGATCGGTACGGGTCCAGTCGAGGACCGGCATAAAGTTGTAGCACACGGTACGGATGCCGCACTGCGCCAGATTGCGCAGGCTCTGCTGGTAGTTAGCGATCCACTTCGCGTAGTTGCCGGTATGGGTTTTGATCTCTTCGTGAATCGGTACGCTTTCGACCACCGACCATACCAGCCCGGCGGCTTCCACGATGGCTTTACGCTTGAGGATTTCGTCAACCGTCCACACTTCACCGTTCGGGATATGGTGCAGGGCGGTAACCACTCCGGTCGCGCCCGCCTGACGGACGTCAGCTAAAGTGACCGGATCGTTAGGGCCATACCAGCGCCATGTCTGTTCCATGCTTAACCTCTTTCACGTTATTGACCTGCTTCAGGCCGCTGCTTTGATGGTAGCGTCGGTTCCGGTCAACCATCGTAACGGAGGGGAAACCAGACGATATGGCGTATAAATTCCTCCAATTGGTCGAACATGTCAACCATGAATGGCAAATTGGTAAACCAAAGTGTGACGGAGATGCGCGAAGGGGAGGGAACGTTAAACAGGGCGGCATTGATAAACCGCCACGGGGCGCGGGCTGATTCTGCTGGCGTTAGCGTTAAGCATTTTTCATGTACTTCAAGAGATTACTCAGAACCGGAGAAGTGGAATTCTTCATGGGCATAGGGCCAGTGCGCGGCGGGTAGCGAGGTGTTGCTAAATGGTTAACCAATGTGCCAAACCTATCGACCAGAAGAACGGAGGCGGTCATTGATGCCGGCCGGAGCGCGTACGGACTCGCAGCAGATCACACTTTTTGATTATTACGATTTCCATATAAAAACTACGTGTTATCATTCCGCTGGTAAATACCTTTTCAACTCTCACCGAGGCTTTGATGCTGGAGAATGTCATCATCAGATAATCAGCTTCCCGACCTTTTCAGGCCGGACTGGTTATCGCTGCGCTTAAACCTTACGCGAACACCTGAGGGTGTTGGCTCGTTTTTACGCATGATGATTAACAGGTTTCTTCAGTATGAATCTATCCCGTCAGGAACAACGTACCTTACACGTTCTCGCTAAAGGTGGCCGGATCGCGCACATCCGCGATGCATCAGGCCGCGTCACCTCTGTTGAATGCTACAGCCGCGAAGGGCTCCTGCTCAGCGACTGCACGCTCGCCGTTTTCAAAAAACTCAAAACCAAAAAGCTGATTAAGTCCGTCAACGGACAGCCTTACCGCATCAATACCACCGGGCTGAATAACGTCCGCGCACAGCTGGACAATCGCTAAGGAGCCTCTGATGACAAACCACAGCTTCACTTTTCATGTCGCCTCTGAAGGCGATACCGATGACATTCTCGACGTCGAAACCCGGGCTTTCGGCTACAGCAAAGAGGCCAGGCTGGTGGCCGATTTGCTCAACGATGAGAGCGCCTGCCCGACGCTATCGCTGCTGGCCAGGCATAACGGAGAGGCGGTTGGGCATATTTTATTCACCCGGGCGACGTTCAAAGGGGAGCCGGACTCGCCGATGATGCACATCCTTGCTCCCCTGGCGGTGGTGCCGGAATACCAGGGCGCGGGCGTTGGCGGAGAGCTTATCCGGCACGGCATTGAGCAGTTGAAAGCAATGGGAAGCCAGGCGGTATTTGTTCTGGGCCACGCCGCTTACTACCCCAGGCACGGGTTTGAGCCAGGCGCGGGAGATAAAGGCTATCCGGCGCCTTATCCGATTCCCGCGGCGCATAAAGCCTGCTGGATGCTGCAGCCGATTTCGTCTCAGCCGCTGGGACGAACGGGCCAGATACAGTGCGCCCGGGCGTTAATGAAACCCGAGCACTGGCGCGAGTAATCAATAAGGAGATGATGATGACTATTGGCACGATTATTACCGGTTCCAGGCATATCGCGTTGTCATCCCGGGAGCGCAAAATCCCCTGGGATGAACCGGCTTTTAGCCAGCGTATGCTGGAAAACCACCTGTCGCAGGAGCACGACTGGGCCAGCCGCAGGCGGGCGGTTATCGAACAACAGGTCGCGTGGATTGCCGGACAGCTACCCGCCGGCGCGCGCATTCTGGACCTCGGCTGCGGGCCGGGCTTTTACACCCGCCTGCTGGCGGAGCGCGGCTTTTACTGTACGGGCGTGGATTTTTCGCCGGCGTCGATCGCCTGGGCCCGGCAGCAGGCGCAGGCGGCCGGGCTGGATATTGCCTATCACCAGCAGGACGTTCGCGAGTACGCGCCGGAAACCCAGTTTGATTTCATTATGATGACCTTCGGTGAACTGAACGTGTTCAGCGCGGCTGAGGCCCGCTCGCTGGTTCATCGCTGCGCGCAGTGGCTGGTTCCGTGGGGAAAGCTGCTCATCGAGGTTCATACCTATGCTGAAGTTAAACGTCAGGGAATGGCCGATCCCGGCTGGCAGCGCTGTCCGCAGGGGCTGTTTCTTGATGTTCCGCACCTGCTGCTGACGGAGCACGCCTGGGATCCGGCGGCGCAAACCAGCTCCACGCGGTTTATGGCGATTGAAGAGAGCGGCAAGGTGACGCGCTTCGGCAGCCGGATGACCGCCTGGCACGATGACGCTTATCTCGACCTGCTGCGCACGGCGGGTTTGACCACCATTACCCGCCCGGATGAGGCGGAATGGCCGGTCAGCGAAACCTTTACCGGCAAGCTGTACGCGCTGCTGGCCGAAAAAAACGTTCCCGATTCTCTTTCCGCAAAACCCATAAAAGGAATTCAACCATTGGATATTCCACGTATTTTCACCATTAGTGAAAGCGCTCACCGCATCCATAACCCGTTTACGCCGGAAAAATACGCCGCCCTTGGCCGCGTGCTGCGAATGAAGGCCGGAACCCGGATACTCGATCTTGGCAGCGGATCGGGGGAGATGCTCTGTACCTGGGCGCGCGATCACGGCATTCGCGGCATCGGCGTCGACATGAGCGCGCTGTTCAGCGAGCAGGCTAAGCTGCGGGCAGAAGAGCTTGGCGTTGCCGACCGCGTGACGTTTATTCACCAGGACGCCGCCGGTTATGTGGCCGAGGAAAAATGCGACATCGCCGCCTGCGTGGGCGCGACCTGGATCGCCGGCGGCGTCGCCGGGACTATCGAGCTGCTGAGCAAAAGCCTCAAGCCCGGCGGTATGCTGCTGATCGGCGAACCGTACTGGCGCCAGGTACCGGCAACGGAAGAGATAGCACAGGCCTGTGGCGCCTCTTCGCTCGCCGACTTTCTGACGCTTGCCGATCTGGTCTCCTCTTACGATGCGCTTGGTTATGACCTCGTCGAAATGGTGCTGGCGGACCAGGAAGGTTGGGACCGCTACGAAGCGGCGAAATGGCTCACCATGCGCCGTTGGTTAGAGGAAAACCCCGATGATGAGTTTGTGCCAGAAGTCCGGGCGGAGCTGACGATGGCGCCAAAACGCCATGCGACTTATACGCGTGAATACTTTGGCTGGGGCGTATTTGCGTTAATCAAGCGGTAGTTGAAAGACCCGGCATAGCAGGAAGGCTATGCCGGGATCAGCGAGCTGGAGATCGTCCGGGAAGGGGACAGCATCATTCTGCGTCCCGTCCGGCCGACCTGGAGCTCGTTCGTGCAGCTGGACAGGGCCGATCCGGAATTTATGGCGGAGCGTGAAGACGTGGTCAGCGATGAAAGACGGTTTGAGCTATGAAGAAGAGCTGGATGCTCGACACCTGCATCTGCTCTTTCATCATGCTTGAGTAGCCGGCAACGTTGCTGAAGCGCCTGGAGCAGGCAGTGCTGCGCGGTCACCGCATCGTGGTCTCGGCCCTGATTTATGCCGAGATGCGTTTCGGCACCACCGGACCGAAGGCCTCGCCGCGCCATGTGCAACTGGTCGACGCGTTCTGCGCGCGCCTCGATGCTGTCCTGCCCTGGGACCGCGCCGCGGTGGACGCCACCACGGACATCAAAGTGGTGCTGCGCCTCGCCGGGACGCCAATCGGCCAAACGACATCGCGATAGCCGGGCACGCCATCGCGGTCGGCGCCGTGCTGGTGACGAATAATACACGGGAGTTTGCGCGGGTGCCGGGCCTGGTTCTGGAAGATTGGATAAAATAAAATGAGTGAAGGTCACGATAAGGGTATCGTGGTGAGTGGCACGAAATTCTGAGCAATATCCCCGTCAGTGTGAGGAACCTAATTTCCGGTAAATGCTGGCTGAGTCGATACTACTGGTGCAGTGAACACTCAGTATTAACGATCGTTAAGTACGACCGGAATGCTTTATTACCCTGCCAGCCCTGTCCTGTCAGCCAGTGATATAACAGGGCCCAAGATTATTGCTGCCTGTTCCAACATTTAGAGATCTGAAGAAAGAACTCTTTTTTTATGGCAGAAAAAGAGATTTAGTTGCTCTACCCGGGCTAAGCCGGCCAGCCCATCCAGGATTAGTTTGACCCTCTTTTGAATGGATGTTTATCATGTCCTCACCAACTGTCTCGAATACCGCCAGTCCCAGAGGGGCGACAAAATTGACACCATTCGCAGTCAGGATAGTTTCACAAGGAGGGAGTCCAGTATGGCAAGAGAGAAGATATAGTTTTATGTTTTTCTCACTAATATCTTTACTGAACTTTGTAAGATCAATGTCATCCCCCTCATCACCTCTCACCGCCAAAGGCCCCCTCTCGTTACCATGGCTCAGTAACACGAAAACATCACCATTTTTTAATGCCGATATTGACGTCCAAAAAAAATCGGGATCTTCAGTTAATGGCTGGCAACTATACCCCTTTCTGCGCATAATCCTTAACGTATCGGATGTTACTGAACCGTCATCATACAAAAATAATTTATTCATTTTAATCTCCGGAATTAAATCCCCTCAAACAACACTTTTTTAGAATCATATAATTAATTCTGATATATTCAGGTCATGCCAACAAATACAAGGATGGGAGCGTTGAATTTTAAATAATAGTTCCTTTCCAGACGTGATGATATCAGTAATAAACATGATAATAATACATGTCTGCTTATTCTGACTGGGCAGTTGAACTGCTCTCCGGTGTTGCTGCCGGTTGTAAAGTTTCAGACAGGGGGTCTATGCCGGCCCCCCGATTTTCCCGTTATCCCACATCCAGGCCAATACTGGTTAATATGGAATAAATTTATTGAACGTAAGATTTCAATCTTTCAATGAGTTTTGTATATTCTTCGGGCTCCTGATTGAGTATGACGCCATATTTTGCAATTGCAGCAGGGTCGACAAAAAGGAATGTACTGGCTTCCTGAAGTTGCTCAAAAGAAGTCTGCACAGATTTATGGCACGGTGAACTGGTGACTTTTTTATGAGATTCCTTTGTCGCATAAAAGAGCCTTACCGTCACGCTTGGTGCCCCAAAGAGTTCTTCACAGATAAACAGAAGATGGGCGATTTTTGCTTTATCGTCTTCCTGCGAACGGGTGAATTCACCACTGAGAGCGTTCAGAACATCTTTTGCTATTTGCATTGACCGCCCTGCGGTCAGGCCGGGTAATAAATTCTGAACAATCTGGGTATCCACACTCAGAGATCCACTCTTGATAGTCAGTGTATTGCTGAACTTCTGGACCTGCACAAAAAAACCAGTGCTGCTGATCATTTTTTCCCACGCATCATAATCAAATAATGTTTTGTTGCTAAGAGCAAGTGCCCGGGTCATCGCCGCAAATAAAACCGTCACACAGTCAAACAGTTCCTTCGTTCTTTCCTGCATCACTTCACTGGTTGTGGCATAGTATATATTTCCTGTCTGATTCATAATGAAATTAACAGGAGTTTCACCACCGACATTATCCTTATTTTCTTGAGTTTTGAATATACGTAAATATTCTGAAAGTGTTGTTTTTTCAGGTGAGGTGAATTTAAAAACCGGACTGTTTTTTTTCATTTCGGTCAGCATAGTCATATCCTTATAAATCAACAGAAGAGAATTGCGCTTACACAATAAAAATCAACTTAAAAACATAGTGAATTAATTTTTAAGTTTCATTTTTCATTTGGTGTAATTCATAATGGAATTGAAAAGTTAATAAATCCGTGATGTGTTTCACATTATGTTGTCAAATATAATCATAATGGATCGATTCATTAATCATAAATTCATGATGTGTATTGATTAAATGAATATTATAACTCGTATCGATTTTTAAAAAATAATATGCATTCGTCTCAATGACAAGATTTATCTCCTCAAGAGAATACATTCGAAACTGAATGCACCGATGTCCACAGGTTGTGGTCCCGGCCATCACCTGCACCGGGATGCATTCCGGGCGAGCTGCAGGAAAGTGTCACCCTGCCACGGCTGCTGGTCGAGGCGTTGATACCGTGCTGATCTGGGGCCGAGCGGCGGTGGATGCCACATCGGAAATGTACAGCCGTACGTGAGATTTCTTCGCAAAGTTCCTGTAGCTCACCGTGTTCAGCACAGAGGGCTTTGTGATACCCATCTGTGGCATACGCCCCGGCAAAAATACACTGTTCAAGCAGCTCCCAAAGCTGCAGGTTATTAATACCTTTTTCAGCGAGTTCCGCGTACAGGGGTTTCATTTCGTTGTATCGGGCAATCAGCCCATGTGGAATTCCTGGCCGGTTCAGGTCCGTCCCGCCAGTTGCTGAGTTTTTCCTTCAGTATCTGAACACCGGTCAATCCGGCGGCGCCATCATGATAGCGCAGGCGGACAGAGAAGGGCGGGAAAACCCGTGATATTGATGAAGTTTTTCGCGGTATACTCCAGAGCATTATCAGCAACGGGAAGGGCGGCAATGACAGCGACAATACCGGACGAATTTATCGAGGCATTTGACCGCGTATGGCACCTGCCGTCGGGCATGGACATCAACACCATACTTAAATTACCCGAATTTCTGCTTCTTCGGAACACGGCAGATAAGCTTTGCTATGCCAAAATCAAAGGAAACTTTTTTGATCCCTTTCTGCTTCGTGGACTCCAAAAACTTGGGGTTCCCTGCTTGTTTCCTGCCGGCTCCCCGCTCGCCGCCACGGATAGATCTGATACGGCCGCAGGCTGTTACGAGGCATTAATGAAGCACCACACGCATCATATCTATCTCTGCCCGCTCGATTGCGCTGGCGATATACCGCAAATTAAGACGGCCAACGCAAGTATCAGGCGCTTCAGTAGAAGTGAGCTGGATGAGCTGCTGAATTCTTTGCCGCAGCAAAGACAGCTTGGGTACGCCCATGCAGATACTGCGGGTTTATCGCAGTTTTTGTGGTTGGTGGTCAGTCATGATGAGGCGCTGTGTGCAGAATTTGCTGAACGCTACTGGTTTTGGAATGCCAGTAAGGAAATTCCAGGAACGGTCTATCCCTACAAATACCATTATCCGGAAGCCGTGGAAGGTGCCATTTTTTTATTGCTGTTGGCCATCTGGGAAGAATGGCAACTTAACGAAGAATACCACTGGCGCCCCTTCGATATCCCCTGGGTGCATACGCTCTCAGACGATATTTTTTGGCAACAACCCCCCATCCCGTCAGCCGCCTCACTCACCTGGGTACCTTATACATATCAGGATGAAAATACGGACTGCCAGGAGTATGTGGCTCCCTACAAATACAATTACAGCCTGACCAGTGACCAACTGATGCCTTTTGTTGACACTCACGTCTTCGAGCGCCTTGAAACGGCCATAACCAATGGCCTCATCAATATGGCGGCTCGTCATCAATTTGTGAAAGCGTTTCGGTCCGATGGCGTTGACGAGTTCCTGGCTCATATTGTCGTGATTGACGCCTGTGTTGGCGAAAAATCAGTGAATAAGACACTGGAAAAAGAGCTCAAAGATCTTGGTGGTACTGGTAGATTAAAACACAGGTTGGCGGGGTTACTTAATGATGCATCTGTCAAAGAGAAGTTGCACGTCCTGTATAAAGCCCGTAGTAACTATGTGCACGGCAATATGCTTGAGAAAATTCCAGGTGAACACATTCTGCAAGCACGTATCCTGGCCAGAAAAACACTGAACGCCATTATTACCGAAGCAGGTCAATCGCCGGGATTAAAACGGGATGAGTTTCTTGACAATGTTCTGCGAAGAGGATGGAAGCTAAATCAAGGCGGGTAGTGGATGCCACCACGGCGATCAAGGCGGCACTGGCCGCCGCCGTACTGATGACGAATAATACGCGGGAGTTTGCGCGGGTGCCGGGCCTGGTGCTGGAAGACTGGGTGAAATAATCCCGAAAAAAATTTCGTTACGGAGACGAGAGAAATGAATGCTGAACACACGGACTACGGCTGGCTTTTCAGAGAACCGGCTGAAGAAACTGACGGCGATGTTGTTATTGATCTGGAACACCTTCCTCAGGAGCTTAAACTGGCCGCTATCCAGATTTTGCTGGATCAGATTGACCGTGAAACGGCAGAAAAAAACTGGCAGAAGTCATACAGCAACTCGAGTTTGATATCACCGCTGCCGAACTGTCAGCGTATCTTTTTAAACCGGGCCATGCCTGAAAGATGGCCCGGTCGTGTTATCAGTGAAGATCGTGAGCGGACTTCACTGCTGCGGCTGGAGCAGATTACAGAGCTGTGCCTCTGGCAGGTACCTTCAATGTAGTGATATCGACGCCTTCGAGTTTATTTTGTTGCTTCACTCTTTAAGACTGTCGATGCTTTTTCCGGACTGACAGCCAGCCACACCGAAACGCATACAATTAACGCTCCGATAATAAATCCTTGGTTAATGGTTTCCCCCAGAGCCAGATATCCCCACAACACAGCGAAGGGGGGAATTAAAAAAGTAACTGTGAGTGAACGTAAGGGGCCGATATCAGCGATAAGCCGGAAATAGAGTATGTAGGCAAATGCGGTACAGATCGCTCCTGCGGCAATGACGCTTATCCATGCCTCTTGCTGTAACCAGTTAACGGTCGGTCCACTATGGGTGCTCCATATAAAAAAGGGTAGCAAAAAAAAGGACGCACCTATCTGACTACCGAAGGCCACGATTTTAGGATCGAGTCCACCTTTGTTTGAAATCCAGCTACGCGTCAGAAAACCGGCGGTCGCATAGCAACTGGTCGCGATGAGGCAGGCAATAACGCCGGCAATTTGTTTCTCAGCTGACAGGGGTTCACCAATTGTGGCGATCGCGATGATCCCGACAATGCCCAGGAGCATGCCAGCCCATTTTCTGAAGGTTAATTTCTCTGCAAAAAATGCAAACCCAATCACCGCCCCCATCAACGGCGTTGTTGCATTCAGAATGGCTGAATACCCAGCCGGTAACCATTTGGCAGCCAGGCAATACATCAGGAAGGGTAATCCTGAATTAATGACGCCAAGCATCACTGAGGACTTAAATTTATCTTTAAAGTCAAAAGAAGATTTAAAGATAAATAAAATAACCGCGAGGCCTGTGAAACCAAAAAAGACGCGCAAAAAAGCCGTGTTAATAGCGCCAAACTGCGGTACGGCTATGCGCATAAAGAGAAAACTCGCGCCCCAGATAGCGGCGAGCAACAATAACCGAAGATAATCAGCAATGCGCATAGCGGTTCCTTTTATTTGAATGAGAAGTCACAACGTAACTGTGAAACAGGGCGGGCGTACTGACAAACAAGATTTTTGTTTATACTTAAGCTTTTCTAATTCATGAATTCGTGTAGCCGATGAAAATGCCACCTTTACATGCGCTTATGTGTTTTGAGTCTGCGGCAAGGCTGATGAGTATGAAAGCGGCTGCCGATGAGTTATGCGTAACATCCAGCGCGGTCAGCCAACAGATTGCGAAGCTGGAAAGCATGACGAACAGCCGGTTGTTCATCCGTAGTCCTCGCCGTCTCGAACTGACAACCGAAGGACGCATCTATCTGCGGGCGATAAGGCCGGCTTTCAATCAGATAGCAGAAGCAACACAGCGCTTAATGAATGAAGGAAAGGCAAACAAAGTGACGGTCAGTTGCACAAGTGGTTTTGCCATCCAATGGCTCCTGCCGCGGCTGCCTGCATTTGAAAAAGCTAACGCGGGCGTGGAAGTGCAAATCAGTACCACCAACAGGCAGGTTGATTTACTGTCTGAAGGGATTGATTTCGCCATCCGACACGGGGCTGGTGACTATCCCGGGCTGGAGTCTGAGTGCCTGATAAACGATAAACTCCTCCCTGTCTGTAGCCCCCGGTTAATCGCATCAGAAGACGAGCTCTCATCACCGGGCGATATGGCTGAATACACGCTGCTGCACGATGAACACCGGCTGGACTGGGCTCTCTGGTTTCGTGCTCTGGGTATTAGCGATCTGAAGACAGACACGGGGCCCGTTTTCATCGATTCCAACGGCGTGATTGAGGCCGCAATCGCGGGCAAAGGTATCGTGCTCGTGCGCAGTTCTCTTATTTGTGAAGAACTGAAGAGTGGTTTGCTGATTAACCCGCTAAAAATACCGGTTGATACCCCGATTGCGTACTATCTGGTGTACGACGAGTCCGCGGTCTTGCAGAAGATATGCCGGCGTTTCCGTGACTGGATAACCACGACCGCGACCAAAGAATTTCCCGCGATAGACAAGAGGGCTAAATAAAGAAGCTGGCTCCAGTTCTGTCCGTACTCTCTCTGAATCCCCTGTGGCGTGGGGAGTAAATGGGGAGATATTCGTTTCCCCGCTGAAGACACGTTGCTGCTCGAATACAGCAGACCTGACGGCGGCAGCCCGTTTTATCAGAATTTGACGGTCACCTGATTGCCGAGCACCCAGGCGTTTTTAATCTCTTCGCTTCCTCCCGGATGAACGAGCAGCTGCAGGTTAGGGCGCACGGTCAGCCATGGCGTCGCGCGAAAGCTATAATGCAGCTCTGCGGCATACTCGGCTCTGCGAACCGGAACATACAGAGGGTTATCATAATCATCGATCCCCCGCATCTGGTTCAGGAGCTGCGCCCGACGGGCGACTCTGTCGTTGGCGTGCATTTTACTGACGCCGAAGCTGATAAAGTCCTGCGGACGGCTGGCGAAAGGGCCTTGATAAATGGCTCCGGCCTGAATCTGATAGTCCATTGTCGCCGTATCTTTATCATTCATTGCCAGATGCCCGAAAAGGCTAAGGCCACGTTGGCGCTGGCTGCTCGAGTAGGTCAGCTGCTGGACGACATAGAGATAACCTCCGTAGCGGCCGTCGTGTCGCCGGGCGGCCTGGTGCGTGAGCACATAGGGATCGCCATTGTCATCATCCAGCACATCATTGGCGTCCGCCGTGTTATACCATCCCCCGAGTTTCCAGATGCCGGGGAGTTTTGCCGCGCCGAGAGTAGGTCGATATCCCAGTTCAAAAAGGTACATGTACCCCAGATGCCCGGTACCATCCAGCTGGAAGCTTCCGTGGCGGGTGGCGTAGGCAGGATTGTACTGAAACGCGCCGGCCTGGACGTAAAGCGCCGGGGCAGGGCTGTATTTAATACGGCCGCCCCACTGGCCTATGGGGGTGTTATACCAGACGCCGCTGCCGTGGCCGGCTAAAGAGCCGCACAGCGACAGGTTTTGAAAAAAGCAGCCGTTGTTATCAAAATCCTCTCCCGGCGGCATCAGGCCCACCTTGAGATCCAGCTTTTTATCCCACCCGGTTTTTTTGAACCAAAACTGCGTCGCGTGCCATGTTTGCCCCCGACCGTAGTTGCTCTGAACACCGGAGCCTATTACCGGCGCGCGCGGATCCTGAAGGCGATCCTGAGTCAGATCTCGCCCGTTACGATTATTCACCGACGCTTTAAATTCACCGTCGTGAATACCTAAAATCTTTTCCAGATCCATATTTACGCCGAGAATATACTGGTCGCTGTAGCGCAGGGTTTTATCGCGATCGTAACCGCCGGAGATATTCGTGGCCGTCATTGCGCTATATTCCAGCGTAAAATCATAACCATGACGGCGCAGATCCGTACGCACGCCTCCCCATTCTCCGGTCATGTTTTTTGCGGTGGGAGAAAAAAGCGTCTCGTTGGCCAGCGTCTGTAAAGGGTGTAGTAAAGCCAGCAGCATCGTGCCGCTGTGGATGAGTTTGTTCATGTTTTTACCGCCTGTTAATGATCCAGGTCTATGAATAATTCCCGGTAAGGCGCAGCTGAATCAGCCGACTGCGCCGACCTCCCGTCAGAGGTGGCCCCGCGCTTCCCGGAGCCACAGGCCGTCTATGGCGACAGCTCTTCTAACGATTTTCCTTTGGTTTCAATGGCAAAAAGCCAGGTAATTAAGCCGCCAATCAGCGCAATGACCGCGAAAGTAATAAACACAAAGCGGATCCCGAAGCCGCTGACGATAAAACCGACCATCAGTGGGCCGATGGACGACCCCGCCCGGAGCCATGCGCTGGAATACGCGGTGCCGATAGCGCGCAGTCGGGTGGGATAAAGCTCTGCCGCGTACAGATAAAGCGAGAAAGCGATGGTCTGCAGAATGGCGTAGGTCAGGCTGCCCAGAATCAGAATTTCAACGGCGGATTTCGCGCCCAGAACGGAGAGCGTAATCAGCGGAACGATAGCCAGTAAAAAGGCCCATGTGTACCAGCGTTTGCGCCCGACGCGGTCGATCATCAAGGCGCAGATCACTGAAGCCACGACGCCACAGGAAGAGGTGATCCAGCCGTAGGCCAGACTGGTATCGAGGGAGAGGTTAAACCAGGTTTTGTAGAGGGTTGGAAACCAGGTGATCATTCCGTTGTTGACGCTATAAACCGTCAGCCACAGTCCCCAGAGCATAAAGGTGCGGGATTTATAGATACCGCCAAAGAGGGCTTTAACCCCTTCCGGAGCCGCTTTTTGCACCGCGGGGGCTTTTATTTCCGGTTCGGGCAACGTCATCCCGCGCCTGATGACCTCTGATTCCAGCGTCGATACGATGCTGTCCGCTTCCTTCAGCCTCCCTTTTGCGGTCAACCAGCGCGGTGATTCCGGCATGAGCCAGCGCAGGGGAACGGTCAGCGCGGAGGGGACTAAGCCAATTAAAAACATGACCTTCCAGCCATAGATGGGCACCAGAAAATACCCCACCAATCCGGCAAACATCATGCCGATAGGGAAAATCACTTCATACAACAAAAAGAAACGCCCGCGCTTTTTGGCACCGACAAATTCATTGATATAGGCGCTGGCAACGGGGACTTCCGCACCGATACCCACCCCCTGTAAAAAGCGAATAACAAGAATTGACCAGCCGTTCCAGGCAAAAAGGCAGACCGCATCCATGAGTACGAACATGATGATGGTGATACGCAATACGCCGATGCGGCCTATTTTTTCCGCCAGCGAGCCGAAAAACAGGGCGCCGCACAGCTGGCCCACGTAGCTGGCCGCAATAATAAGACCGACAAACGTCGGCGTGAGACCCCACTCCTGAGTAAGCTGGGGGAGCGCAAAAGCGATAGCAATAATGGTATAGGCATCGAAAAACGTCGATAAGCCGACGATAACGCGGATCGCTTTCAGCCGTCGGGTGATGGGGAGGCGTTCCAGCCTTGCCAGCAGCGCGTCTGGCGTGGACGCCGTTCCGCTGGCAACGGCGTAATCTGAAGCAATGGCCTGAGTTGACATAGTATTACCCTGTTAAACGTTGTCTGGGGCATACACGTAAGGTTCTGAATAACCACAGGGCAACGAACCCTTATTCATCGACGTGCTGCATATAATGCTGTCCTGATGTGTTTATGATAACGTTACTGCAATCGATTTCACTTGCAGCTAATCCTTTGCTGGATTCGCCGCTAAGTCAATTACGCCTGTTGTATAAATGTCGAGCAGTTCACAATCTGAAAAAACTCACGCGCAAAAAGGCGAAGCGGTGAATGCAAAGCAAAATGGATAAGAAATGTGAATTAACGACCTGCCGAATGAACCCGGCAAAGTGAAGCACCATTCCTTTTGTCCGGGCGAGGTTTGACGTAAGATCCTTTAACCCCACGGTTTGCACGATGGTATCCGTTGAACGGGCAACACGGATTTTTACCCGCATTGATGAGTTGGAGCAGCAGATGGATCAAGAAAGTGAACTGAACGATTTGCCGGAAAAAAAGCTGGCGACAATGCGGGATGTTGCTCGCGCTGCGGGCGTGAGCGTCTCGACCGTTTCGCGCGTACTCGATGAACGGTTACCCACCTCGCGCAGCGCCTCGGCAGAGAAAATTCGCCAGGTGGCCCGTGAGCTGGGCTACCGTCGGGACTATGTTGCTTCCAGCCTGCGCCGGGGCGATACCGGAACGCTTGGCGTCCTGGTGCCGAGGCTGACCGATGCCGTTACGGCGATGCTTTTCGAAGAGATAGCCAGGGCGGCGGCCAGGCGAGGCTATTTCGCGATTGTTGCGACCTGCGGTGATAGCAAGGATCAGGAGAAAAACGCCGTGGAATCGCTGCTGGATCGCCGCGTGGATGGGTTGATCATGTCCACCTGCCGGCTGGACGATCCTTTGCCGCAAACCCTGCGTGAACGGGATGTGCCCCACGTTCTGGCGCTGCGTACCGACGGTTTTAGCCCCTCATCGGTCGGGGACGATGAGCTTGGCGGCTATCTGGCTACCCGACACCTGATTGATTTAGGCCACCGCGATATTGGCCTGATTGGCGGCCCTGATTTTGCCTCCAACGCGCGCAACCGGCGTAAGGGCTTTGAGCGGGCAATGCAGGAAGCCGGGCTCAGGATCGAAGCGGAATGGTGCTGTCATTCAGATTTTAATATCGCCTCGGGGGAGCAGCAGGGAATGAAAATTCTCAGCCAGCCTCATCGCCCGAGCGCGCTATTTGCCGTCAATGACGAACTGGCGATCGGCGTCCTCGCGGCCGCGCACCAGCAGGGGCTGGTGATTGGCGAAGATCTCTCCCTGGTCGGTTACAATGATATTCCCCTGGTGAGCAGACTGCCCGTGGCGCTGACCTCGGTCAGAACGCCGCTGGAGCATATCGCCAGCAATGCGGTTGATATGTTATTGAATCCAGAGATAAATAATAACATGCGGATTACCACGCCTTCCCTTATTCCCCGTAAGTCTACCGCGTCTCCACGTAAATAATCCCCCTGCGATCCTCCCCCGACTTTCCAGGAGAAAGCGGGGAGGGTTGAATTTTGTATAACGGATCTCATCCCGGATGCAGATCGCGGTTTAGTTTGTGATCTGCGTTGCATTTTTAACCAACATGGCGTTGACGGTTTTATTTTTGAGGTTCAATGTCAACGTCGTGAAAACGATTGCAGAAACGATTTCACTTCCGTTTCAAAGAATCGCTTAACCGTAAACAAATGCTTACTCATCAAGGAGATATTTATGATTAACATCGATCTGAGAGGTTTGACTCCGGCTCCGGTTACACCCTTCACTCGCGATGGACGCGTAGACTATGATGCCATTCAGCGCCTCGGCAGCTGGCTGGGCAGCATCGACGGGGTGAAAGGTCTGGTGGTGCTGGGACACGCAGGGGAGGGGACTTTTCTGACCCAGGAAGAGCAGGCGAATGTGATCCGCGCATTTGTGAAGTCCGTGGATGATAAGCTTCCGATTATTGCCGGCATCACCGGGGAAGGGACGGAAGTGGCTGCGCTGGAGGCGAAGCGCGCCGTTGCCGCCGGCGCATCCGCCGGTTTGCTCTATCCTTCCCACGGCTGGCTGCGCTTTGGCTATCAGGATGGCGCGCCTCAGGATCGCTACCGCGTGGTGTACGAAGAAAGCGGCCTGCCGCTGATTCTTTTCCAGTATCCGGATGTCACTAAAGCCACCTACAACCTGAAAACGCTGCTGGATATCTCCGCGCAGCCGGGCGTATTTGCCATGAAGAATGGCGTACGTAATATGCGCCGCTGGGATACCGAAATTCCGGTTATTCGCCGCGAGCGTCCGGATCTGCAAATCTTAAGCTGCCACGATGAATATCTGCTGCATACCGCCTTTGATGTGGATGGCTTCCTGGTCGGCTACGGCAATATCGCGCCTGAGCCGTTAATTGAAATGATTAAGGCGGGTAAAGCGGGCGATTACGTTAAAGCGCGTGAGCTGCACGACCGACTGCTGCCGGTGACCAAAAGCGTCTACCACCGCGGTTCGCACATGGAAGGTACCGTGGCCCTTAAACATGCTCTGGTTGCGCGCGGGATCCTTGAACATGCCACCGTTCGCTCACCGCTGCTGCCGCTCGAAAATGGCGCTGAAAAAGAGATCCACGACGCCATGCGCGCCGCTGAGCTGGGCCGCGTCGGTTAATTTATTCTGCGTCTGTTGTTAATCCGCAATGCAGAAATATCGCTTACTGTATTGCGGATCATCGGTTACTTCGCCCCGGTATTTTTTGCTGCTCTTCATCATAACGTCGGGGCTTTCACCTCTGTATATTGCTGGGTGATTTATGAAACTATTAAGCTTTCGCGTTAATGATAAAAACAAATATGGCCTGGCGACCGCTGACGGCGTCATCGATCTGCAGGCGCGGTTTCCTCAATATGGCAGCCTGCTGGAATTTATACCGCATCTTCATCTTGTTGATACTCTGCCGCCGTCTGCGAAACAGGCGAACTATTCTTTCGACGAGATCGCTTTCCTGCCGGTTATTACTGAACCGAAAAAAATTATCTGCGCTGGCGTGAATTATCGCGATAAAAATGCTGCCGGTAACGAGAAGCCCTCTAATCCTGTGCTATTCATCCGCTTTGCGGATTCACAGACCGGGCATCTGGCACCGCTCCTCAAGCCGGAACGCAGCAATCAGTTTGACTATGAAGGCGAAATGGCGCTGGTGATGGGCCGTGGAGGACGCAATATACCAGAGCAGGAGGCGCTGCATTATGTTGCCGGCTACAGCTGCTATATGGATGGCTCCGTGCGCGACTGGCAGCATGCCTGCTTTACCGGCGGCAAAAACTGGCCAGTGACGGGCGGCTTCGGCCCCTGGCTGGTGACCGCGGACGCTATCCCCGACCCGCAAAATCTGAATATTACTACCCGACTGAATGGCCAGACGGTGCAGCAGGATAATACGGGCAGCATGTTGTATTCAATTGCCGAACTCATTGCGTATATCAGCACCTTCAGCGCGCTCTCTCCGGGAGATGTCATTCTGACCGGCACGCCCGGAGGCATCGGAAAAAAACGTACCCCGCCGCTCTTTATGCAGCCCGGGGACAGGGTGGAAGTCGAGATTGAGCAGATCGGATGCCTGATGAATAGCGTGCGCAGCGATGCCGCGGTAGCGCGATAAGTTATCGTTTTGTATCTAAAAACAGGGTGAGAGCGCGTTTGCCCGGCGGCCAGGACTTGCAGGCCATTTAATCATGTAAAGGGTTAATGCCGGACAGGGAGCCGTGGAGGCAATATATGATATTGGTTCAGTTTCTGGTGGTGCTGCTGTTTCTGTACATCGGCATGCGGGTCGGGGGGATCGGCGTGGGGTTTGCCGGCGGCGCCGGCGTGATTGTCCTCAGCGCGCTCGGCGCCACGCCGGGTGATATGCCGATGCTGGTTATCGTATTTATCATGGTGGTGATCGTGGCGATTGCCGCCATGCAGGAGGCCGGCGGTATTGAATACCTTGTTGACCTCACCGAGCGCCTGCTGCGCCGCTATCCGCGATTGTTAGTCATCACCGCGCCCCTTTCCACCTGGCTATTAACCATGATGGCCAGCACCGGGCAGGTCTCTTTTGCCTGTATGCCGGTGATTGTCGGCGTGGCGAAAGAGAACAATATAAAGCCCACCCGGGCGCTTGCTCTTTCGGTCGGCGCCTCTTTGCTGGGCATTGTGGCGTCGCCCATTTCTGCGGCGGTGATTTTCTTCTCGGGGATTCTGGAAAAGGGCCATTCTGGCTGGGGCTATATTGAGCTTATCGCGGTATCAATCCCGTCCACCTTTCTGGCGCTGCTGGTCACCTCCGTTTTTTACCTGTGCTGGGACAGGATCCGCCAGCAGGATCGGCTCAATGACAATCCGGTTCAGGTGCAGGCAAGGACTGCGCGGGCGATCCCGCCCTGCGCCGGTCGTTCGGTGCTGATTTTTATCGTCGGGCTGGTTGTGGTGCTGGTTTATGCGATTGTCACCAGTCCGAAACTCGGGCTGATTGCCCATCCGGTCATGAGCAGCGGACAGGCGCGGGTAGGGGTGATGATGGGCGTTGCGCTGCTGATTGTGGTGTGCTGCCGGGTTAACGTACACAAGGTCCCGTCCGGCTCGGTGTTTAAAACCGGGATGACCTCCTGCATCTGTATTCTCGGCGTCGCCTGGCTGGGTTCAACCTTTATGGACAGTAATCAACAGTGGTTGCAAAGCGCGGTCTCGTCACACTTGCTGGATTCGCCCATGATGCTGGCCATTATTATTATGGCGGCCTCATGCTTCTTGTATTCTCAGGCGGCCTCCACAAAAATTTTATTCCCCGCCGCGCTGAGTATGGGCGTTGCCCCGGCTATTTTGGTTGCCTGCTTCCCGGCAACGGCTTCTCTTTTTATTCTGCCAAACTATCCGACGCTGCTGGCGGCGGTAGAGCTGGATGATACCGGCTCCACCAGACTGGGCCGACATATTATCGATCACCCTTTTCTGCTGCCTGGCCTGGCATCGGTCCTGCTTTCAATGCTCTTCGCCGCGGGGCTGGCTTATTGGATTCAGTGAATCGCCTGAGGCTTTTACTTTGAATACCTCCGAAAACAAAGCGGTTCACCGTCGGTGAACCGCTTTTTTCGATATCAGGCTGCAAGATCTTTCATCACCTGAATAAATGCCTGAGAGACAGATTCTTCTTTATGGTGATGCCCATCCTCAATCACCCAGCGTCCGCCAGTCATCACCGCGGTAATGGGATTAGACGAGCAGGCGAAGATCCAGCGGTTGAGCAGCATCTGGTCTTCTGCGCTGGCGATAAAGGGATTCTGGCTATCCAATACGACCAGATCGGCCCGATATCCTACGCTTAGATGGCCAATGTTTTGGCCCAGCGCTCTGGCGCCGCCTCGTAGCGCCCCTTGATACAGCACGTTGCCGACGTGAGGCTCGCCTGGGACGATGAGCCGGTTACGGCGCTGGGCTATCAGGCGCTGCCCGTATTCGAACCAGCGTAAATCCTCGCTGACGCTGACGCTAATGTGGCTGTCGGAACCAATTCCCCAGACGCCGTTATGCTCCAGATATTGTGGGCCAGGGAATATGCCATCGCCGAGATTGGCTTCGGTGGTCAGGCACAGGCCGGCCACCGCACCGGATGTGGCGATCTTCATCGTTTCCTGAGGCGTCAGATGAGTGGCGTGGATCAGGCACCAGCGCGAATCCACGGGGAGATGGTTGTACAGCCACTCCACCGGGCGCTCGCCGGACCAGGCCAGGCAGTCATCCACCTCTTTTTGCTGTTCAGCAATATGAATATGAATCGGCTGCTGGCCAGGATGGCAGGCCAGAATGGCGCCAATCTGCTCCGGCGTAACGGCCCGTAATGAGTGGAAGCACAGACCGGTACGCTGCATTGGCTCGCCGGCCAGCCGCGATGTGAGCGACTCGTACATTGTCAGATAGCTGTCGCTATCGTTGATAAAGCGGCGCTGTCCAACGGAGGGCGGCTGCGCGCCAAACCCGGCGTAACTGTACAGGACGGGCAGCAGCGTCAGGCCGATGCCGGTATGTTTCGCCGCGCTGGCGATACGCAGCGCTAATTCCGTCCGCTCTTCATAAGGCGCGCCGCTGCTGCTGTGATGCAGATAGTGGAATTCGGCGACCGAGGTGTACCCGGCTTTCAGCATTTCGATGTACAGATAGCTGGCGATGGTTTCCAGCTGTTCTGGCGTAATTTTATCTACCAGCCTGTACATCAGATCCCGCCAGGTCCAGAAGCTATCCGACGGGTTTCCCGCCACCTCCGTTAACCCGGCCATCGCCCGCTGGAAGGCATGGGAGTGCAGGTTCGGCATACCCGGCACGACGACACCTTTGATGCGCGTCGCCTGCGGATTCGGCGCTGCGTTCTTTTCCAGCGCGGTTATGATGCCTTCTTCGGACACGGTTATGCCGACATTATTTGCCCAGCCATCAGGCAACAGCGCTTTTTCTGCCAACCAGACTGCCATTTTACCACCTTATTATCAGTGCTAATGTATATACATGTACATATATATACATCTAACAGGTCATAGAGTAAACTGACAACGTCAGCATATGAGGAATGGTTAATGGCGCGTAACGACCTGTCAAATTCGGATTCCATGGATGAGTTACTTGAACATCCCGCCCCCTTTTATGAAAGGGTAAAGGCCATGATCAAAACCAAGATCCACAGCGGGGCATGGCCCGCGAATTACCGTGTTCCTTCTGAAAGCGAGCTGGTCACGCTGTTTGGCTATAGCAGAATGACGATTAACCGCGCGTTGCGAGAACTGACCGCGGAGGGCTTGCTGGTGCGGATGCAGGGGGTCGGTACTTTTGTCGCCGAAATTCGCGGCCAGTCGGCGCTGCTGGACATTAACAATATCGCTGACGAAATCGCCAGCCGTGGCCACCGCCACCACGCCAGAGTCTTCAGACTGACGGAAATCGAAGCCGATGCCCAGCAGGCATTCAGCTTCGGCATGCAGCAGGGTTGCGGTCTGTACCATTCGCTGATTTGCCATTATGAAAATGGCGTACCGGTTATGCTGGAAGACCGACTGGTGAATATGCAGGTTGTGCCGGACTACCTGCAGCAGGATTTTACACGTATCACGCCGAACGCCTATCTCTCCTCAATTGCCCCGATTGTTGAAGGCGAACACGTTATTGAAGCGGTCAACGTCACGCGGGCCGAGTGTGTTTACCTGGAAATTGATGAACATACGCCTTGTCTGCTGGTCAATCGTCGGACGTGGACCGGCCGACAGGAGAAGAAAATCGTCACCAGCGTGCGCCTGGTCTATCCCGGTCCGCGTTACCGCCTGGAAGGGAGCATGCGTAAATGATCCGTCTGCTCCCTGCCGGGTTGTATACGGAAATGCCCTGGAAAAACGGCCAGGGCGTGACGCGCGAAGTGGCCCGCTATCCGGAGGCGGGGGAATATGACTGGCGTATTTCCCTGGCGACCATTCGCCAGCCTGGTCCGTTCTCCGCATTTCCCGGCTACCTGCGCAATATCAGCGTGCTGGAAGGCGGCGGGATGTACCTGACAATCGATGGGCAGCGCAGCGCATTGATTACGCCTTTCCAGGCGCTGGGGTTTAACGGCGCGAGCGGCGTATCCTGTGAGATTGTCGGCGGCCCGCTGCTGGATTTTAATGTGATTTACCGGGAAGCCGCTCTGCGGGCGACGGTGAGCTGGTGCGGGGCGGGGACGTGGTCGCATCAGGGCGGACTGCGGATATTGTTTAATGCCGGGCCCGCGCTGCGGGTGAGCGTCGGCGACCAACGCTATTTACTGGAACATTACGACAGCCTGCTGGTGGATGAAGCGGTGGCGCTGGTTATCCAGGACTCTCCGGGCGCGCGTCTGGCCCGCATCACGCTGATTCCCCTTTAATCACGCCGCAGGCTCCTTCTGCGGCGCCTGTTGTCACTCCTCTTCGCACAATGCCTGCAGCATCGCGCTGAGTTCGCCCTGATGAATCAGGGCGCGTAGCGCATGTATATCGGGGTAGAGCAGCGTATCTTTATCCCGGAACGGCACCGCCTGACGCACTCTCTCCAGCGTCGCCTCGCTGCCCACGGCGGCACGCAGCGGGCGATGGAACTCCAGCGCCTGACAGGCGCACAGCAGTTCGATGGCGACGATGTCCACGGCGTTTTCTACCGCCTTAAGCGCTTTGCGTGCGGCGGCAACCCCCATGCTGACATGATCTTCCTGACCGGCGCAGGTGGATACCGTGTGGATACTGGCCGGGCCGGCCAGACTGCGGTTATCGCCCGCCAGCGCAGCGGCGACGTAGGGTGGGATCATCATCCCGGAGTACCCCGAATCCGGCGAGATAAGAAAGGCCGGCAGCCCGCTGAGATGCGTATTGGTTATTCGGTCGCAACGGGCCTGGGAAGCGGTGCTCAACTGGGCAATCGCAACGGCCAGCGTATCCAGCGCCAGCGCCGTTGGCGCACCGTGACCGTTGCCCCCGGGCATCACGATAAGCCTGTCTTCTTCTACCAGAAACAGCGGATTATCGGTCACCGAATTGAGTTCGATGGTCATAATCTGCCGACAGTGGGCCAGCTGGTCGCGCACCGCGCCGTGGATCTGGGGGATACAGCGTAAACTAAGCGCGTCCTGAACCCGGTGGTCGCGATAACGCGCCAGGATCTCGCTGCCTTTCAGCAGGCGGCGCAGGTTTTGCGCGGTTTCCTGCTGTCCGGGATGAGGGCGCAGGGCGTGCAGGCGGGCATCGTAGCCGCGCGTATTGCCCCGCATGGCCTCGAGGCACATCCCGCCCGCCATATCGGCGACGGGGAGCAGACGCTGGAAATCCGCCACGGCCAGGCAGCCCAGCGCGGTGATCTCATAGGTGCCGCCGACCAACGCGTGACCCTCTCTGGGGCCGGGAACATAGGGCGGGATACCCGCCCGCGTCAGCGCCTGTTGCGCCGGCAGCAGTTCTCCCTGATACCAGCATTTGCCCTCGCCGAAGACCGCAAGGCCGATATGGGCTGTGGCAATCAGGTAACCGACGGAGCCGCTGGCGGGTGACCACGGCGTGACCTGACGGTTCAACATATCGGCGATACGCTGCGCCAGCGCCGGGGTGACGCCGCTGTATCCCTGCAGCAGGGATTTTAACGTCACCGCCATCATGGCCCGCACTTCACGCACCGTCAGGTCCGGACCGACTCCGCAGGCGTGGCTGCGCAGCATATTCAGCTGAGTATCCGTCATCCTGTCCGGGGACAGCCGGGTGGTGACCAGATCGCCGACGCCGGTCGTCAGCCCGTAGATTACCTGGCCTTGTTCAATGGCGCGCTGAATACGGCTGCTGACCCGCGCCATATTATCCAGCGCGGCCTTCTCCAGCGCGATCGGCGCGCCGTCGGCAATCCGCACTATCTCATCCACAGTACCCGGTGCCTGCCCGAGGGTAATGCTGCCGTTCAGAGGAGTTGTCATGTCTGCGACCTTATTGGCTAAATCCGTGTTTTACCAGCCACTGATGCGCGATATCGTCGATGCTGACAAATTCGGCAATTTTCTCGTTCATGTCGATCAGATCTTCAGTCGTTAGCTGAGCAGATACTTTATTCAGCGTGGTGGTCACGGCGTCATTCAGCGCTTCACTGGCGACGATTGGCACAATATTTTGCGCCGCGAACAGATGTTTTGTGTCTTCCAGCACGACAAGGCGATCTTTTTTGATTGCTGGCGAGGTTGAAAGCAGATCGGCGACCTGGACCTGGTTATTTTTCATGGCGCTGAGCGTCAGCGGCCCGCCGACATCCAGCACTTTAAAACTCTTAAAGTTCAGCCCGTACACGTCGCGCAGGCCGGAGAGCCCCTCATGGCGGGTTTTCCATTCCGCCGGGCCGCCCAGCACCAGCTGGCTGGCAACAGGCTGTAAATCGGCGATGGTTTTCAGTTTATATTTATCGGCGGTTTTCTGCGTCACGGCCAGAACGTCGATATCCTGAGCCTGGGAGATCTGCAGCATTTTAACTTTCTCCGGCAGCTTAGCGGCCAGCTCTCTGGCGACGTCCTCACTACCGTGTGCCGCATTTTTCGCATCCAGATAGCTCAACAGCGCGCCGCTGTATTCCGGGATCAGCGTGATGGAGCCGTCCAGCAGCGCCGGGATATACACTTCGCGGCTGCCGATGTTCAGCTTTTTCTCCACCGGGATATTTTGCGCTTCTAACGCACCCGCATAAATGGTGCCCAGCAGTTGGCTTTCCGGGAAGTCTGCAGAACCGACAATGACTTTCGGCGCGGCCCAGACCGATGAGGTCGTCGACAGCAGCAGCGCTGAACACAGCGTCAAAATACGTTTTTTCATATTCATTGAGGTATCCTTTTGAGCAGTGGAATGAGGTTATGGGTTTTTAATACGCCGGGTAATACCGGGTGAAACGACTATTTTTTGCGAGAAAGAGAACAAGCAGTCGATCAGTAAAGCCAGTAGCGCCACCAGCATGGCGCCGGCGATCATCTGGCTGAAATCGTTCGCCGCGCGTCCGTCAATAATCAGACGTCCGAATCCCCCCAGCGAGACATAGGCTGCGATGGTGGCGGTGGAAATAATCTGCAACGTGGCGCTGCGCACGCCGGAGAGGATCAGCGGAAGCGCGCAGGGCAACTCCACCTTTAGCAGGATCTGCAGCCGCGTCATCCCCATGCCGCGAGCGGCATCAAGGACATAGGGATCGAGCGCGCGAATACCTGCATGCACACCCAGCGCAATCGGCGGGAGCGCCAGCGCCACCAGCACCAGAATACAGGGCAGAATAAAGGCCATATCGGACTCAAACTCGCCGGAAAGTAAAATCACCAGCAGAATAATCAGCCCAAATGAGGGCAGGGAGCGCAGGGCGTTGGTGGTACCGATGAGCAGGCCTTCCCCTTTACCGGTATGGCCGGTGTAGCAGCCGACGGGAAACGCGATGATAAAGGCGATCGCCAGAGCGACAGCGCTATAGCTGATGTGCTGCGCCAGAAGGGGGAAAATGCCGCCCTCACCAAACCAGTGGATGGGATCCATAAACCAGGTAAGCATAATTATCCTCTCTGAGGTTGCCAGCGGCTGAGTTGGCGAGTGGCGTAAACCACCAGCATATCCAGCAGCAGCGCCAGAATGATGCTGAGCGCGATCCCGGCGATGATGGGAGTCAGAAATTGCAGCTGGAAGCCCAGGGTAAACAGCGAGCCGAGCTGCGGTGCGCCGATTAATGCCGCGACGGAAACGATACTGACGTTAGACACCACGGCAACGCGCAGGCCGGAACCAATCACCGGCACGGCCAGCGGCAGGTCGATCTGGAAAAACTGCTGGGCGGGTTTATACCCGAGCGCTGCCGCGGACTGACGGGTATCGGCCGATACGGAGTCCAGCCCGTCGCAGACGGTGCGAACCAGCAGCGCAAAGCTGTAGATGGTCAGTGCGACCACAACATTAATGGGGTCCAGAATCTGCGTGTGGAGCAGCGGGGGCAGCAGCACAAACAGCGCCAGGGAGGGAATGGTATAGAGTAGGCCAAACAGGTTAACGATCGCCGACTTGACCGATGGCAGGTGGTGAATGCCCCAGCCTACAGGGATCGCCAGAATTAACCCTATCACTACCGGCACAATTGCGAGATAGCTGTGCCAGAGAAACAGGTTGAAGATTTTATCGCTCTGCGCCCATAGCCAATCGAATCTCATGCTCCCTCCTGGCGTGTGGATTTACACATGTCGAGTACTTGATCGAGGTGGATGGTCCCCTGCGGGATTTGCCGTTCATCGACGATCACGGCCCGATGGTTGGGCGAGCTCAGCGCAGCGTCCAGCAAATGGCGCAACGGGCTCCCCTGCTGGTGGAACGTCGCCCCCAGATTGATGTTGTCGTGGGTAATTGCTGTTGCCGGCTGATGGGTGTCGAACCAGCCAAACGCTTTGCCGTTTTGGGTAACCAGCAGCCAGCGGTCGATGGCCATCTCTTTGGCCTGCTCGAAGGAACAGTCCAGCTCGGCATAGGGCTCGTTGCGTAACCCGGTTTCTGTGTCGGCGGCGTGGAAACTCAGTTTGCGATAGCCTCTGTCTTTGCCGATAAAGTCCGCCACAAAGGCGTTTTGCGGCGTATTGAGCAGTTCGCCTGGGGAGGCCATCTGCGCCAGCTTGCCGCCAGGTTTAAGTACCGCGACCAGGTCGCCGAGCTTCATGGCTTCATCAATATCGTGAGTGACCATAATGATGGTTTTGCTCACCTCTTTCTGAATACGCAAAAACTCTTCCTGCAGCTGTTCGCGGACCACCGGGTCGACCGCGCTGAACGGTTCGTCCATCAACATAAACTCCGGGTCTGCCGCCAGGGCGCGGGCAACGCCCACGCGCTGCTGCTGGCCTCCGGAAAGCTGCCAGGGGAAGCGTTTGGCGATTTGCGGATCCAGACCGACGACTTCCAGTAATTCCCCGGCTCTGGCTCTGGCTTTACTTTTGGCGGCGCCGTTGAGAATCGCGGTGGTGGCAATGTTGTCGATAATGTTTTTGTGAGGGAATAAACCTGCATTTTGAATGACATAGCCAATACGGCGGCGCAGTTGCACGATATCCATTTGCTCGGTGGCTTCGCCGTTAAGCAGGATTCGGCCCGATGACGGTTCCACTAACCGGTTAATCATCCGCAATGAGGTGGTTTTTCCACAGCCCGAAGGGCCGACAAATACCGTAATTTTGCCACCCGGCGCTACCAGGCTAAGGCCATCTACTACGACCGAACCGTTGTCGTAGTGCTTAGTCACATTCTGGAAGGTAATCATCTTCACGCCTCTGATTGTTGTGTGTGGTGTTCCCGAATGCAGGGGAGTCACGCGACAAAATGCTGCTATGTATAATCTTGTATGTACAACTAGCAAAACTTGTGCCACTGCCAGAGGGATACGCAATAAGATGGTTATTTAGTGATTTTAAAACAATCGCTTATAGTGTGTTTGCGTTATCTGGTACTGCCGTCTATGGCGAGATAAGAAGTCATGACGAGATAGAAAATGCACTAGTGTTATCTTTTTGTGATGTTTTAGTGCACAAAAATAAGGCAGAGAGCTGTATTTTTGCACCAAAATGGCCCATCATCACGGTGTGTTCACGAGTGTATAGCGCAGCATGTCCTTCTGTTTTTATGTTAATTTGTTGAATTTTATTGGTTTTATAAATTAATTTCTAACCTGGCATCCAATATGCTTATCATGTATATACAATTAAAATGCAAATAACAAAACTAACAATTAATTAACATATGACAGGTAACGGATAAGAAGGTAAAGCGCATGAGTAAACAAGCAACCCGTTTTCGCGATGTTGAAATCAGAGCCCCGCGAGGCACTAAGCTGAACGCAAAAAGTTGGTTCACAGAGGCGCCGCTGCGCATGCTGATGAACAACCTGGATCCTGATGTCGCCGAAAATCCAAAAGAGCTGGTGGTGTACGGCGGTATTGGCCGGGCGGCCCGCAACTGGGAATGCTACGACAAGATCGTTGAGACCCTGAAGCAGCTCAATGATGATGAAACGCTGTTGATCCAGTCCGGTAAACCGGTGGGGGTTTTCAAAACCCACGACAATGCCCCGCGGGTGCTGATCGCCAACTCCAACCTCGTACCGCACTGGGCAAACTGGGAGCACTTCAACGAGCTTGATGCACAAGGTCTGGCGATGTACGGGCAAATGACGGCCGGCTCATGGATCTACATCGGCAGCCAGGGCATTGTTCAGGGCACTTACGAAACGTTTGTGGAAGCCGGGCGCCAGCACTATAACGGTAGCCTGCGCGGACGCTGGGTGCTGACTGCGGGTCTGGGGGGAATGGGCGGCGCCCAGCCGCTGGCCGCAACCCTGGCGGGAGCCTGTTCGCTGAATATTGAATGCCAGCAGTCGCGTATCGACTTCCGTCTGCGTACCCGCTATGTCGATGAGCAGGCCAGCGATCTGGATGACGCCCTGGCCCGCATCGCCCGCTATACCGCAAAAGGAGAAGCGGTATCCATCGCGCTGCATGGCAACGCGGCGGAAATTTTACCGGAGCTGGTAAGACGCGGCGTGCGCCCGGATATGGTGACCGACCAGACCAGCGCACACGATCCCCTCAACGGTTATCTGCCGCTGGGCATGAGCTGGGAAGACTACCGCGCTCGCGCGCAGTCCCACCCGGTGGAGACGATCCACGCGGCGAAAGCCTCAATGGCCGAACACGTTAAAGCCATGCTCGCCTTCAGGCAGCAGGGCATTCCCACCTTCGATTACGGCAACAACATCCGCCAGATGGCGAAAGAGATGGGGGTGGAAAACGCTTTTGACTTCCCAGGCTTTGTTCCCGCCTATATTCGTCCGCTGTTCTGCCGGGGGATTGGCCCATTCCGCTGGGCGGCGCTTTCCGGCGATCCGCAGGATATCTACCGCACCGACGCGAAAGTTAAAGCGCTAATACCCGATGATGAACACCTCCACCACTGGCTGGATATGGCCAGAGAGCGCATCAGCTTCCAGGGGCTGCCGGCCCGGATCTGCTGGGTCGGCCTGGGACAGCGCGCCCGGCTGGGCCTGGCGTTTAACGAAATGGTCCGCAGCGGCGAGCTGTCGGCACCGATCGTGATCGGCCGCGATCATCTTGACTCCGGCTCCGTTGCCAGCCCTAACCGCGAAACGGAAGCGATGCAGGACGGCTCCGACGCGGTCTCCGACTGGCCGTTGCTGAACGCGCTGCTGAATACCGCCAGTGGCGCGACCTGGGTTTCCCTGCACCATGGCGGCGGCGTAGGGATGGGCTTCTCCCAGCACTCCGGCGTCGTCATTGTATGCGACGGCAGCGATGAAGCGGCGGAGCGCATCGCCCGGGTGCTGAGCAACGACCCGGCCACCGGTGTGATGCGCCATGCGGATGCGGGTTATGACATCGCGATTGAATGCGCCAGAGAGCAAGGACTCAACTTGCCAATGATTGCGGACTAATTTCTCCGGCGAAGGGGACAATGTATCCCCTTCGCCTCACCGGAGTGCTGCCATGAATAATAACAACACAACATACATCGAAACACGTTCTATTGAACCCATCCCTGACGGTGAACGCCACGGTAGCATTTTTAGCCAGTTCACCCTGTGGCTGGGGGCTAACCTGCAAATCACCGCTATGGTCACTGGCGCATTAACTATTGTATTCGGCGGGGATGTTTTCTGGTCGCTGGCCGGTCTTATGCTGGGGCAGATTGCCGGTGGGATTGTGATGGCATTGCATGCCGCGCAAGGGCCGCAGCTGGGGATACCACAGATGATCAGCAGCCGGGTACAGTTCGGCGTCTACGGCGCCTGCCTGCCGATTCTGCTGGTCTGCCTGATGTACCTTGGCTTTATCGCCACCGGGGCGGTGCTGTCCGGCCAGGCGATCTCAGCGGTTTTCCATACTACGGAAACCAGCGGCATTCTGCTTTTTGCTGCCGCCACGCTGGTTATCGCCTATGTCGGCTATCGTTTGATCCACCTGTTGGGTAAGCTGGCGAGCCTGGTGGGGATTATCGCGTTTATCTACCTGCTGTGGAAAATCAGTTCCTTTCCGGCTATTGGCAACCTGCTGAGTATCCGACCCTTTAGCTGGAGTACGTTTTTAACCGCCACCGGCCTTGCGGCTTCCTGGCAGATCACCTTTGGCCCCTATGTTGCCGATTATTCCCGCTATCTGCCGCGCAGCACCTCTCCCGGGAAGGTCTTTTTCGCCGTCGGGAGCGGTTCGGTGATTGGCGCGCAAATCGCCATGACCGTCGGGGTGCTGGCTGCCGCTCTCTCTCAGGGAAAACTGGTCGGTCATGAGGTGGACTATATCGTCGGCCTGGGCGGCACCGGCGCGATTGCCACGCTGTTATATCTGAGCATCGCGTTTGGTAAACTGACGATCAATACCCTGAATGCCTACGGCAGCCTGATGTGCCTGGCGACGGTGTACAGCTGCGGGAAGCAGCGAGTGCGCGTAAGCCAGTCGGTACGTCTGCTGGTGCTGGCGATGATTATTACCCTGGCGACCGCTATCGCGATTATCGGGCAACACTCTTTCCTGTCGGCTTTTAAATCCTTCCTGTTGTTCCTGTTGACTTTCTTTACACCGTGGAGCGCGATTAACCTGGTGGATTACTATTTCTTCAACCATCAGGCGATAGACATGGAGGCGCTGAACGATCCGAACGGGAAATATCGGGCGTGGAATGTGACGGGGCTCGGGGTTTATCTCGTCGGAGTGGCGGTACAGACGCCGTTTATTGATAGTGGATTCTATTCCGGCCCATTCGTGAAGATGCTGGGCGGTATCGATATCTCCTGGCTCATTGGGCTGGCGCTTCCGGCGGGGCTCTACTATGTCCTGCGCAAAGCGCAGTCCGCAGCGGCGGCTGGCGCCGCCATCAGTCGTTAAAGGAGAGCGCCATGTATACCCTTTGGCACCACTGCCGGATCGCCACCATGGCCGCAGGGCATTATCAGTTGCTTGACGATGGCGCGATGCTGACCGACGGCGCAGTGCTGTTATGGGTCGGGAACCGGGCAGAATTGCCGGACTTACCCGTTGCGCAGCGGATGGATTTGCAGGGCAGGGTGGTCACGCCGGGACTGGTGGATTGTCATAGCCACGCGGTGTTTGGCGGCGACCGGGCCCGGGAATTTGAAATGCGTCTCAACGGGGCGAGCTATGCGGAGATCGCGGCTGGCGGCGGCGGGATCGCCAGTACAGTCAACGCCACGCGACAGGCCAGCGAAAGCCAGTTGCTGGAGAGCGCGCGGCAGCGTATCCGGGAGCTGTGCCGGGACGGCGTAACGGCGCTGGAGATCAAATCCGGCTACGGCCTGGATCTGGCTAACGAACGTAAAATGCTGCGGGTGATCCGCCGTTTAGGCGACATATTGCCGCTGACCGTGCGCAGTACCTGCCTGGCGGCCCATGCGGTGCCCGTCGAGTATCAGGAGCGGGCGGATGCCTGGATTGACTATATTTGCGAACGACTACTGCCGGAACTGCATCAGGAAGGGCTGGTGGATGCGGTGGATGCGTTCTGCGAACACCTGGCATTTTCGCCCTCTCAAGTGGAGCGGGTCTTTCAGAAGGCCCGGGAACTGGGGCTGCCAGTGAAGCTCCATGCTGAACAGCTAACGCTACAGCATGGGGCGGCGTTGGCCGCTCGCTACCATGCGCTGTCGGCGGATCATCTGGAATATTTGTGCGAGGAAGATATCGCCGCAATGGCACGCCATGGGACGATGGCGGTGCTGCTGCCGGGCGCCTATTACTTCCTGCGTGAGAAACTGCTACCGCCGCTGGATCTGCTGCGTCAGTACCGGGTGCCGATTGCCCTCGCCAGCGATTTAAATCCCGGCACCTCGCCGGTGTTGTCCCTGCGTCTGATGATGAATATGGCCTGTACGCTATTCCGCATGACGCCGGAAGAGGCGTTGGCTGGCGTGACGCTTAACGGCGCGAAGGCGCTGGGGCTGGATACAGTTTGCGGTTCTCTGGAAGCCGGAAAAGAGGCCAGCTTCGTGGCGTGGGATATCGCTCATCCGGCGGAGCTAAGCTACTGGCTGGGAGGCTCCCTTTCGAAACAGGTGATTTATCAAGGTAAGGAGGTTTATTGTGATTAAGGCGTTTGATTTGCAGCAGGGGAACCTGCCGCTTCTGGTCAGTATGCCCCACCCGGGAACGTTATTAACCCCCGAAGTCGCCCAGGGGCTCACGCCAAGGGCGAAGCGTCTGGAAGATACCGACTGGCATATTCCCTTGCTCTATCAGACCATCGCGGACATGGGGGCCAGCACGTTATGCGCCCGCTATTCCCGCTATGTGGTGGATATCAATCGCCCGGCGGATGATAAACCGCTTTACAGCACGGCGACAACCGGGCTGTTTACCGATATCTTTTTTGACGGCGAAGCCCTGTTCGTGCCGGGCGGTGCGCCTGACGCGGCGGCGAAGGACGCGATCCTAAAACAGGTCTGGCAGCCTTATCACCAGGCGCTTGCCGCTGAACTGGCACGCCTGCGTGAGAAATTTGGCTATGCGCTGTTGTGGGATGCGCACTCGATCAAATCCGTGGTGCCGCGCTTGTTTGAAGGGCGCCTGCCGGATCTGAACTTTGGTACGGCGGACGGCGCCAGCTGTTCGACGCAGCTCAGCCAGGCGCTGCTGGCAAGCTGCAATGCGTTCCCGCAGTATAGCCGGATACTCAATGGCCGCTTTAAAGGCGGATATATCACCCGTCACTATGGCGATCCCGCCAACCATATTCATGCTGTTCAGCTAGAAATGGCCCAGTGCTGCTATATGGATGAGGAGAGCTTTGCTTATCTTCCGGAGAAAGGGCAGCAGGCGCAACAACTGCTGGAGAGGTTGATTAATACTGCGTTGCAGTGGGGACGAGAGCAGTACGGCGAGCCCGGAGTGTGAACTCGTATATTGAAAAGCTGAAAACACAGGCACCCGAAAAGTCTGTAAACAGCCGAAGGCGATAAGAAAGGTCAAATAAAGCGACACGCCTTACCGCCTGCCTGGCTTCTTCTGAAGAGAGGGGGAATGCGGGCCGTTAGCGGAACCCCCTTATATCTCCGTCTTTCTGAACTGCCCCCTTCCTTGCGGAAAGGGGCTTTTCACAATACCAGGACTGAGCGGGATTCATGAACCGTCTTCTGCAGGACGTGAGGCGGTCCCGCTTGCTTTCCTCATCGCCTGGCTGTACTGCCAGGTGGAAACCAGACAGACCAGTAAAACCGGTATCATCATCAGACCCAGCAGCTTCCAGCCCAGCAAGGCCAGCATCACGCCCGCTCCGGATGTGGCTATCGCAGAGAAAACAAAGCGGCTGGTTTCGGCCAGGCCCTGTGCTTTTTTTCGCTCATTATCACGGTAGGACAGACTGAGCAGCGTCGAGCCGCCAACAAACATAAAGTTCCATCCGACCCCGACCAGAAGCAGACTTAAGCTGTATGCCAGCATCGTTTCCCCGGTCAGGTTTATCACGACAGCGGATATGTTGAGCGCAATCCCCGCGTACAGCAGAACGGTGAGCCCCAGTTTTCGTATCAGGAGGCCGGTAAACAGTGAAGGGACATACATCCCCAGCAGATGCAGCTGAATGACCAGTGCACCATCATTCATCGAGTGGTGGTGCGTAACGGAGAGGGGGGCCGCCGTCATCAGAAAAAGCATAACGAAGGAGCCAATAACCAGGTGAAACCAGGCCGTACGATAATCTGGACGTTTCATTAATTCCCGACTGGTTGGCGATACTCCCGGGATCGCCCGGGTGTCCGGGGAGGGGACGTCTCTTTTTGAACGATCGAGGAACAGAGCCAGGTTAAGCGCGGACAGAATCCCCAGTCCCGCCACAACGAGATAAACACCGGCAAAGCGAGGGAGACCGGGGATATCCCGTGCAACAATCGTCAGCAACGGCCCCAGGATAGCGGCCACAACGCCGCCAATCATGACCAGGGAGATTGACTGCCCCTTCACTTCCGGTGGGGAGTGATCGGCAGCAACCAGTCGATAGTACTGGCTGAAAGCCTGATAGACACCTACGAGAAAGCAGCCGGTACAAAAAAGTAAAAAACTGCCGTTCTGCACAGCGAGAAAAGACAAAAATCCGCCCGCGGTACCGCATAAAGAGCCCAGAATAAACGCGAGTTTTTCGTTTCCCCGACCAATCATGCCGGCCGCAAACAGACTCGAGAACGCGCCGGCGACTGTGATGAGTGCAAATGGAACCGTCGCCAGTTGAGCAGACGGCGCCAGCTGATAGCCCACCAGGGTGGCAATAGTCAGATCAACAGACACGGCACAGGTAAAAAACAGATTACTGACCGCTAGTATCACAGGGATCCTGCCAGGTATATATCGCATGGTCTCCTCCTACAGGAATTCCCCCAGGCCCGGTAATAAAGCGTCATATTTCGCGCTTACCCATTTCTGAATTATTTCGTCAGGGACAATATGGTTTTCTTTTGACGGAATGTGTTCAGGGAGAGTCTGCAATATGCCAAAGGTTGAAACCGTTTCATCAGTATAATATTCGTCATGACTGGCCGTAAAATGACTTAATACCGATTCCATATTTATTACCTCTCCATTGTGTGAAAAAGAGATAAAGCAAGAATGGTGCCATTTAAAAAAGGATTTAGCCCGCTTTTTCCGGGGTTCTTGCACCGACGGGGAGCAAATGTATCAGCCCTGGTGCAATAAATGTAATTGCATAGAGATATTGTTAAAACTAAACCAGATAAATTATCTTGCGCTGCTTTTTTGACATTTAAAAAAGAAGGGGGCGCAGGAGTTCGCTGATTCAGCTACCGATCTTCTCGTCTAAAGGTTTGAATGGTTTTATGGCGGCCACGGGGGACTCCTGTCTGTTATGAAATTGAACTGGGGCGATCGATGTGTTTGCACTCAAGTGAGCATCGATTGCTGGGCGAAGATACCCGCCATCGCGCCTTGCCATGTTGCCGTAGTGACCGAGGGCATTCCCGGGTTGGCGAGGTCGCCAGCGGCGTAGATGCCTGGCTTGCTGGTTTCGCGGCGCTCATTGGTCTTGAGTACGAGGCCGGTTGGCGTATCAACCGTGGCGAGACCCAGGGACTTATGCAAACTTGCGGATGGCCTGGTACGGGGATGTGCGAAGAGGATATCGACCGCGACAGCGGGGCCGTTATCGAGTCGGACGGTGGACTTATGGCCTTCATTACCGAAAATTTCCACGATCTTGCCTTCAACGACGGCTTTGTTTCGGCGGACGAGGTCGGTTTGGATTTCGGGTGCGATGTCGTGACCATCGGTAAAGACCGTCAACCTGTCGGTCCAGTCATGGAAGAGCCTGACCTGATTGTGCGACTGCGGGCCAGACCAGATGAGGCCCCAATGCTGGTCGGCGACTTCAAAGCCGTCGCAGTAGGGGCAAGGTATGATGGACGTCCCCCAGCCTTCAGCAAAGCCAGGAATATCAGGCATCTGGTCAGTGATGCCATAGCTCAGGATCAGGCGGCGCGCCCTCAGGCTTTCGTTATCGTCAGTGACGACGCAGAAATCGTCGATAGTGCCGGATACGCTTTCGGCTCGCGCATTGACCAGCCTGATCGTTGGATAGCGCTCCAGCTGCTGGCGAGCCTCGACCAGGATGTCCAGCGGCGGCTTGTGGTCGTGGCCGAGCACACCATGCGAATAGCCGGCAAAGCGATTGCGTGGCCGATCAGTGTCGAGGACCGTGACTTTGCGACGGGCGCGTCCAAGCTGCAGGGCGGCGGCAAGGCCGGCAAAGCTGCCGCCGATGATGATAACGTCATTCATGGTGATGGGCTCCGTGTTTTGGATGCGGGAAGATGGTTGGGTGTGGCGCGCCTTGCATATTTGTGATACTTGTTGGTATCCTAATTATGGAATTAGGATACTGTCAAGGACTATATTTCGTGACCCATAAAAACAGCCAGACCAGGCGGGGCCGGCCCGTCAACGAGGCGCTTGGCCAAACCATCGTTGACGCCGCGTCCGAACTCTTTTTGGAATTGGGATTTCAGGCGACGACCCTGGATAAGGTCGCCCAGCGAGCGAAGATATCCAAGCTCAGCATATATCGGCACTTCGAGAATAAAGAGGCGCTGTTCAGTGCGGCCATCGTGGCCGGCTGCAGTCAGTCGTTTGCACCGCAGGTCCTTCTGGAAGGCGTTGAGGGTTCGGTCGAAGAGCAGCTGATGGCGGTGGGGTCATTACTGCTTCGCACGCTGTTGAGATCGGACGTTCGCGGCGTCGAAGCCATGGTTATGGCCGATAAGAAGAATCAGGCGTCGTTAAGCAAGCTCCATTACGAAGCCGGCCCTGCTCATGTCATCACCCAGGTCGAGGCTTTTTTGCGCCAGCTGCACGCAAAGGCGCTTCTGAACGTGCCCGATCCTCACCAGTCCGCTCGTTTGTTTGCCGCGCTTTTCAAAGGCTCCGACCTTCTGATGATCGCGCGCTTTGATGAGGCCAGAGCAGAGGACGACGACGAAATCGAAGCTTATTGTCGCTCGGCCGTCGCCATGTTCATCGCCGCGCACGGTGGCACTCCGGGGGCGCTATCGCGGCCGTGATCTTGCCTGGTATTCCAGCTTGCGTTCTGGTCGCAATGTGACGCCTACGTCATCTTTCTCATCAATGGCCGGGTGGGGCGTGGGAGAGAAGGGGGGAACCAAAGAATGTTGAATAAGCTATTGATATAAATGCGAAAATTTTTTAAGGCTGAAGATGGAAAAAGCGTATGCATGCCAAAAGACACTTCATATCGAAGCTAATGTGTTTTTAAAACTCATCGTGGGGGTTTCTATCCTGAACTGTGTATGGCAGTTGTGATGCTCTATCTCAGCGATAAGAACAGTGAGTTTGACTGTGTCGACCTCAGGGTAAAAGCAACCCCGGTGTAACCCCAGAGAGGATTTAAGGATAGTGGTTTATGTAACTATTTGATTTAACTGGTGCGATAATAGGAGTCGAACCTACGACCTTCGCAGACTCTAATGAATTATCTACAAAGCCTAGCTAACCGATTGATTAAACTTAGTTAATTAGACTTTTCACCAGCAACAAAAGGTATATATCAACCCTGAAACTGCCCCGACAAAATATCAGGGGTTTACATGACTTACAAGCGTGACAGATATCTGATTCTCGACCATTGCGGGGTTTACATGGTGCGAATCGTTATACCGTCCTACATGAAGCCTTACTTCAACGGTAAGCGCTACTACATGAAATCCACAGCCACCAAAGATATCAGGCAAGCAAGGCTTTTCAGGGATGCTGTAGCGGTAGAGTTCATCAAGCTAAGGGAACAGCTTAAGCCAAAACAAAACGGCTCAAAGGTTGAGCAGATAATCAATGAACTACGTGGTATCAGCAACTTTGCAAAGGAATCACCAGTGAATTACGGGGCTAATATCGAGCGCTGTCCTACACTAATACATATACGTGACCTTTATTTGCTGCAATATAGCGATAAACGCAAACTAACAACGCTATCAAAGATAACTAAAGCCGTTGAGTTAATTCTTTCTCACATTAAAAAGCGTGATTCACAGCTTCAGGATATTAACAGAACGGTAGTAACCGGATGGCTTGACCAACTGAAAAAAGAGAAAGCAACTCAAACGCTACAAAACTATATAAGCGCACTGGCTCAACTATTCGATTTTGCAAAGAATCGTTATCACGATGCACCTAAAGATAATCCTTTCAGAGGGCACAGGTTAGAGGCCAAAGGTTCACATGATAGTTATGAACCTTTCCTTATTTCTGAGTTAAGCAAGGTCTTTGAGTTACTCAATGATGAGATGAAACAGGTAACCTTAATCGGCCTTTATTCAGGAATGAGATTGAATGAAATTTGTAGCCTCACCACTGATGATATTGTGACAGAGGAAAACGTAAGGTGTTTACGCATCTCAAAAGGCAAAACAAAGAATGCAGCCCGATTAGTCCCCGTTCACCCTTCAATTAACGGGCTTATTGACAAGTTGATTCAAAATCATACGGATAAGTTTCTTTTCAGACACGCAGCGTTAACAGACAGGGCTGATGGTAAGCGCTCTGCATGGCATACACAGCAATTCACCAGAGCAAAGCGAAAGGCTTTAGGCGAGAAGGAAACAGAGAGGAAAGTCTTTCACTCATTGCGTGGTATGTTCATCACCGAACTTGACCGCCTCAAAGTGCCTGAAGACCGGATAGCGCTTCTTGTAGGCCATGAAAGGGGGAGTACAGAGTCTTTCAAGACTTACAGTCAAGGGGCTTCACTTAAAGAGCTTGCTCAGTACGTGGAACAGGTCAATTTTGACAGTATAGCTTGACGGCTTTACGTTTTCATATTTCAAAAGTGCATAAACAGTCGATTAGTGATTGATTATCCTGGTTTTTGTCACAGTGAAGCGCAAATATTAATTAAGCGTATTGTTAAAGAGATTCGAATCAACACGGCTGGAAAGAAATGTGATGTCTTATTACACAACGGACTGAAATTATTAAATTTTCCACTCGATAAAGTAGTTGACGGTGCTCGATGGCTGGAGATTTTACCGCTGATTGATGGTGATGAATTCGATTTTGAAGGGTTCTCGACTAAGCCGCGACACATAGCCTTAGAAGAGGCTCCAGAGTGGGTGAAAGAGATGGAAGAGCAACCTAATCAGCCGCTGTGAAAAGTTTGCTTACAGAGTATGCTGAAGAGGTAAAATGATGATGCGAAATTACTTCTGAGGGGTGGAAAAATGGCTTCTGCTGTAACGGAATTACAATCTTTGGCTGAAAATGTTGAGACAGACATACTCACTCTTTTTCTCAAAGCAAAGAGTATTGCTATGAGCATGGAGGATAATGATTTTTTAGAATGGTTGAATTGTGAAATAAACGGCTACCAAGTAACAGGAACCATACCAGATTATCGTGTTGGGGTCGGGAAAATTAGTGCGTGGGATGTAGAGCTAAAAAGAACACTTGATTTCGACTTTGGAAAAGCGACACCAGAGCAAATTAATGTTTTTTCGACTTACAAGATTGCTAACCCCATCTCCACGATTATAGAGTTAGCTGAAGAGCGTGTGGAGTGGCAACTCATGATGCCATTGGAATTAAAAAATATTTTACTTAAAGAGCGGGGGAAAGGTATTGAGCTTTACTGGGATATTCACATTGGTAAAATTCAAGGAATACTCTTTGCTGTTCGAAACAAGATTCACGACTGGGCAACTCTTGTTATAACCAAAAGTGGGGCGCAAGATGTTACCATGCTTGCTAATGATAAGGTGGTTTCAGTTATGACTGTTAACAATATTAATAACTTTAACGGCAACGTGCATAATGCTGGTGCTATTGGTGCTGGCAATACCGGAGATATTCACCAACAGAACAGTATTACTTCAGGTGATTTTAACTCCCTTGCGCGTCAGCTAAAAGAGCAGGGGCTTGATGATGCTGATGTCAAAGAGTTGGAGCAGCTTGTTAAACAGACTGCTAAACCGACTTCAAAAGATGAGGTTGAAAAGGGCTTTGGGTCTTGGATTGGTAAGATTACGGGAAAGGCTTTCACTGGAGGGCTTAAAATCGCTGGTGCAGCCGCTCCTGCTTTACTAACTAATGCGCTTTGCCACTACTTTAACATTCCTGTCTGACATCAGGTTAAGGCCGCTATTATCTGACGGCCTTTCTTTTTCATTCATGAAAAGTGCATGGTTATACATTAATAACTCATGGATGCTGATTAATTTGAATGATTATTCATTTATTTAACAGTAATTAACAGCTCTCTTACACTCCATGTTTTCTTCTCAGAAGGCTTGCCAGCGCTGACCTCAAGCCATTTTTCTGTTCTGTGGTGATTACAGTGAACTTACTGGTAATTTACACACTGTTTCCAGTCTGGTTAAGGTATACCTCAAGAGGCACCGATTTACTGAACCAGTTCACCCCAAAAATGATTTATTGAACCATACAAAACAGACTGATATAATTGAACCATCTTAAACAGACTGCTACGGTTCACTATCATGACTTCACGTGTTTATGCGTACCTCAGAGCTTCAACGAAAGAGCAAGACGCCTCACGCGCTAAACAGCAGCTTGATGAATTCGCTCAATCCAACGGCATGACCATAGCCACCTACTTCACGGAAAATGAATCCGGTGCATCTCTTCAACGCCCTGAACTGTTCAGACTACTAGACATTGCACAGAAAGGTGATGTGATGCTTGTGGAACAGGTAGACCGCCTGTCACGTTTAAGCGGTGAAGACTGGAACAAGTTACGGTCACTGATTAATGAGAAAGGTGTGAGGGTGGTTGCCTTAGACCTGCCAACAAGCCACCAGCTTATTCAGTCAGGGGATGAATTCACCAGCAGAATGCTGGAAGCATTGAACGGAATGATGTTGGACATGTTAGCGGCCATTGCCAGAAAGGATTACACAGACCGTAAGAGAAGACAGGCTCAGGGCATTGTAAAGGCCAAATCAGACGGTAAGTACAAAGGCCGTCCAGAGGACACACAGCGCAATGAGAGAATAGCCAGGCTGTTACAGGCTGGTATGTCCTACACTGACGTAATGGACACGGTGAATTGCTCAAGGGCAACGGTGGCAAAGGTCAGTAAGAGCCTCAAAGAATTAGCTTAATTTAACTGGTGAAGAGTCACGCCCTGCTTTGTGCGGGGCTTTCTGATTGATTTCATTGTAGATATGTTGAGAAATTGCTTGTTAACCGCTACTTTCTCAGGTTCGCCTTCTAAGCAGGTATTCATCTGCTCATCAAATCTTCCAGACCTTCACAGATATGTTCCAGTAATCAATGAAGGCCGAAAATAACGAGTGACACCCTGATTTTACGGAAAAATTTTCATCAGTAATTTTCTGGCCTCATCTCTTAAATCATCGTTCACACGATTAGACGCAATAATTAGCCTTAATGCTTCTTCACTTGCCCCTGCGGAAATGATTGCTCTCGCTTTACTGGTGCGGCTCCCACAGCTTTTTTCTGTGTATCCTTCCTGAGTATGCAGCAGTTCAATGAGGTCAGCACGTGAAATGGTTGTGTTGGCAAACTTGCTGTAATACGTCACAAAGCACCCCATACCAATAGCTTTAAGGTAGGTGTGTAATTTTTCGTCATCCATTGAGAGGCCCTTAGGAGAATATCTGAGGGAATTGTAACCCTCTGAAAGTCATCTTAACCAGTGGGTAAACTGAGATGAAAGGTTTGATGTCTGGATCCGGCTTATGCTTACCGTTATCCCTGTACCATTGTTTCTGGCATTCAACACAAGCCATGCAGCTTGAATAATGTTCACTAGCACCATGTCTCTTGCAGATGTGAACAAAGAAACGCTGACCGCGTGCTCTGGCAATCTTTGCCGCAGCAGTTTTTCGGATGGTGAAGTCTTCGTTTCCGGTAAGAAACAAAAATCGGTTTGATGTCTGTACAGTAGGTTTCATTCTTCCAGTCTCCGGTGTGGAAAATCATTCAGCCCACCAGCGATTAACGCTTGATGGGAAGGAACCCTTTTCACCGTGATGGATTGCCTATGGCTTAACAGATGGGAAAGTCTGAAAAGTTGCAATTCACAATATTGCTGTAGGGTGAGGTGACTCAACAATTTGGGGTTGTTTAGTATTCACTCTTATTGTGAATGTCTGCCATTTGATAAATCTCTTTAGATATGGCTGGACTAGTTGAACTCTCAAGCTATCCCGACTCAACGGGGGCTTAAGCAACGACACCAGATATTCCCACAACTCAAAGAGAACTCATCTCTAACAGGTTGATTATTATATCAAACGCAATGGTTTGATGCAATTGTAACCTGAGCTATTTTAGCGCTCTCTGAGGGCTTATGATGGGCCTTGAGGGGAGAATGTATGGTTGATATTGGGAACGCTTCAGAATGGCATACAGGGGTTCTGATAGGCTATCTGAATAGATGACAAGGCGAAAGCAAGAAGCATGACAACGCGAAGCCATGCGAATGTTGAAAGGATAATTCCTTGATTGGTGATTCCACATCTTAACAGTAATCTTTAAAGGTATTGATTAAGTATCTTTGAAGAGATAATAAGATTTTAATGGCTTTTGGCGTAAGCCATTTTCTTATTGTAGTATTCAATTAGTGATAATCAGAAACTTTAAAGGTCTTAATGCATTATATCAATCGTAAAAAATCCGTCAATAGCAAAAAGTGCTAAATATGTATTTCTGCAATCCCATCCCTCCCGCCAATAATAACCATTCATCAATTACTGCAATAACAAAATACTACTGGACAAAAACACAGTTTCGTATGATAATAATACAGTAATGCTCATTTATCAAAATCGGTCAACAGGGTCTTAGATAGATGAGAATAGCTGGAAGGTCACTTTCTCAGGTTTTATCATGGGGGGGGCTTTCCTGTTTCAGGGGTATTAACATGAATGAAAAAAAGAAAGAAATACTTTACTGTCGTAGCTGAAAAGGCACATCGGTTCTACATGCAATATAAGGGTCTTTCCGAATTAACAGGAATTACATCCCCCACCGATTACACCCCGCCTCGTATGATGACTAAAACCAGACGGTATGAAATCATTAAGGCTATTTGTCAGAAAACTGAAACCCCTTGACATAATTTAACAAAATGTTAACATTTATGTATTGGATTGATTTCCTAACAAATTAATGGCTTTCCTGTGGCATCCCTTCCTCGGGGACAGGTTAGCCAACCCCTTACACATTCCAGATGACACTACACGGGTTACGTAAAAGACGGCCTGTGTGGTGTATTTTTGTATCTGAATTTCACGAGAGCGTTAATAATGAATAGTCCTACACAGAAACGAATTGAAATCGAATCACATTTCATCCCCAAAATTAAAGCTGCACTGGAAAATATCGAAGATGCAAAGGATATTTACAACGCAGACAGCCTGAATAAAGATACTCTTATTGCTATCAAGACTAAGCAGCTAATGTCTCAGCCAGTCGAAGATTATGGATTCAGAATCCGACAGGTTACACACCCAGCGATGGTACAGACCATTATTCAGAACATGATGAATGAGAATTACGTTGTGTATGAGATGGGCGCTGGATTTATCAAGTTTGTACCATTACAGCAGTCACCAAAAAATAACCCGCTTGCTGAGATTGAAAAGGCATGTAAGAAAGCCGCTGAGAAATTTGTTGATGCAGGAATCACTGAGAAAGCGAATAAGGTAAATAAGGCTACCCATGCTCACAACGTATTGGTGAAACAGGCTGAAGAAGCGTTATCGGGAATTAAACCGCTTGAATCGTATCTATCTGTGATTGTCGCTGATGAGGTGGGTAATGACTAACAAAGTCACTGAGGCCGCTTACAAGGCTCAGATTGCCACTTTACAGGCTCAGTTAATGCAACGTCATACAGTGACTGCCATCGACGCTGTACAGCCTTTCTGTGAAGCTATAGGTATCAATCCCGCTGATTACGTTAAGGCCACCAGCGCTATGAGTAACCAGCATAAAGCGTTCTGTGACGGGATTTTGAAAGCGGCTTCTTCAAAGGTCACCCGCTTGCAGCGTGATGCAACTGTACGAATCCTCGAAGCACAGACAAAACGAAACAAAGCCATAACAGCAGCCTCAGAAGCGGTTGAAGTTGCTCAGTCGATGGGAGGGCTGTAAATGAATCAACTCTTCAATGAATATGGTCAGAAAGTAAGTTGTAATCTTCTGATGACGCTGCATCCATCGCTTATCACAAAGCTGGAAAAGCTTTCTGAACAGATTGGTCAAGGTGTGGTATCAGAAGACCAGCGTTTAACACTGGCAATCGGTGAGATGCTCAGGAGGCTTGAATGACGCTTTATCCGTGTAATCCTCTGAAGTCTCAAGGGGATGCAATTCCGTTAACTCAAAATCTCGCCCTGAATATTCCTGTCCCAATGCTACAGAAGCTGGACAGAGTAGGCTATGAACTCGCGGGACGTTACAAATTGGGCGGATTATCAGAGCAGCGCGTGAGATTGCTGGCATTGGCTCACCTGATTGAATCGGCATGAGTGATTTAAAGACAATAGCAGCCATTTAGCGCCGTGATGGGACACCATAACAAGCGCCTTATGCGCATCTTTCAGTTAACCGTTCTCTTATCGAGTACCGTTCGTTTATGGCACGGTGAACACCACGAGAGAGCCAGCCCCTTTCCCGGACTGGTTAGGATTCCCATCATTTGCTCGTTTATCCGTGGCGTGTCATCACGACAGGCTGTTACGGGACACCGCGCTAAGTGTGGAACGGTTAAAAGTGTTGGGATTGATTAGAGACGCTGGCAACGTCATAGGCTTCGAGTTGAGCTTGTACCTGTTCGAGCTGTACAACTACAGGCCGTTACAGTTAACATTCCCAATTGCCATATCAACCATAACGGCAGTTATGAGGGATGATTTACCGATTCTTATAGATGAATAAAAGACAGATTTTTAAGTCTAACTCATTGATTTATAAGGATTTTATCGTGTGAGTGCCGATAATAGGAGTCGAACCTACGACCTTCGCATTACGAATGCGCTGCTCTACCAACTGAGCTATATCGGCCCTGCAAGATGTGCTGACGAGCGTAAGCACGGGATAGAAGGTTAAAACTAAGTGGGTGATGCGTCAATGCCCTTGCGAATCAAACGGCTACTTTTGCATCACCCAATTAGCATTAAGCACGAATGGTATCGTCGCCGAAACCAATCCACTTATAGGTCGTCAGGGCTTCCAGGCCCATCGGGCCGCGCGCGTGCAGCTTCTGGGTGCTGACCGCCACTTCCGCGCCGAGGCCAAACTGGCCGCCGTCGGTAAAGCGGGTAGAGGCGTTGACGTACACCGCCGAGGAATCCACCTCGTTGATAAAGCGGTTGGCGTTGCCCAGGGTGCGCGTCAGGATGGCGTCAGAATGCTGGGTGCCGTGCTCGCGAATATGCGCTACCGCTTCATCCTGATCGGCCACCACCTTCACGTTCAGATCCAGCGACAGATACTCATTGTCATACTGCTCCGCTTTCACCGGCTCTACGCTGGCCGGGCCGTTTTGCAGCGCGGGCAGGGAGGCCGCATCGGCGTGCAGGCTAACGCCGCTTTCCGCCATCTGCTTGCTCAGCGCGGGCAGGAAGCGTTCGGCGATATCCTGATGCACCAGCAGCGTTTCGACCGAGTTACAGGCACTCGGGCGCTGCACTTTGGCGTTAACGATAACCTTCAGCGCTTCGGCAACGTCGGCGGAGTGGTCGATATAAATATGGCAGACGCCGATACCGCCGGTGATCACCGGGATCGTCGACTGCTCGCGGCACAGCTTATGCAAACCTGCGCCGCCGCGCGGGATCAGCATATCGATATACTTATCCATCTTCAGCATCTCGCCGACCAGCGCGCGATCCGGGCTCTCAATCGCCTGCACGGTGGCTGCCGGTAAGCCGCACTCCTGCAGCGCCTGCTGAATCACTTTCACCGTGGCGGCGTTGGTGCGCCAGGTCTCTTTACCGCCGCGCAGAATCGCCGCGTTGCCGGTTTTCAGGCACAAAGAGGCGACGTCGACGGTCACGTTCGGACGGGCTTCATAAATTACGCCCACCACGCCCAGCGGCACGCGGCGACGCTCAATGCGCAGGCCGCTGTCCAGCAGACCGCCGTCGATTACCTGACCGACCGGGTCCGCCAGGCTGCAGACCTGACGAACATCGTTAGCAATTCCGCTCAGGCGCGCCGGGTTGAGCTCCAGGCGGTCAAGCAGCGCCTCGCTCAAACCGTTGGCGCGCGCTTCCGCCAGATCCTCAGCGTTAGCCCGCAGGATCGCGTCGGTCTGCGCTTCAAGATAGTCGGCAATCTTTTCCAGCACCCGGTTCTTTTCGCGGCTGGAAAGCTGCGCGAGTTTGTACGAGGCCGCTTTGGCAGCAATGCCCATTTGTTCCAGCATTTTCAGCTCCTTAACGGATAATCATGTCGTCACGGTGGACGGCGACCGGGCCGTATTCATAGCCCAGAATGGCATCGATCTGCTGCGAGTGCTGCCCGGCGATGCGGCGCAGCGCATCGCTGTTATAGCGGCTGACGCCGTGGGCAATATCGCGGCCTTCAAGGCTGCGAATGCGGATCACTTCACCGCGCGAGAAGTTGCCGGTGATGGTTTTAATTCCTTTCGGCAGCAGGGAGCTGCCGCGTTCGAGAATTGCCTGGGTCGCGCCGGCGTCCACGGTAATTTCGCCCGCCGGCGGCGCGCCGAAAATCCAGCGCTTACGGTTTTCCAGCGGCGATTCCTGGGCGTGGAAGCGAGTCCCGACGGAGATGCCCTCCATCACGTCGCCAATCACCCCCGGACGGCTACCGGCGGCGATGATGGTATCGATGCCCGCGCGGCAGGCGACGTCGGCGGCCTGCAGCTTGGTGCCCATACCGCCGGTACCTAAACCGGACACGCTATCGCCCGCGACGGCGCGCAGGGCGTCATCGATGCCGTAAACGTCTTTAATCAGCTCGGCCTGCGGGTTGTTGCGCGGGTCGGCGGTGAACAGGCCCTGCTGATCGGTCAGCAGCAGCAGTTTATCGGCGCCGGCCAGGATTGCCGCCAGCGCCGAAAGATTATCGTTATCGCCGACTTTAATTTCAGCGGTCGCCACGGCGTCATTTTCATTAATGACCGGCACGATATTGTTATCCAGCAGCGCGCGCAGGGTATCGCGGGCGTTGAGAAAACGCTCGCGGTCTTCCATATCGGCGCGGGTCAGCAGCATCTGGCCGACGTGAATACCATAAATAGAAAACAGCTGTTCCCACAGCTGGATAAGACGGCTCTGGCCGACCGCCGCCAGCAGCTGTTTCGACGCAATGGTCGCGGGCAGTTCCGGGTAGCCGAGGTGCTCACGTCCGGCAGCGATCGCCCCGGAGGTGACTATCACAATTCGATGACCCATCGCGTGCAGCTGCGCGCACTGGCGCACTAATTCAACGATATGGGCGCGGTTCAGGCGGCGGGATCCGCCCGTTAAAACACTGGTGCCCAGTTTTACCACCAGCGTCTGGCTATCACTCATGATTCTCTGCCGTTCAAAAAGGAGTTTCGATATCGAGTTGATGTTGTAACAGGAGTCAGCCCGCTTGCCAACACCTGGCGTGGTGGACGAACCACTTCATTGCGCGGATCGGGCATTCTGGCGGGGAAGTGTGACACATTCATGACGGAAATAATTTAATACCCTTTTTTAGAAAAAGTTCCATATTGTCATAAATTTTTAATATTAGAGCGTTAAAAAACCTGCAGTTTTTGACGGGGCTTCTGCCCGGAATTGATTAGCGCGTATAAATAAATTACCAGGACTGAATAATGAAAAAGAGCTCACTGGCATTAATGATGATGGGTCTTATTGCTTCTTCGGCTACGCAGGCGGCAGAAGTTTATAATAAAAACGGCAATAAACTGGACGTCTACGGCAAAGTCAAAGCGATGCACTATATGAGCGACTATGACAGCAAAGATGGCGACCAGACCTACGTTCGTTTCGGCATCAAAGGCGAAACGCAGATTAACGACGATCTGACCGGCTACGGCCGCTGGGAATCGGAGTTCTCCGGCAACAAAACTGAAAGCGACTCTTCGCAGAAAACGCGTCTGGCGTTCGCCGGCGTGAAAGTCAAAAACTACGGTTCATTTGACTATGGTCGTAACCTCGGCGCGCTGTACGACGTCGAAGCCTGGACCGATATGTTCCCGGAATTCGGCGGCGACTCTTCCGCGCAGACCGATAACTTTATGACCAAACGCGCCAGCGGCCTGGCAACCTACCGCAATACCGACTTCTTCGGCGTGGTGGATGGCCTGGACCTGACCCTGCAATATCAGGGTAAAAACGAAGGCCGTGAAGCCAAGAAACAGAACGGCGACGGCTTCGGTACCGCCTTAAGCTACGACTTCGGCGGCAGCGACTTCGCCGTCAGCGCGGCCTACACCAGCTCCGATCGCACGAACGATCAGAACCTGCTGGCCCGCGGCACGGGTAAAAAAGCGGAAGCCTGGGCGACCGGACTGAAATATGACGCCAACAATATCTACCTGGCGACCATGTACTCCGAAACCCGCAAAATGACGCCAATCAGCGGCGGTTTTGCCAATAAAGCGCAGAACTTTGAAGCCGTGGCGCAGTACCAGTTCGATTTCGGCCTGCGTCCGTCCCTGGGCTACGTGCTGTCAAAAGGCAAGGATATTGAGGGCGTGGGGAGCGAAGACCTGGTCAACTACATTGACGTTGGCGTGACCTATTACTTCAACAAAAACATGAACGCCTTTGTGGATTACAAAATCAACCAGCTGAAGAGCGATAATAAGCTCGGGATCAACGATGACGATATCGTCGCTGTCGGTATGACCTACCAGTTCTAAGCCGTCGCCGGTAAAAAACAATAAAGCCGCCGTGGTGACAGGGCGGCTTTATTCTTGCTGATTAACGGTTTTTCGCCAGATGCAGATTATCGTTATTCATCGTGATCTGCGCGTTATATTCCTTCGGCAGGCGGCGCGCCTGATAAAATACCGATTGCCAGTACGGATTATCCAGCGAAGAGCGCATCACGCCCTGGCTGGTGGAGGCATGAAGGAAATTACGGTCGGTATCATAGAAGCCGACGTGCATGCCGCCTTTAATGCGGAAGAAAACCAAATCTCCCGGCCGCAGCTGCCGCGGGCTCACGCGTTCTCCCATATGCAGCAGTTCGCGGGTGGTGATGCGCTCCATCGGCAGGTTGAAGCGATCTTTGAGCGTACGCCAGACAAACCCGGAGCAGTCGACCCCGCTTTGCTCCGTCCCGCCCCACTCGTAGGGCGTTCCCTCCCAGGTATGCATCTGATCGTGCAGCGCGGCGATCACCGGGATCAGATCGTCAGAACCTCCGTCGATGGTCGCGTGGCTACTCTGGGCGGCGGTTTTATGCGGTTTCGATGAGGATGAACATCCTGCCAAAAGCAAAAAAGGAACAAATAATAGCGCGTGAGAGAGTCTGGGCTTCATATCATTGTTTTTCGTCACTGAAAACGGGCCGTGATATTTTATAGCCGATTCGCTACGGCCTCAGAATGACCAAAAGCAAAATTTACGAAACCTTACGTAAATAATATAGGTCGGATACGCGGTGAACATCGGCGGTCTTTATTTTCGCCGGGAGCGCCTCATTTTCCATTAATAAATTTTTTCTCTGTGAAACAATATTTCACAAATATCCATATGTCGCGCGTCTGTTCCGCTTCAGCGCAAGGTGAAAGATCCTCATCATCCCGCCATTGCGCCGCCAGGCTGCCCTCCAGTACTTTTGTACCCTAAAAGAGAGAGTGGGGCGGGCTAATGCATCTGGATTTTCGCCAACTGCGCAACTTTGTCGCGTTAGTTGAATACGGCAGTTTTAATCGCGCGGCGGAGGCGGTGTGCCTGTCGCAGTCGGCGTTCAGCCGCAGCATTCAGGCGCTGGAGCAGAGCGTCGGCCATCCGTTATTCGATCGCCAGAGCAAGCTACCGACGCTCACCCTTCACGGGCAAAAGCTGCTGCCCTACGCCCGCCGCTTTCAGGAGCTGAACGTGGAGCTCAGCAGCCAGCTGCGCGAAGCGGACGATGCGCAAAACGGCGAGGTTGCTTTTGGCTGCGGGCCAGCCCCTGCCGCAAGGCTGATTCCGGCCGCCGTCGGCGAGTTTCATCGCCTTTTGCCGCAGGCGAGGGTGCGCTTTCAGATTGATAACTGGCTGGCGCTGCATCAGGCGCTGACCTCTCAGCTCTACCCTTTTGTGGTTGCCGACAGCTGGCAGGCCGAGCTCGACCCGCAGCTGCGCGTGCAGCCGCTCAGCCCGCAGCGCTGCTTTTTCGTCTGCCATGCCGATCATCCGCTGGCCAAACAGGGGCCGGTCTCTATCCAGGCGATGCTGCGCTACCCCTTTGCCGCCCCCTATCTGCCGCCGGGCGTGCGCAAGGTGCTGGCGACCCTCAGCCAGCAGCAGGACTTTACCCCGGCGATTCAGTGCGATCATATCTACGCGCTGCTTGCCACCCTCGCGCAGACCAACGCGATTAGCTTCGCCAGCGAGGACGGCTTCGCGCTATGCCAGCACAGCCATCGGCTGGTTAAGCTGGAGCTCAGCGATCTGCCTGAGGAGTGGCGGCTGATGCAGACCCGGTTTGCCATTATCTCTCCGGTTCACGCGGCCCAGCCGCCGCTGGTGGAGAAGCTGATTGAGATTATCCTTCATACCGATCGTCAGCATCAGCTTCAGCTGCTGGCGCAGGAGGAGAGGAGTTAACCGGCGTTTTTCGCCTGGCCTTTGGCATCGTACTGCGGCCAGCGGTTTTCCAGCCCCTGGGCTTTCAGCGCCTGCTCGACAAACTGGCCGTCTACCCACTGGCTGACGTCAAAAGCGCTGCGGATTAGCCGCCCGGATTTAGCCTGTTCGACGCTATTGCTAAAGCTGTCGGTCAGGAACGGATCGATACGCGGCGAGGTGGTAAAGTTCAGATCCTGCGGCTGCAGCTCTTCGAGAAACAGCGCCTGCGGGATCTGGCTCTGCTGCGCCATCTCGGCGGACCAGGCGTCGCGATTGGCCGGGTCGCTGATTTCCGCGGCGTTCTTCACCAGCACGTTAACGATCTGCTGGGTCGCCTGCGGCCAGGCGTCAATAAACGCCTGCGTGCCGAGGAACCCCGCCTGAGTCGTGTTCTGGCGGCCGGAGTCACCGCTTTTGACGACCACATCAATCTTATCGCCGCGCAGCGCCAGCAGCGAAACGCCGCCCCACACCGCATCGACGCGACCGGCCGCCAGCGCCGCTTTGCCGGCGTTCCAGTCAAGGTTGATCGTCTGCAAACTGCGCTCATTGAGGCCGACGGTTTGCAGCGCCCGGTCAAAGGCCAGCTGGTCAGCCGTGCCGCGATATACCGCGACCCGTTTGCCTTTCAGATCGGCCAGCGTTTTAATCCCTGAGGCTTTGGTTACCGCGAGCCAGGATTCCGAGCCGCGGCTGCCCAGCAGCAGGCGCGTCGGCAGCCCGTTGGCTTTACCGATGATCGCCGCCAGATCGCCGAGGTAGACAAAATCCAGCTGGCGGTTGGCTAAGGCTTCATTTACCGCCGGGCCCGCGCCTTTGAAAAACTGCCACTGCACTTCCACACCCTGCGGTTTAAACGCCTCTTCCAGCTGATGGCGGATAAACGCCATGCCGACCGGCCCCTCAATAAACGGCTTGCTGCCCGCGCTTTGGTCCGGTACGCCGATGCGAATGGTACGCAGCGCTTCGGCCTGCGCGCTGGCCGCCAGGCCGATAACCGCCACCAGCGCCAGCACGGTGCGGCTAAAAAATGCTTTCATCATAACGTGTTGCTCTCCTGAGTTTTTTCTCACCCTAAAGAGCCAACGGGCTGCGTGTTAAATGCTTTTATTCGCCAAGCTTGGGTGAAAAAAAGCTAAATCAAACGCTGCGCGCCCGGCAGGCTGAAATGCATTCGATGCATCGGGATTATTCGCCTTACGCAATGGCGGCGAAGGAGAAGTCACGTTTTGATAGCGGCATAACTTGCCGAAAAGTGGACTGATATGTCGCAGATGATCTTAAGAACCGATGCCCCAGGCAGGCCGGGCTTCAGGCTTAACGGCTGGCCGTGGCTGCTGCCTGCGTTACTGCTGCTGCTGTGGTACATCGCCGCCCGCGAACGGTGGATGCCGGAGCAAATTTTGCCCGCGCCGTCGGTGGTTGCCGATACCGCGCTATCGCTGCTGAGCGGGGATCTGCTGGCGCAGTGGGGATTCAGCCTTCAGCATCTGGCGCTTGGCCTGCTGCTGGGCGCCATTGCTGGGACGCTGCTCGGCGCGCTGTTCGGCCTGGTGCCGGCCGCCGCGCAGCGGGTGGAACCGCTGTTCTACGCGCTGGCGCAAATCCCGACGCTCGGCTGGATCCCGCTGTTTATGGTGCTGTTCGGGATTGATAACGGCCTCAAGCTGGCGGTTATCATCAAAACCACCGTAGTGCCGATGACCATTAACACGCAGCAGGCGGTGGCCGGCGTGCCGCTGACCCTGAGCGAAGCCGCAAAGGTGATGAACTTTTCCCGCTGGCAGCGGCTGCGCTGGCTGGTGATCCCCGCAAGCCTGCCGGGCTGGTTTACCGGCCTGCGTCTGGCGCTATCGCAGGCCTGGGTGTCGCTTATCGTCGTCGAACTGCTGGCCTCTTCAGAAGGCATTGGCTACCTGATGGTCTGGGGCCGCCAGCTGTTTCAGCTGGATATCGTCTTCGTCACCATTGCGGTCGTGGGGCTGAGCGGCATGCTGATGGAGTGGGCGGCGAACCGCGCCTGTGCCCGTCTGGTGTTCTGGCCGCAGCCTGCCGCCGGACGCCTGGCGTGGAAACCGCAGGCCAGCTGGCGGGCGCTGCAGCTGCCGCTGGTCCTGCTGGCGCTGTGGCAGCTGGCAAGCTCGTGGGGCTGGATCGATGGCGCGCTGTTCTCTTCGCCGCTGGCGGTGGCGACGCGTTTTATTCAGGGCGCCCTGAGCGGGGAGCTGACCGCGGCGATGCTGGCAAGCCTCGGGCGAGCCTTTGTCGGCGGCGCGCTGGGGATTGCGGGGGGCCTGCTCTGCGGACTGCTGCTGGCGCTGCGCCCGCGCGCCGGGCAAATCTTCACGCCCACGCTCAACGTGCTGCGCCATATCGCCCTGTTTGCCTGGCTGCCGCTGCTGACCGCATGGGTGGGCAACGATAACGGCGGCAAAATCGTTTTTATCGCGCTGGCGTCGTTCTTTCCGATGTTCTTCAGCACCCTGCAGGCCGTGCTTCAGCGTAACCCGCAGCTCGACGAAGTCGCCAGGGTACTGCGCCTGGGCGAGTTAGCGCGCCTGCGCAGGGTTATTATTCCCGGCGCGGCGCCGGGGATCTTCGCCGGTCTGCGGCTGGCGCTGATTTACGCCTGGCTTGGCAATATCGGCGCGGAATATTTCATGTCCTCCGGCGTCGGCATCGGCAGCCTGATGATCAATGCCCAGCAGCTGCTGGATATGCCCACCATTCTCTGCGGCATGGTGCTGGTCGGTATCACCGGCGCGGCGCTGGATAAAGCCGGACGTTTACTGGAAATGCGCGCCACCCGCTGGCGTCAACAGGAGCAGCTATGACCTCTTCAACCCTGGTCTCTTTTCGCCACGTGCGTAAATCCTGGCAACAGGTGACGGCGCTACAGAATTTCAGCCTGGATATCGCCGCCGGTGAACTGGTGGCGCTGGTGGGCAGCAGCGGCTGCGGTAAATCGACGCTGCTGCGGATGCTGGTAGGCCTGGAATCAGCGACCCAGGGCGATATTTGCATTAACGGCGAGCCGGTCACCGGCGTGGGCAAAGAGCGCGGCATTGTGTTTCAGGAGCCGCGCCTGTTTCCCTGGCTTAACGTGCTCGACAACGTGATGCTCGGCCTGGCGGATGAAAAGCTCAGCCGGGCGGCGAAGCGCCAGCGGGCGCTGGAAATGCTGGAGCGCGTGCAGCTCAGCGAATTCGTCAACGCGCTGCCCGCGCAGCTCTCCGGCGGCATGGCCCAGCGGGTGGCTATTGCCCGCGGCCTGGTGGCTCGTCCGCAGATCCTGATGCTCGACGAGCCTTTCGGCGCGCTGGATGCCCTGACGCGCCACACCCTGCAGCAGGAACTTTTACAGATCCACCAGCGCGCGGGAACCACCACGCTGCTGGTGACGCACGATGTGGAAGAAGCCGTCGCCCTGGCCGATCGCGTCGTCGTGCTTTCGCCGCGTCCGGGGCGGATACGGGAAGTGGTAAGCCTGGCGCTGCCCCATCCGCGCCAGCGCGATGATGCCGCGTTTACCGCCGCCTGCCGCCAGATTCGCAACCTGATTACTTCTGCCTGATTCTATTATTTAAGGAGCAACATATGGGACATCCTTCCGTCTACCCGACCGGCGCCACCCTCTACGATCCGCAGCGCGCCTGGAGCGGCTATACCCTTTTCCAGGCCACCGAACACGGCGCGGTGCTGGTGGATATGAACGGCCGCGCGGTGCGCGAATGGCCTGAACTGCACGGGTTTCCCAATAAAATCCTGCCCGGCGGCGCAATCCTTGGCCACAGCGGCGAGCGCGACCCGCGCTACGGCATGCAGGATATGCTCGATCTGATCCAGGTGGACTGGGAAGGCAACGTCACCTGGAAATTCGACCGCTACGAGCAGGTGAGCGATCCCGGCAACGCCACGCGCTGGATGGCGCGCGCGCATCATGACTATCAGCGGGCGGGCAACCCGGTGGGCTATTACGCGCCGGGGCTGGAGCCGCAGGTGGATGGCGGCAATACCCTGATCCTCGCCCACACCAATCTGGTGAATGAAGCGATCTCCGACAAGCTGCTGCTGGACGACACCATTATTGAAGTCGACTGGCAGGGTAACGTGGTGTGGGAGTGGCGCTGCAGCGACCATTTTCACGAGCTGGGCTTCGACGATGCGGCGCGCACCGCGCTCTACAACAACCCGAATATGCGCGCCAGCGGCGGCGGAATGGGCGACTGGATGCATATCAACTCGATGTCGGCGCTGGGGCCGAATAAGTGGTACGACGCTGGCGATACGCGTTTTCATCCCGACAACATTATCTGGGACGCCCGCGAATCCAACATTATTGCCATTATCGACAAACAGAGCGGCAAGATCGTCTGGCAGCTGGGCCCGGACTACAGCAAACCGGAGCTGAAGCACATCGGCTGGATCATCGGCCAGCACCATGCGCATATGATCCCGCAGGGGCTGCCGGGCGCGGGTAATATCCTGATTTTCGATAACGGCGGCTGGGCCGGATACGGCGCGCCGAATCCGGCGTCGGCGGACGGGGTGAAAAACGCCTGGCGCGATTATTCACGGATTCTGGAGATCAACCCGCTGACCCTCGATATCGAATGGCGCTACTCGCCCTATGAAGCGGATCTGCCGCAGCCAACCGATTCGTACCGCTTTTACAGCCCCTACATCAGCAATATGCAGCGCCTGGAAAACGGCAATACCCTGATTAACGAAGGATCGAACGGGCGCATTTTCGAAGTGACCCGCGACCACGAGATCGTCTGGGAGTATATTTCGCCGTTCTGGGGCAAGACCCTGAACAACAATATGGTCTATCGCGCCTACCGCATTCCCTACGGCTGGATCCCGCAGCTGGCGCAGCCGCAGGAGACGCCGATTGCGGCGGTCGATGTACGAACCCTGCGCCAGCCCGGCGCGGCGGCGGCCGGTCCGGCGCAGAGCGTGGTGCGGGTGGTGGGCGTACAGCCGTACAGTAAAAGCGCCGATGCGCTGTGCGTGGCAACCGATAACGATACCCTGCGCCGCAGTCCGAAGCTGTTCCGCGTCGCGGAAAGCGCGTTCACGCCGATAAGCGCGGCGGGCGAGCTGGAGAGCGAACGGCCGGTTCTGCTGTTCGTCGGCGCGGAACGCTGCGTGCACTGCCGCAAGCTCTGGCAGCTGCTGGCGCATGAAAAGCTCAGCCCGCGGCTTGCTCAGCTGGATACGCGCTATCTGGATGCCGACCGGCATCAGGATCTGGCGAGCGACCTCGGCGTGCGCGGCCTGCCGACGCTGCTGCTGATTAAACCGGGGCAGCCAGCATCGCGCGCGCCTGCGCAGCTCTCGGTGGACACGCTGCTCGACTGGCTGCATCGCGCAGCCGGGTAATCCGCGACTACGGCGGGCTGGCGCGTGCCGGTCCGCCGTTTATCTGGCGGATAAACGCCATCGGCGAATAGCCCATCGCTTTGCGGAACATCGCGGTAAAGGCGGCCGGATACTCATAGCCCAGACTGAGCGCGACTTCGGTAACCGAACGCCCCTCGCGCAGCGCCGTCATGGCGTACATCAGGCATGCCTGCTGGCGCCAGTCGCAAAACGCCATCCCGGTCTCCCGGCGAAACAGACGATTAAACGTGCGTACGCTTTTACTCAGTTTTTGCGCCCACTGCTGCGGCGTACTGCGGATGCTCGGCTGGCGCTGAAAATCGCCGCATAGCGCCGCGAGGTGGCTGTTCTGCGGAAGCGGCGTAAACATCGGCAGCGGCGCGGCGGCGCGCAGTTCATGGAGCAGCAGCGCAATCAGGGCGGCATCGCGCCCGCTCTCGTCGTACAACAGCGGTAGCTGACAGGCGGCCAGCAGCAGCTGATGGGTCAGCGGAGAAACCTGTAAGACTTCGCAGCGTTCGCTTTCCCGCGGGGCGTCCCGCGCGTCAATATACAGGCTGTGGGTGCTGACGCCGGGCATCCAGACGCGATGCGGTTTCGTCGCCGGGATCCAGACCCCGCTGAACGGCGGCACCAGCCACTGGCCGTCGTCCGTTTCGACCTTCATTAATCCGTGCATGGCGTACAGAAACTGCGCCCGGCGGTGGCTATGTCGCTCCAGAAGCGTGTTGGGCGGATAGTCGCTGCCCAGTGCCAGCACCCGGCGAGGAAGATGGTCGACGTCATTAATCGCAACGTTGCGCATGAAGATAGCCCTGGCTGAAATTCGTAATAGATTGGCTTTAAAGCGTAAGCCGGCCACGGCGTTATTCTATATCGTTACCTCCCTTTGTGGAGGAGTGCGAATGAGCGACTGGCTTTTTCTGTGCGGCATACTATCGGGCGTGACCACCTGGCTCTTTGGCTTCGGCGGCGGTTTCGTTACCGTCCCGCTGCTCTATTTCCTGGTGACCGGCGCGTGGGGCGCGCAAAGCGTCGTCGGGCAACAGGCGATGCACATCGCCGTCGCCACCTCGGCGCTGGTCATGCTTTGCTCCGCGCTGCTGGCGAGCTGGCGACACGCGCGTACCGGTACCCTCCGCTGGCGCCGCTTATGGGCCATGCTCACCGGCATTGCGGTTGGCGGAACGGCGGGCGCGCTGCTGGCGCTTGAGGCGAGCGGGGCGTGGATCCGCTGGCTGTTCGTTATCTATCTGCTGGCAACCGTTGCCGATTGCTACCTTCGCGCCGGATTTATGACCCCGCCATCCCACCGGGTGATACCGACGGTGCCCCATGAGCTAACGGTAGGGGGGATCATTGGCCTGATCGCCTCTTTTCTCGGCGTGGGTGGAAGCGTGATGACCGTCCCTCTGATGCGCCGTCGCGGCGTGCTGATGGCTGAAGCGGCAGGGATGGCCAACGTATTGACGCTGCCGCTGGCGGCAACGGCGACGCTAACCTGGCTGTTGATGGCCTGGCTGTCGCCGGTGGCGTTACCGAATGGGTTTGTCGGCAATATCTGGCTGTCGGCGGCGGCGCAGCTGGTGGCGGGAAGCTGGCTGGGGTTAAAAATCGCCTCCCGCTGGCTGGCGCGTTTACCGGACCGCTGGCATGTGCGAATTTATCCGCTATTGCTGATTGCCGTACTGCTGGTGATGAGCGTGTGGGGATAATGAGGGACGCGGCGCTGCGCATCCATCCGAGCGTTTTGCCCGGGTCATTCTGCTGTCATTTTTCTTGCGCATGCTCTCGCGAGACGCCGTGGCCGATAAAGGAAAATAAACGATGGGTAAAACGCTGACCATTTTCGATCTGGATAATACGTTAATTAAGGGCGACAGCAGTACGCTGTGGAGCCGCTTTATGGTGCGCGAAGGCTGGGTAAACGATCCCGATTACCTGGCGCGGGAAGCGATGCTGATGGACGACTATGACCGCGGCGAAATGAATATCGCCGATTATGTGGCTCTGATTCAGGCGCCGCTGATTGGCGTCGCAAAACGGGACGTGGACGCGCTGCTGGCGCGCTGCGTGCGCGATGAAATTATGCCGCGCGTGTATCCCCAGGCGTGGGATCTGATTCGGACTTTACAGGCTAAAGGCGAGCAGATGCTGGTGATCTCGGCCTCGGTTAGCCTGCTGGTGCAGGCGGTGGCGGCGCAGCTGGGTATCGAACAGGCGCTGGGGATTGACGTTGAGATGGCCGACGGCGGCTATAGCGGCGTGATTGCCGGTACGCCGAGCTATCAGCAGGGGAAGGTGGTGCGCCTGGCGCAGTGGCAACAGGCGCATCCTGAATACTCGGGGGAGGTGACCTTCTACACCGACTCGATCAACGACCTGCCGCTGTGCCTGCATGCCGATCGCGTACGGCTGGTCAATCCGTGCCCGCAGCTGGCGGCGGTGAACGCGCAGCACCAGTGGCCGGTGCTGGCGTGGCGGCTGTGATTTTTCCCCCGGGTCGCGGCGTAAACGCCTTACCCGGGCTACTTTTTCGTGCCGTTTGGGTAGCCCGGACAGGTGCGCAGCACCGCCTCCGGGAAAAAACTAATCAGCTTTAAACAGCGGCACCACGCTGCCGCCGATATAGCGGCGGCGCAGCCAGGCGGACAGCGTATCCATCGCCATCACCACCGCCACCAGCAGCAGGGTAATAAACATCACTACGTCCCAGTTCCACAGACGCATATTTTCCGCATAAATCAGGCCAATGCCTCCCGCGCCGACAAAGCCGAGCACCGCGGCGGAACGGGTATTCGATTCAATCTGATACAGGCTCAGCGCCAGGAACGTCGGGAAAGACTGGGTAAAAATGCTGAAACGGTGCTTCTGCAAACCGTTCGCCCCCACCGCCGTCAGGCCGCGTCCCGGCGAGCGGTCAACCGCCTCGTGTCCCTCTGCGTACAGTCGGCCCAGCAGCCCGGTATCCTGCATAATTATCGCCAGCACCCCGGCCAGCGGCCCGAGCCCCACGGCGCGGACAAAAATCAGCCCCCAGATAGCCATATCGATACCGCGCAGCACGTCGAACAACCGGCGCATCAGCAGGGCGATCGTTCCCGGAATCACGCCGCGCATAATATTCCGCGCCGCCAGAAACGAGAGCAGCAGGGCGATGACCGTCGCGGTAAGCGTCCCGGCGAAAACAATCGCCAGGGTAATGGCGATTTGCGTGAAGTAATAGCGAAACGGCCAGTTGAAAAAGTCGTGCCAGACGAACATCCGTAGCAAATAGCGGCTGATTTGCTGCAGCCCCGTGGCGAGCTGCTCGCCGCTGATGCCGAACTGCATAAAGAACCAGACATAGTAGAGCACGCTGGCCAGCGTCAGCAGGCCGACGTAGCGCAGATAGCGCCCCTGGGCCTGGTATAAATGCCGATGCTGGCGACGGCTGGCGGCGATATCCGGTTGATTTTGCCACTGACTCATTTTTTCCCCTCCAGAACCCACTGCCGCAGGCGGCCGGATAGCATATCCAGCAGCGATACCACGATAATAATCAACAGCAGCGTGATGCTGACCTGATCGTACCGGTCCAGTTTGATATTGGTCATCAGCTCCTGGCCGATGCCGCCCGCGCCCACCAGCCCGAGGATCGTTGAGGAGCGGAAGTTAATTTCGAGGCGCATAAAGCCGTAGGAGAGAAAGATGGGTTTCACCTGCGGCCACAGGGCAAAGCGGATACGCTGCAGATGCGACGCGCCGCAGGCGGCCAGGCCGCGTACCGGTTTATCCTGGGCGCTCTCTACCGCTTCATAGTACAGCTTGGTCAGGCTACCGATGGTGTGGAGCATTAATGCCAGAAAGCCGGGGATCGCCCCGATACCAAAAGCCATCACGAAGATCACCGCCCACGCCAGCTCCGGCATGGTGCGCAGAAAAGCCACCAGCACGCGGACGGCAAAACGCAGTGGGGCAGGGGACCAGGCGTTGTTGGCCGCAACGAACGCCAGCAGGGTGGCAATCGCCACCGCCACCAGCGTGGACGCCAGCGCCAGCTGCAGCGTTTCCCAGATAAGGGGCAGCTGAATGGGCAGACGATAGCCCCAGTAAGCCAGAGAGCCTTTAGTGTGCGAATCGGCAAACAGGTCGGCGACGTGCAGCGTCGGCAGCGTCTCAAACATGTAATCGAGAAAATTGGGCAGCGAGTACCAGATAGTAAAGAGATTAAACTCGGCCATACTGCCGGCGGCAAAATAGAGCGCCAGCAGCAGCAGGGACCAGCTAAAGGTGTCGCGCTTTTGCCGCGAGCGGACCTGCTGGTAATAGCGTTCGAATTCGGTATGGGTATTATTCATGCGTCGCTGTGTCTTCAACGAGTCGCCGCCGCCCGCGAGACTGGCCGGGCGACGTCGTCAGGGCGGGATTAACGCGCGGTAACCAGTTCGCGTTTCATATCAATGATCTGCTGGAAATCGGCTACGCTGCCCGGGCCGATATGCTGCGTGCCGCCCATCGCTTTGATAAAGCAGGCGTGATCGTCGGTATCCAGCTTTTTAATCGCGGTGACGACTTTGGCCTTAAAGTCAGCAGGCAGGGAATTGCTGACCAGGATTGGGCCGTTCGGGATCAGCGGCGATTGCCAAATAATGCGGATTTGCTTCATCAAATCCGGGTGATCCATGCGAATCAGTCGGTTGAAGGCGCCGACGCTGTAGCCGCTATTATAATCACCCACCATCGAGGTCCAGGTCACCGCGCCGGCAAACTGACCGTTCAGCACGCCCAGAATATCCTGCTCGTGGCCGCCGGAGAAGGTCACGCTGGAGAAGAAGTTATTATATTTATTATCCGAGGTGCCGCCGAACTGCTGTTTAAAGGCGTGGTTGGGAATTAAAAAGCCGGAAGTGGAGTCCGGATCGGCGAAGCCAAACGCTTTGCCTTTCAGATCTTCTAACTTTTTATACGGACTGTCGGCTTTGACAATCACCACCGAGTGATAGCCGCGGGACTGATCTTTATCATCTACGGCAATCCCGACAATATCGACGGCTTTAGGGTTGTTAATATAAACGGAAGCGTATGATGACGGCGACATACTTAAGACCACGTCAACTTTTCCGCCCAGCAATCCCTGAATCACGCCGGAATAGTCGGAAGAGTTACGTAATTTTGTATCGACCTTCAGCTCCTTATCAAGAAACTGTTTAACGCACTGGTTATCACCAATTTGTTGGGTTGCGTTCTGACCGCCAAGGATGCCCAGATTTAATTCCTTCGGCTGTTCAGCAGCGCTTGCCTGCCACGCCATCATAATGCCTGCAACCGCTGCGGATAAACGAACTGCGCCAGTGATGTACTTTTTCATTATTTTGCCCGTGTGAGTGAAATTTAATGCAATTGGCTAATTTCATCGCCGTACAGCCGATGCAGAATATCCTGATTCAGCTGCGTGGGATGATCGTCAAAAATAATCTTGCCCTTGGCTACGCCGATGACCCGCGTGCAATATTCACGCACCAGCTCCACCGAATGCAGGTTTACCATCACGCTGATACCCTGTTCGCTAATTTCGCGCAGGACATTCATAATCCGCTGCGTATTTTTCGGGTCGAGGGAAGCGACCGGTTCATCGGCCAGCAAAATACCCGGGTTTTGCATCAGCGCCCGGCAAATCGCCACGCGCTGCATCTGGCCGCCGGAGAGGTTTTCCGCCCGCTGTAGCGCATGCGGCAGCATATTCATCCATTCCAGCAGGGAGATGGCGCGGGCGCGGTCCGCGTCGGGGAAAACTTTGAATAATGATTTCAGGGTGGAGGTCTGGCTCAGGCGACCCAGCAGCACGTTGGTCAAAACGTCGAGACGCGGGACCAGGCAGAAATCCTGAAAGATCATGCCGCACTGGCTGCGCCAGGCGTTTAGCGCGCGGCCCGACAGCTTTGATACGTCCTGCGGCGTACCCACTTCCGGATAGCTGAGGATCTCGCCGTCGCTGGCGCTGTGGGTACCGTTCAGTACGTGCAGAAGCGTTGACTTTCCGGCGCCGGAGCGGCCAATGACGCCAACCAGCTCGCCCGCATGAAGATCGAAACTGATGCCGTCCAGTACGGTTTGCTGCGCGCTGTAGGATTTGCTCAGGTTGCGTACGCTCAGGACCTTACGCTGCCGGTCGATAAAGGGCGGCGTAAACGGTTGATAATCGGTTTCTGCCACCGCAGCCAGGGAACTGTTCATAAATGCGTCCAGGTTCGTCAGTAAACTGGGCACTATTAATGGTGTTTTATATGACTGCCGGATGACAGTAAGGCGAACAAATAGTGAACGGATGCGAAAGCTGGCCTATTTGTTGGAAAAAAAATTCGTCATGGATCACACTTTTGCATTAGCAATCGGGCATCTGAGAATACTCTGCCTACCTTTAATACGCGATAGCGCATGAGATTAATAATGATACGTATTTCATCTGATAAAGATGACGCGTTTTATGCGACATTAGCCGGGTAATGCTATCGCCGCGGGTACAACGGGACGACTCTGGACGCTCGTGCAATTCTTATATCTGAGTCGGTTTAACCGAGTAGATAATCTTCAGGTACTGGATTACGATTCGCGGCGGAAAATTTTTAGTCGGTGACTATCCCTTTTGTGCGGCGTGTAATTCCATTATTTACGCTAATTAATGAAATTAACCACTGATTTTGTGTTGTTTATTGGTTTTATATTCTTATTTTTTGAATTTGTTCGGTTTTTTCGCTTTTTTAAATAAAAGTGCGATTAAGAATAGTCTTAACAACTAATGGCTAAGATCCTGGAACATATAATATTCACTTAAGAATCTACGCATATCCCACCAATAACCGTATGAAAACCAATGGTTTTTGTGTTTAACTCAATATCCTTATTTTTATTCTTCTGACTTAAATTGACCTGGTCGGTAATTAGCCCTTTGCGCACTTATTGACACACATGGAGAAAAATCCTAAATTTGGTAACACAAGAAACAAGCAAGTCATTTAGTGCTCTTTATCTCTAGCAATACTATTTTGAATTTTGATTGAATATATTAAAGAGGGAATTTGCTGACTTAGACTTTGCAGGCCTGGGCTATCAGCAGTGTTGCGATACGTTCAAGATTTCCAGGACTATGGGGTTTAACTTTATATGGATTATAAATATTCTTTGGACCAGTGCATCTGGCCAGCGCATGACAGCTATTTTTTAAAAGGACTCGCTGAGCTAATTATTGATATTGATGACCTGATTTACCTGTCGCTTGAAAAGGTACGCCGGGAGTTTGTATTTATTAATCTTAGCGCCAGTTCGCTGAACTATTTTATCCGCCGCGATAGCGAGTGGCTGGCTGAAATGAAAGGCAAGCAAATTGTATTAATTGCCGCGAGGCGCTCGGAAGCGCTGGCCAACTACTGGTATTACAATGGTGCTATTCGTGGCGTGGTCTATGTGGACTTAGCCAAGGATATTCGTCAGGAGCTGGCATACGTTATCAACGGCCGTTTTCTACGTAAAGATATAAAGAAAGACAAAATTACCAACAGGGAAATGCAAATAATTCGGATGACGGCACAGGGAATGCACCCGAAATCTATTGCCAAGATTGAAAATTGTAGTGTGAAAACGGTTTATACCCATCGACGAAATGCCGAGGCCAAACTGTATTCAAAGATATATAAGTTAGCGCTGTAATTAGTAATAAACGTTGTTTTTAAAATTGTGCACCGGGTCGTAACACCCAAAATAATTTGCGTCGCAGATAATAATGATGCGGCCTGAACTATGGCGGGAATGCACACAGACGTGGGACATCAGGTCCCTTAATAAACTCAGGATGAAAAAGCTATGAAAAAAAAGGTTCTTGCAATTGCTCTGGTAACCGCGTTTGCCGGTATGGGTGTCGCTCAGGCAGCTGACGTTACTGCTCAGGCAGTCGCTACCTGGTCCGCAACCGCCAAAAAAGACACTACCAGCAAGCTGGTGGTGACTCCGCTGGGCAGCCTGGCTTTCCAGTATGCCGAAGGGATTAAAGGCTTTAACTCACAGAAAGGCCTGTTTGATGTGGCTATCGAAGGCGACGCCACCGCGACCGCATTCAAACTGACCTCTCGTCTGATCACCAACACCCTGACTCAGCTGGATACCTCTGGTTCCACCCTGAGCGTGGGCGTTGACTACAACGGCGCTGCGGTCGAAAAAACGGCTGACACCACCATGATCGACACCGCGGCGGGCATCCTGGGCGGCAACCTCAGCGCGCTGTCTAACGGCTATAACGTCGCCGGTCGCACCACCGCTCAGGACGGCTTCACGTTCTCCATCATCAGCGGCACCACCGATGGCACCACTGCCGTTACTGACTACAGCGCTCTGCCGGAAGGTATCTGGAGCGGCGACGTCAGCGTACAGTTCGACGCGACCTGGACCAGCTGATCCTCTCGTAGCACCAGGCAGGGGGGCTCCCCCTGCCTTATTTCACGGATTGAATTCATATGAAAAAACACATTCTGGCCATCGGCCTGTTGCTCAGCACAATGACGCCAGCCCTGGCGCTGGATGTGGGCGATATCTCTTCATTTATGAACAGCGGCAGCAGCACGCTGAGCAAAGAGATCAAGAACACGACCGACAGCGGTCGCTTAATTAACATCCATATGGAACGCCTCTCTTCGCCGCTGGACGGTGGCAAGGTGATCCCGATGGATCAGCAGGACGAGATTTTACTGACCCCCGCCAGTCTGCTGCTGCCCGCGAAGGCCAGCGACGTGATCCGCTTTTTCTACAAAGGCCCGGCGGACGATAAAGAACGCTATTACCGCATTGTCTGGTTCGATCAGGCGCTCAGCGATGCCCAGCGCAATGGCTCGACCCGCAGCGCGGTAGCGACGGCCTCGGCGCGGATCGGCACCATCCTGGTGGTCGCGCCAAGAAAAGCCAATTTCCGCTATCAGTACGCCAACGGCACGCTGGTCAATACCGGTAACGCGACGTTGCGCATTCTTGCCTACGGCCCGTGTCTGAAGCCGGCTGACGGTAAAGAGTGCAAGGAAAATTATTTCCTGATGCCGGGAAAAGAACGGCGCTTCACGCGCGTAAATGTGGCGGATAAAAAAGGACGGGTCGCGCTCTGGCAGGGCGAGCAGTTTGTTCCCGTGAAATAGACATTTCTTCTGACGGATCAACATTATGGCTCTACCAGGGAACGCTCCAGGATTAAAAACACTCCTTGCCTCCGGCATGGTCATTTTGCTGGTTCCGTTTAGCGTCACTGCCGCCACCGACAAAGTACAGCAAATCGGCGGCGTGATTATCCCTCAGGCCTTCAGCCAGGCGCTGCAGGACGGAATGAGCATCCCACTGTTTATTCATCTTGAAGGCAGCACCGGTACCCAGGACGATCAGCGGATCGGCAATGCCTTTATCTGGCTGGATAATGGCGTTCTGCGCGTTCGGCAAATTCAGCTGGAAGAAAACGATAATAACGCCACCGTCAGCGAGCAGACCCGCAAACAGCTGACCGCGCTGGCCAATGAAGCTTTCAGCAAAGATCTTAACATTAGCCTGACGGATGACGCCCGGCTACAGCTCAGCCTGCGCCAGCTGCTCCTGCAGCTGGTGGTAAAAAAAGAGGCGCTGGGTACGGTGCTGCGCTCGCGCAGCGAAGATATCGGTCAGTCCAGCGTCAACACCCTTAGCAGCACCCTGAACTATAACCTCGGGGTCTATAACAACCAGATGCGCAACGGCGGCAATAACACCTCCAGCTATCTGTCGCTGAACAACGTCACCGCGCTGCGCGAGCACCACGTGGTGCTGGACGGCTCGCTTTACGGTATTGGCTCCGGCAATCAGGACAGCGACGTCTATAAAGCGATGTATGAACGCGACTTTGCCGGTCACCGCTTTGCGGGCGGGATGCTGGATACCTGGAATTTACAGTCCCTTGGCCCGATGACCGCCGTTTCGGCAGGGAAGATCTACGGCGCTTCGTGGGGCAACCAGGCCAGTTCGACGGTGTTCGATAACACCCAGTCGGCCACCCCGGTGGTCGCCTTTTTACCCGCCGCCGGGGAAGTCCATCTGACCCGCGACGGACGCCTGATGAGCGTGCAGAACTTTGCCATGGGTAACCATGAAGTCGACACCCGCGGCCTGCCGTACGGGATTTATGATGTCGATGTTGAAGTGATTGTGAACGGCCGGGTGGTCAGCAAACGCACCCAGCGGGTCAATAAATTGTTCAGCCGCGGACGCGGGGCCGGTGCGCCGCTGGCCTGGCAATTCTGGGGCGGCAGCTTCCATATGGATCGCTGGTCCGAAAGCGGTAAAAAAACGCTTCCGGCAAAAGATAGCTGGCTGGCGGGGGCCTCGGCCTCCGGGTCGTTCAGTACCTTAAGCTGGGCGGCCACCGGCTACGGCTATGATAACAACGCCGTCGCCGAGACGCGCCTGACCCTGCCGATCGGCGAGTCCATTAACGTGAACCTGCAGAATATGCTGGCCAGCGACAGCTCCTGGAGTAGCATCGGCAGCATCAGCGCCACGCTGCCCGGCGGCTTTAGTTCGGTGTGGGTCAACCAGGAAAAAACGCAGATTGGCGACCGTATACGGCGCAGTAATGCCGACAACCGGGCCATCGGCGGCACGCTGAACCTCAATTCACTCTGGTCAAAGCTGGGTACCTTCAGCATCAGCTATAACGACGACCGCCGCTATAACAGCCATTACTACACGGCGGATTACTACCAGACGCTTTACACCGGCTCATGGGGATCGCTGGGCCTGCGCGCGGGCGTACAGCGCTTTAATAACGGCGACAGCAGCGCCAGCACCGGGAAATATATTGCGCTCGATTTCTCGCTGCCGCTCGGCAACTGGTTCAGCGCCGGGATGACGCACCAGAACGGTTACACCATGGCCAACCTGTCGGCGCGTAAACAGTTTGATGAAGGCAGTATTCGCACCATCGGCGCGAACGTTTCGCGCGCCATTTCCGGCGATACCGGCGATGACAAAACCCTCAGCGGCGGCGCGTATGCTCAGTTTGATACCCGCTACTCCACCGGTACGCTGAATGTGAACAGCGGCGTTGATGGCTATGTGAACACCAACCTGACCGCCAACGGCAGCGTGGGCTGGCAGGGGAAAAATATCGCCGCCAGCGGCCGCACCGACGGCAACGCCGGGGTGATTTTCAAAACCGGCCTTGAGGATGACGGCAAGCTCAGCGCCAAGGTTAACGGCCGCATTGTGCAGCTCTCCGGCAACCGTAATTACCTGCCGCTGTCGCCGTACAGCCGTTATGAAGTGGAGCTGCAGAACAGTAAAAACTCGCTCGATAGCTACGATATCGTGACCGGGCGTAAGAGCCAGTTGACCCTTTATCCGGGCAACGTGGCGGTGATTGAGCCGGAAGTGAAGCAGATGGTGACGGTCTCCGGGCGTATCCGCGCGGAAGACGGCACGCTGCTGGCTAACGCGCGGATTAATAACCATATCGGTCGTACCCGCACCGATGAGAACGGTGAGTTTGTGATGGACGTGGATAAAAAATATCCCACCATCGATTTCAGTTACGGTAAAAACCAGAGCTGCGAAGTGGCGCTGGAGCTGAGCCAGGCGCGCGGCGCGGTGTGGGTGGGCGATGTGGTCTGTAGCGGCCTCTCCACTTATGCCCGCACGCAGCAGACAGGAGAAGGTAATGAAAGCTAAATGGCTGGCATGTTTAGTGATGTTCACGGCGGCGCTGTGCGTGACGCGGGTCAACGCCGCGGTCACCAAAACCACCTGGCCGGATGCGGCGGCCATGCAGTTTGTTTTCGTGGAAAACAACTCGGACGATAACTTCTTTGTTACCCCGGGCGGCGCGCTGGACCCGCGAATGACCGGGGCTAACCGCTGGACCGGGCTGAAATATAACGGCTCGGGCACCATTTATCAGCAGAGCCTGGGCTATATCGACAATGGCTATAACACCGGCCTGATTGCCAACTGGAAGTTTGATATGTGGCTGGATAACTCCCCCACATCTCATCCGTTACAGGGGCTGCGCTGTATCAACTGGTATGCGGGCTGCGACATGGCCACCAGCCTGATTCTGCCGCAAACCAGCGATGCCAGCGGTTTCTACGGCGCGACGGTGACCTCCGGCGGACAAAAGTGGATGCACGGCATGATGTCCGACGCTTTCTACCAGTATCTGCAGCAGATGTCGGTGGGCAGCAGTTTCTCGATGACCATCAACTCCTGTCAGACTTCGGTGAACTATGACGCAACCAGCGGCGCGCGCTGTAAAGATCAGGCTTCAGGAAGCTGGTACGTGCGTAAAGTCACCCATACTAAAGCGGCAAACCTGAAGCTGATTAACACCCATGCGCTGGCGGAAGTCTTTATCAACAGCGACGGGGTCCCGACGCTGGGCGAGGGGAACGCCGACTGCCGCACCCAGACTATCGGCTCCCGTTCCGGTCTGAGCTGCAAAATGGTGAACTACAATTTGCAGCACAATGGCCTGAGTAATACCTCAATTCATATTTTCCCGGCAATCAGCAACTCGGCGCTGGCTTCCGCGGTCGGAAGTTATGATATGCAGTTCAGCCTGGATGGGAATTCATGGAAGCCGGTGAGCGGCATCTCCCTGTACTATACGTTTAATGAGATGAAATCATCTGACTCGGTTTACGTATTTTTCTCGAGCAACTTTTTTAAGCAGATGGTCACGCTGGGCATCAGCGACGTGAACACCAAAGACCTGTTTAATTTCCGTTTCTATAACACCACCTCGCCGGAGTCAGGCTGGTACGAGTTTTCGACCTCCAACACCCTGATTATTAAACCGCGCGACTTCAGCATCAGCATTATTTCCGATGAGTACATTTCGGCGCCGACGCGCGAAGGCTACGTGGGCAGCGGCGAGCCGTCGCTGGACTTTGGCTATATTGTCACCACCAGCGGCAAAACCGCCGCCGATGAAGTGCTCATTAAAGTGACCGGGCCAACGCAGGCGATCGGCGGACGTTTATACTGTATTTTTAGTTCACCCGACGGCACGTCGAGAGTACCGTTCCCGGCGACGCTGGCGTTTACCACCCAGACCGGGACCATCAAAACCTACGATGCCGGATGCGATGATACCTGGCGCGATATGACCGACGCGCTGTGGTTAACCACGCCGTGGACGGATATCTCCGGCGACGTCGGTCAGATGGACAAAACGACGGTAACGTTTTCCATTCCGATGGATAACCCGATATCGCTGCGCACGGTGGAAGATAACGGCTGGTTTGGTGAAGTGAGTGCTTCAGGAGAAATTCATGTTCAGGCGACGTGGCGTAACATTAACTAATTTGCTGCGGATGCTTATCTGCCTGCTGTCGCTCGGCTTCGCGACCGCGGCGCAGGCCATCTCGGTGGGTAATTTAACTTTCTCGCTGGCGGCGGAAGATAACTTCGCGTCTAAACGGGTGATTAATAACAATAAAAGCGCCCGGTTGTATCGGGTTTCTATTGTCGCTATCGACCGCCCCGGCGGCAAAGAGGTGCGTTCTCGCCCGGCGGACGGCGAGCTGCTGTTTGCCCCGCGTCAGCTTACCCTGCAGGCGGGGGAGAGCGAGTATTTTAAGTTTTACTACCACGGCCCGAAAGATGACCGTGAGCGCTATTACCGGGTCTCCTTTCGTGAAATACCCACCCGCAATTACGTGATGCGCAATAAAAGCGGTACCGAGGTGAGTATGGATCCGGTGGTGGTGATGGACACGATTCTGGTTGTGCGCCCGCGCGAGGTACGGTTCAAGTGGGCCTACGATCGGGCGGCGGGCACCGTCAGCAATACCGGGAATACCTGGTTTAAGCTGCTGATCAAGCCCGGGTGCGATACGACGGAAGAGGAAGGGGATGCATGGTATTTACGGCCCGGGGACGTTGTTCGCCAGGCCTCGCTGCGCCAACCGGGGAACCACTACATCATCTATAACGATAAATTTATAAAAATGACCAAAGACTGCCCGGTGAACTAACCGGGCAGCTTTTTTCGCGCTTCGTCGCTAAACCGTACGCCCGGCATAGCGGCGGTTCGCCAGCAGGCTCAGGCCGCAGCACAGCAGATAATAAACCGCGCCGGTAAAGACAAATATCGCCAGCGGGTAAATCTGCACCCGGTTATTGACCTGCCCGGCGACGGTGGTCAGTTCCGGCACGTTGACGATAAACGCCAGCGACGTGTCTTTGAGCAGCCCGATAAATATCCCTACCAGCGAGGGCTGAACGTTGCGCAGAGCCTGCGGCAGCAGAATAAGGCGCAGCGTCTGCCCGGGGGCAAAACCCTGGGTCAGCGCCGCTTCGTACTGCCCGCGGGGCAGCGATTGCAGGCCCGCCAGCACCGAGTGCATCACCGACGCGGCGGTAAACCACGCCAGCGCCACCGTGACGGTGACCGCGCCCGGCAGGTCGCTGCCGGTGAGCATGGGGAGCAGATACCACAGCCAGAAAATGACGAAGATCAGCGGGATGCCGCGAATAATCTCCGCCCACAGGAAGAGCAGCCGCCGCACGATCCCGTCGTAGCGCCAGGCGATGGCCGCCAGCAGCACGCCCCCCGGCAGCGCCAGCGCGGCGGCGCCGATAGCCATCAGCAGCGTCAGCACCACGCCGCCGGGAATACCGTCCGCCAGCCGTCCCCACAGCAGATAATCGAGGTTATCAACGATAACCGCCAGGTTAGCGTTCATAGCCGGCTCTCCTTTGCTGATCCCTTCCCGGACCGAGACGCGTCAGCGCCACGCCCATGAGCACCCCAAGCGCCAGATACAGCGCGGTGCCGACGGCAAACGCCTCCAGCGCATGCGCGTTGTAGCTCTCGATTTGCCGCACCTGATAGGTCAGTTCGGCGAAGCCGATACCGCTCGCCAGCGAGGAGAGCTTCATCAGGTTCAGATACTGGCCGATAATCGGCTGCCAGGCGTTAGCCAGCCCCTGCGGCAGCAGAATGTGGCGCAGCTCCTGCCACGGCGTAAACCCCTGCGACAGCGCCGCTTCCCGCTGGCCGTGGCTAACGGCGCGCAGCCCGGAGGCGATCTCTTCGATCAGAAACGCCGAAGTAAAGACCCCGAGTCCCCACATTGAGCAGAGAAATTCCGGCGTCAGCCACCAGACGTTGCCCGGCAGAATCGACCAGCTGTGGTCGTCGTTGATAAAATCTCGCGCCCCCAGCGGCAGCAGATTCCAGGCGGCAAAATACCAGAACAGCAGCTGGACCAGCAGCGGCGTATTGCGGAACAGTGAAACCCAGGCCGCCACCAGCCAGCGGCCGGGCCTGCCGCCCCCGAGACGCAGCGCCAGCAGCAGGACGGCCAGCACGGTCGCCAGAATCATCCCCGCGACGCTGACCCAGACGGTGGTGAGAAAACCGGAGATGATCCACTGCAGCGGCTGCCCGCTCAGCACGCCATGCCAGTCGAGATGTGGGATCACGCCTCACTCTCCTGGTGCAGCGGATCGAGCACCTTCTGCAGGAAACGGCGGGTGCGGGCGTGCTGCGGCCGGGCGAAAAACTCGGCCGGCGGCGCGACTTCGAGAATATCGCCGCCGTCGATAAACACCACCCGATCGGCAATCTCGCGGGCGAACTGCATCTCGTGGGTCACCACCACCATGGTGATCCCGCTGTGGGCGAGGGTTTTCATGACCTGCAGCACTTCGCCGATCATCTCCGGGTCCAGCGCCGACGTGGGTTCATCGAACAGAATGATCTGCGGCGAGGAGGCGAGGGCGCGGGCGATCGCCACCCGCTGCTGCTGACCGCCCGAGAGCTGGGCAGGCATCTGCCGGGCTTTATCCGCCAGGCCAACCTGGCTGAGCAGCGCCAGCGAGCGCTCGCGGGCGGCGCTTTTGCTCCAGCCGTGAACGCGTTCCAGCGCGAGGGTAATATTCTCCTGCGCCGTCAGGTGGGCGTAGAGATTAAACTGCTGAAAAACGAAGCCGACCCGGCTGCGCAGCTGGCGCAGGGCGCTGCCGGTAAGCTGGCGCGTCGGTTTGCCGTCGATCAGAATCTCGCCGCCGCTAAGGGATTCCAGCTGATTGATCAGGCGGATCAGGGTTGATTTGCCGGATCCCGAAGGGCCGAGGATCGCCACCACTTCGCCGGGTTCAACCTGTAAATTTACGCCGTTCAGCACCCGATGGTCGCCGTAGCTTTTGGCGACATCGCGAAACTCAATGCTGGCGCGCTGCAGATGCGAAAAATCCGCGGACGATGCCGCGGAGCGTGAAAATAGAGCCGATAACATCATCTTTCTCTGCTTATTTCGCTTCGATAGTAAAGGCGCGCGGCTGCGGGGTTTTGGTGCTCGGGCCAAACCAGACGTCGTAAATTTTGGCCGCTTCACCGGATTTCTCCAGCTTGACCAGCTCGTCATTGACCGCTTTCAGCAGGGCCGGTTCGCCTTTCTTCACGCCGACGCCAATCTCTTCTTTGCTCAGCAGGTCGGGGATGATTTTGAAGTTCGCCTTGTCCGGCGCTTCCGCCAGCAGTCCGGCGAGGATGGTGCTGTCCTGAGTGATGGCCTGCACGTTGCCGTTGCGCAGGGCGGTCAGCGCCAGCGGAATATCGTCATAAGAGAGCACGCGCGACTGCGGGAAACGCTGATGCAGCGCCTGCTCCCCGGTGGTGCCTTTTACCGCGCCGATGCGCGCTTTGCTGTAATCATCGAGCTTATCCGGCGATTTTGCCGGGACGAGGAACTGCTGGCCGGTCACGAAGTAAGGCGTTGAGAAATCAATCACCTGGGCGCGTTCCGGGGTGATGGTAATATCGGCGACGATCAGGTCGGCCTTACCGGACTGCAGCAGCGGAATGCGGTTGGCCGGGTTGGTGGCGACCAGCTCCAGCTTGACGCCGAGCGATTTTGCCAGCGCTTCGGCGAAGTCCACGTCGTAGCCGACGATTTTATGCGTTTTCGGGTCTACCGAGCCGAACGGCGGGTTGGCGTCGAAGGTGGCGACTTTGACCACGCCGGCGGCTTTGATATCGGCTAGTTGATCGGCCTGAGCCTGCGCGGCGAGCACCAGCATGCCCAGCGCCAGCGCGATTTTTGTTTTTGCAATGCGCATTGTTATTCCCCTGAATCCCTGTTTTGTTTTGTGTTTATCACGCTCCCACAAATCGCCCGTCGGCGGCAAAGAAGAAAAAGTTCTTATCTATAACGAAAAAGAACTTAACAAAGTTGTGGATATTGTTTAACCGGCACTGTGCTACCAAACTGGGGAGACATTCCGTCAGCTATTGGTATCTTTCTGAAATCACAAGACTCGCAGCGATGCCCTGGTGCCCGCTGAAATCGGCGAACCGGAGGTCGGAAGACAAGGGCTGGCCGCCAGGGATGGCGGCCAGAGGCGAATCGAGACAGCGATGTCGAGTTGAGCCGACCGCAGGCTGAGGACCGGGAGGTGAGCGCAGTGCGCAGCACCGATTTCTTTGCGGGACCGCGGGGATTGTAAAGGGGGAGACGGTTTTCTCCCCCTTTACCCGTTCACGGGTAGCGGTGAGGCATTTTCTGCAGATTGCGAGTGAACGGAACCCTTACGCATAGAATTACAAATCAGGCTTCGGCAAACGCTGCGGGTCCTTCCCAGCCTGCGCTGCGCTTGGCTGGGCTACGGGGCCTCAGTCGTCTGGGGTCGTGTAGCCCGGATAAGACGTTTACGTCGCAATCCGGGAAAGGCCCCTAATATGCGCCCGACAGAATTACAAATCCGGAATTGATATTTCCCGCCCGCCGTCAACTGTGGTTGAAATAGACACAGGCAAAAATGCTTCCCGACGGAGGAGAAAAATGAAAGTGGCGCTGTGGCAACGCATAACGGGCTGGCTGGCTTCTTTATCTGGATCCGGCGGTGAAGCCGGTCAGCAGGATACCCAACGCATCATGGAGGCAATATTACCGGTCGCCAGTCTCTACGGAATTGAGCTCGGCAACGTTGAAACAAGGTGGTTTCGCCATGATAAAACATACTGAGCGGCGCAGGACGCGTGAAGCCTACTGGAACGAGGTGTGCTTTGTGTAGCGCGAGGCTGTTTGCGGTTGCGGCGACGCAGGAAGCGAAGCCGCAGCCCTGAACAGCTTTATCCCCCCAGATACATCCGTTTGATTTCCGGATTCGCCAGCACCTCCGGCGCCGGACCAGAGAGCATAATCTTCCCATTCTCCAGCACATAGGCGCGATCGGCGATGGTCAACGCCGCCGTGGCGTTCTGCTCTACCAGCAGCACGGTAATATTCTCTTCCCGCAGCTGCTTAATCGTCGCAAACAGCTCCCCGACAATTTTCGGCGCCAGGCCGAGGCTTGGCTCATCGAGCATCAGCAGTACCGGCTCGCTCATCAACGCTCTGGCGATCGCCAGCATCTGCTGCTCGCCGCCGCTCATGGTTCCCGCCATCTGGCTGCGCCGCTCTTTCAGCCGGGGAAACAGGCTGTACATGCGATCGCGCAGGCGGGTAAAGCCGGCGAGATTGTTGTAGGCCCCCATGCGCAGATTTTCTTCGATGGTCAGGTTGGTAAAGATGCGCCGTCCTTCTGGCACCAGCGCCAGCCCCTTACGCACAATCTGATGCGTCTGGCTGCGGGAAATATCCTCGTTGAGAAAATTGACCCGCCCCGTGGAACGCACCAGATTGACGATCCCGTTGAGGGTGGAGGTTTTCCCCGCACCGTTGCTGCCGATAAGGGTCACAATCTCCCGATCGTGAATATCAATATCCACCCCTTTCAGCCCCTGAATCACGCCGTAAAACACTTTTAACTCGCGCGCGCTAAGCATAACGAACGTCCCCCAGGTAGGCGGAAATCACGTCCGGATCCTGTATGGCTTCGGACATCAGGCCGCTAAACAGCGGTTTGCCGTACTCCAGCACCATCACCCGCTCGCACAGCTTGTTGACGAACGGCATATCGTGCTCGATCAGCAGTACGCTGAGCTGATAGTCGTTACGCATGCGGAAGATCAGATCCGCCAGATCCTCCGTCTCTTTCGGGTTCATCCCGGCGGCGGGCTCGTCGAGCAGCAGTAATTTTGGCGACGTCGCCAGCGCGCGGGCGATCTCCACCTTGCGCTGGTTGCCGTAGCTGAGGTTGGTGGCCTGCACGTCGGCGAAATGGGCGATACCGATATCGTCCAGAATCGCCATCGCTTTGGCCTTTGCCGCCCGCTCGGCGGGGAAGTAGCGGCCAATATGCAGCGCCGCTTCCAGCAGCGAATAGCGGCTGGCGCTGTCGAGGCCGACCATCACGTTTTCTAATACCGTCATCGAGTTGAACAGGCGGATATTCTGAAAGGTGCGGGCAATCCCGGCGTTGACCACCCGGTTCGGCTTCAGCCCCTTCAGCGACTTTCCCGCCAGGGTCACGCTGCCGCTGGTCGGCTTATAGTTGGCGGTGATGACGTTGAACATCGTGGTTTTGCCCGCGCCGTTGGGGCCAATCAGGCCAAAAATTTCCGCTTCGTCGACGTGGAAACTGACGCTGTCGATGGCCCGCAGGCCGCCGAACTGCATGGTCACGTCCTGCACCTGTAAAATGACCTTATTTTGCGCCATAGCCGCGGCCCCTTTTGCCCACTTGCCAAATCTCTTTTTTGCCCAGCAGACCTTCGCGGGCGAACAGCATGATGATCAGCAGCAGCAGCGAGAACACCACCATCCGCAGGCCCGGATACGCGCCGAGATCGTGACCGAAGAACTGGAGCGGCTGGTCGAGAAAGCGCAGCCACTCGCCGCTGCCGACCACCAGTACGGTGCCGAGCAGCGCGCCGGTGGTGCTGCCCAGGCCGCCGAGCACGATAATAATCAGCAGCTGGAAGGTGAGCATAAAGTCGAACAGGCCCGGCGAGATGGTGGTCAGCAGCGAGGCCAGCAGGCCGCCGCCGATCCCTTCGAAGAAGGCGCTGGTGGCGAAGGCGCAGGTTTTAATGCGAAACGTGTTCACGCCCATGGCGATAGCGGCGTCTTCGTCGTCGCGCACCGCTTTCATCATTCGCCCGTACTTCGACCACACCAGCTGCAAAATCATCCCGGTCGCCAGCAGGGCGAACAGCCCGCACCAGAACAGGAGATGCGGCTGCTGCGGAATATCGTTGAGGCCAATCGCGCCGTTGGTGATCTGCGGATTGTTGATAGCGAGGATTTTAATGATAAAGCCGAAGCCGAGGGTCACAATCGCCAGGTAGTCGCCGCGCACGCGGAAGACCGGCAGGGCAAGGCAAACCGCCAGCGCCGCCGCGCACAGGCCGCTAATGAGCAGCGCGGGCAGGAACCCGGCGTGCAGCACGAGGATCCACGGGCTGGGGGCGGCCATCTCAAACATATCCAGCTTACTGTCGCTGGGGAGGATCAGCAGGGCGGTGACGTAAGCGCCGACCGCCACAAAGCCGTTGGGCTCCAGCGACAGCTGGCCGGTCACGCCGTTGATCAGGTTATAGCTGACCGCGAGGATCATAAAGACGAAAATGGTGCTGATGACGCGAATAATGTAGTCGTTGAAGACGACGTTGATCCCGGCCAGCAGCGCGACGCAGAGAGCAATAATGACCAGGTTGCGCAGCTGCGCCCCGGCGGTAGTCGTAGCGTTGAGCATCAGAAACGGCTCCTTTCCAGACGTTCATCGCCCATAATGCCAACCGGGCGGAACAAGAGGACCAGAATCAAGAACATAAAGGCAAAGGCGTCTTTGTAACCGCCCAGTTCGGGAAACAGAGCGACCGCCACCACCTCGGTAAAGCCGAGAATAAAGCCGCCGAGCACCGCGCCGGTGACGCTGCCGATTCCGCCGAGCACCGCGGCGGCGAAGGCCTTCAGGCCGATCAGCACGCCCATCAGCGGGTCGATGGTCGGATAGCTGATGGAGTAGAACACCCCGCCCAGCGCCGCGAGGCTGCTGCCGAGGGCGAACACCAGCGAGATAATGCGGTTGGCGTCGATGCCCATCAGGCGCACGGTATTAACGTCGAAGGCCACCGCGCGGATCGCCATCCCGTAGCGGGTGCGGTACAGCAGCCAGAGGATCGCCAGCAGCAGCAGGACGGTGATCAGCGGCACGATCCACGCCACGTTGGTGATAATCACGTCACCAAAGGCGCGGGTGTTGTTGAAAAATTCCGGTGCGGAAAAGAAGCGCGAGCTGCCGCCAAACAGCACGTTGAACAGGTTTTCGAGGAAGAAGCTGACGCCGATGGCGGTGATCAGCATGGAGATTTTTGATGCCTGACGCAGCGGGCGATAGGCCACCCGGTCGATCAGCATACCGAACAGGCCGCACAGCGCGAGGGTCAGGAAAACGGCTACCCCGAAGGGTAGCCCAATGGAAGAAAACAAAAACAGGGTGGTAAACGCCCCGACCATCATTACGTCCGCATGGGCGAAGTTGATCAGGCGCAGCACCCCATAAACCATCGTATAACCGATGGCAATCAGGGCGTACATGCCCCCAAGGCTCATTCCATTGACCACTTGCTGGAGAAAAATGGCACCATCCATCTGATATCCCTTATAAAACCTTAAGGATTAACCACGGTACGAAACGCCAGCTTGCCATCCTTCACTTCGTTGATGACCGCGCTGCGGATAGCGTCGCCGTTTTGTAACGTCAGCGTGCCGGTTACGCCCTGGAAGTCCTTAGTGGCGCGAATTTTTTCGTTAACGCAAACCCGGTCGTGCGGGTCGCTGCACTGGTTCATGGCGTTGATAATGACGTTATAGGCGTCCGCCGCCATCGCGCCCCAGGTGTGGGTCGGCTGCTGGTATTTGGCTTCCCAGGCTTTGATAAACACCTCGCCCGCCGGCGTTTGCTCTTTGGCGTTCGGCGAGTAGTAGTCGGTGGTCATATAGCCGTTGACCGCGTCTTTGCCGACGTCAAAAAAGACCTGATCCGCCGCCAGCCCGTCGCCGCCGACCACCGGCTTGCTCAGCCCCAGCTGCTTCGCCTGTACGGCGATCAGCGCCCCTTCGGTGTAGTAGATCGGCATATAGATCATGTCGACGTTCTTCGCCTTCACGCTGGCCAGCTGGGCCTTAAAGTCTTTGCTGCCGCCGGGAGCCTGAACTTCGATAGGAATGGCGCCGCCGTTTTTCAGGAACTGCGTGCGAAAGGCCTTCGCCAGGCCGACGGAGTAGTCGTTGCTGCTGTCGAAGACGATGGCGGCGGTTTTGGCTTTCAGATCGCGCGAGGCGAGGTTAGCGCCGACCACGCCCTGGAAGCTGTCGGAGAAGCAGACCCGGCTGACGTAAGGGTGGTTGCGGGTAACGCGGTCGTTGGTCGCGGTTGAGGAGACCAGCGGCGTTTTGCTGTCGTCGGCGATTTTGGTCATCGCCAGGGTATTGGAGGAGGTGACTTCGCCGATCACCGCGTCGACTTTATCGCTGGAAACCAGGCGCTGCATGGCGTTAGCGGCTTCGACCTTATCGCTCTTATCGTCGATCACGATAAGCTTCACGGTGTCGCCGTTTTTTAACGTCGGCGTAATGCTCTGGATAATATCCAGCCCTTTTTGCGAAGGCTGACCGTAGCCGCTCAGCGCGCCGCTCAGCGGCAAGACCACGCCGATTTTAATTTCAGCCGCCTGCGCGCTGCTGGCACCGACCCACGCGGCAACCAGCGTGGCCATTAAAGACGCTTTCCCGGAAAACTTGTTCATTGTTACCTCGCCGTCGGTGGATTATTTATACCCTTCATACTTCACGTTGCTTGTGCGTTGGCTTTCCTCGCTCACCCCAGTCACTTACTTCAGTAAGCTCCTGGGGATTCACTGCGTCGCCGCGTGATTCGCCCCTACGGGACTCACCCTTTCAGGGCCAGCGCAAGCGCTGTTCAAAACGGTTAACCGTTTTGTCCTGCAACTCGAATTATTTTGGGTATATCTTTAACTATCAATGACTGCATAACATTGAGACATAATTCGCCAGCGTATCCGGCGAATTATTGGCTGTTATGTTGAATAGATAACGAGATATATTTGGTATGCAGATTTACCTTACAACGTCCGTTTCGTTTTTACTCATGCAATATTCTTATTACCTCCAGAAGAGGGCATAAGGCTGGTGAAAATACTGTTATTGGTACGGTGAGCGCATTTTGCCAGGTGGCGGCTGACGCCTTACCCGGCCTGGAAAACCCGCAATTTCAGCGCGCACCCGAATATAATATTCAGGTGCGCCCGATAATATTAAAAATCTATTCTGCTGCCCGCGTGACTTATTATTTTAACTGGCTCAACGGTTTTATTTTTCCATGCAGCGCCGGATTATCGCTTTCGTCTTTCAGGCGCACTCCGGTAAGCCGCCGCAAAAAGGCCTGCTCCAGTAGCCAGGCCAGCTTAAAAGCGGCGGCATCAAAGCTCAGTCCTTCCGGACGGATATTAGAAATACAGTTGCGCTCCGACTCCAGCCGCTGACGATGCGGCTGCCAGGTTAAATACACCCCGAGGCTATCCGGCGAGGAGAGCCCGGGCCTTTCGCCAATCAATATCGCCACCGCTCTGGCCTTCAGCGTTTCGCCTATATCATCGCCCAGCGCGACCCGCGACTGGTGCGCCAGCACCACCGGGGCCAGGCTCAGGCCGAGGGTTTTCAGATAGGGCAGCAGGGCGCGAATCAGCGGCACCGCCTGGCGCTGCACGGCGTACGACGACAGCCCGTCGCCAATCACCAGCAGCAGGTCGGCGGGGCGCGCGCCGCTGGCGGCGAGGTCGGCGCGGCTCTCTTCGTTCAGCTGTCGCCCCAGATCCGGGCGATTCAGATAGACATGGCGATCGCTGGCGGCGCTGCGGACGGTCAGCGTCGACAGCCCCAGCTCCGCCAGCGGCTGGACTAACTGGTCGCTGGCGAAAGGCTGGTGAATGGCATCGCGCGCCCGGGCGTGGGCGAGGCCGAAATTCAGCACTTCGCGGGTCGGCAGGCTGGCGCCGCTGCGCCCCAGCGCAATCCGCGCATCGGTAAACTCACGCAGCGGGTTCCAGGCGTCGGGAGGATTCATACCGGTTCTCCTTGTGGCAGGACGGAAAGCAGCGGATGGCGGGCATCGGTCAGACGCAGCGCGCCGTGACGGTCAATAATTTGCATCTTCGTCAGCCAGTCGGCGAACTCAGGCGCATGCTGTAAACCCAGCAGTCGGCGGGCGTAAAGGGCATCGTGGAACGAGGTGCTTTGGTAGTTGAGCATAATATCGTCAGCCCCCGGAACGCCGATCAAAAAGGTCAGCCCGGCCGCGCAGAGCAGCGTCAGCAGGGTATCCATATCGTCCTGATCCGCTTCGGCGTGATTGGTGTAGCAAACGTCGCAGCCGATGGGCAGCCCCATCAGCTTGCCGCAGAAGTGATCTTCCAGCCCGGCGCGGATAATCTGCTTACCATCGTACAGATACTCCGGGCCAATAAAGCCCACCACCGTATTGACCAGCAGCGGTTCAAAATGGCGGGCGACGGCATAGGCCCGGGCTTCGCAGGTCTGCTGATCAACGCCGTGGTGGGCGTTGGCGGAAAGACAGCTGCCCTGGCCGGTTTCAAAATACATCACGTTGTTGCCCAGCGTGCCGCGGTTCAGGCTAAGCGCCGCTTCCCGCGCTTCCTGCAGCAGCGCCAGATTAATGCCGAAACCGCTGTTGGCGGCTTCGGTACCGGCCACCGACTGGAACACCAGATCCACCGGTGCGCCGCGCTCAATCAGCTGCAGGGTGTTGGTGACGTGGGTCAAAATGCACGACTGGGTGGGGATGGCGAAGCGCTGAATAATATCGTCAAGCATATGGTTCAGCTGCGCCAGCACCGGCAGGCTGTCGCTGGCCGGATTGATGCCGATCACCGCGTCCCCGGCGCCGTACAGCAGGCCGTCGAGCATGCTGGCGGCGATGCCTTTCATATCATCGGTCGGGTGATTGGGCTGCAGGCGCACGCTCAGGCGCCCCGGCAGGCCGATGGTATTGCGAAAACGGGTGACGACCCGGCATTTGCTGGCGGCGAGGATCAGATCCTGATTGCGCATCAGCTTGCTGACCGCGGCGGCCATCTCCGGGGTTATCGCGCGGGCGACCTGGCGCAGCGCCGCTTCATCGGTGGCGTCGTCGAGCAGCCAGTCGCGAAAATCGCCGACCGTAAGGTGGCGAATCGCCGCGAAGCCCCGGGCGTCGTGGGTATCGAGGATCAGCCGGGTCACCTCATCCTGCTCGTAGGGAATCAGCGGATTATCGAGAATCTCCGTGAGCGGAACCTCCGCCAGCGCCATTTTTGCCGCCATCCGCTCTTCGGCGGAGCCGGCGATAACGCCCGCCAGCGCGTCGCCGGAACGCGCAGGGGAGGCCTTCGCCATCAAGGTTTTCAGACTATCAAAGCGCCATACCTGGCCCGATAGCGTGGTTTTATACATGTGTCGCCTCCTCAGGAGACCGTACGCAGCTGCGGATCCACCGCCGCGCGCTGGCGGGCCGCTGCGGTCTTGCGAAACCACAGGTAGCCGCCGAGCATCATGGCGGCGAAAATCAGCGCCAGCAGGGTGTTGTACCAGACCATCGCCACCAGGCAGAGTACCGCCATGGCCAGCGCGAAGGCCGGCGCCCACGGATAGAGCGGCGCGCGGAACGGTCGAATCAGCTTCGGCTCGCTGCGGCGCAGTTTAAACAGCGCCGCCATCGAGGTGATATACATAACAATAGCGCCAAATACCGACATCGTGACGATACAGGCGGTCAGCGGCATCCCGCTAATGGTGATCAGCGAATCGGAGAAAATGGCGGCGATGCCCACCACGCCCCCGGCGAGGATCGCCAGATGCGGCGTGCGGGTGCGGCGGTTCAGCGTCGCCAGGCTGGCGGGGAGATAGCCCGCGCGCGCCAGCGAGTAAATCTGCCGCGAGTAGCCCATGATAATCCCGTGGAACGAGGCCACCAGGCCGAAGAGTCCCAGCCACACCAGCATATGCAGCCAGCCGCTGCTGTTGCCGACCACCATTTTCATCGCCTGCGGCAGCGGGTCGTTAATATTGGCCAGGGTTCGCCAGTCGCCCACGCCGCCGGCAAAAATCATCACGCCAATCGCCAGCACGGTCAGGGTCAGGATGCCGCCGCCCAGCGCCCGGGGAATGGTGCGCTGCGGATCCTTCGCCTCTTCGGCGGCCATCGATGCGCCTTCAATCGCCAGAAAGAACCAGATAGCGAACGGGATGGCGGCAAACATCCCCGGCAGCGCCAGGCCGCTGAAGCTCTCCGCGCCCGCCCAGCCGTTAGCGGTAAAGTGGCTCCAGGAGAAGCCCGGCGCGACAACGCCCATAAACACCAGCAGTTCGAAAATCGCTAATAACGTCACCACCAGCTCAAAGGTCGCGGCGATACCCACGCCGAGAATATTCAGCGTCATAAAGATGATGTAGGCGCCGCAGGCCACCCATTTGGGGTCGAGCGCCGGAAACTGCACGTTAAGATAGGCGCCGATGGCCATGGCGATGGCGGGCGGGGCGAAGACGAATTCAATCAGGGTCGCGAAGCCGGCGATAAACCCGCCGGTCGGGCCAAAGGCGCGGTAGGCGTAGGCAAAAGGCCCGCCCGCATGCGGAATGGCGGTGGTCAACTCGGTAAAGCTAAAAATAAAGGCGCAGTACATCGCGGCGATGGCCAGCGCGACGATCATAAAGCCCAGCGTCCCGGCCTGGGACCAGCCGTAGCTCCAGCCAAAATACTCTCCGGAAATAACCAGCCCAACGGCGATCCCCCATAAGCGGAAACTGCCGAGCGTTCTTTTTAGCGTTGTGGTTTGCTCTGTCATGTTCGTTGCCTCGCCAGATAAAGATATCGGGAGGGTTGCAAAGAGAATGCCAGGGCATACCACCGATAAACGCGGCGGTTTACGCCAACGAGGATCAAAAAAGGGGCAGACTGCGCCCGGCGAGAGAGTCGCCGTGGTGCAGCTGCCCGCAAATGTGGCGTTACTGGTGCACGATGGCGCCAGCGTCTTTTTGAATTACCGGACCTGCTTTCACCTGCAGGTTAAGTCCTTTACTCTCCAGCTCGGCGTTGCGAATGCGCAGACCGCGGTCGGCTTCAATATTGACGTTGCTAAAATGGAAACCGCTGAGCGGCGCTTCCGGGGTACCGATAATATAGGCCGCCGCTTTGCTGTCGCCTGTGGAGGTTAAATTCTCAACGGTGATATTACTGAAGTGCGGAGTCTTGTATTTATCGAACGGCTGTTTCGGGTCGCTGTCCGGCGGATAGATCTGTTCGCCGAGGGTAAAGCCGCCTGCCTGCAACAGCTTATCGACCTCGGCCTGCACAATCGGCGCGGCTTTGTAATAGGCGGAGAACACCAGCGGCACCTCAACGTTATGCATTCTGGTATTGCGGTAGACGATATTTTTTACCTCACCGCCTTTGCCGCGCGGGCTTTTAATCCGAATACCGTACATCGAACCTTCGAAGGTATTGTTTTCCACCAGCACGTTATTCACGCCGCCTGCGCTCTCGCTGCCGATGGAGATCCCGCGCCCCTGCTTCAGGGTGTTGTTGGCGATATAGATGTTATCCACCACGCCCTCCGGGAAGCGCGGGTCGGCTTTTTCCGCCTTGATGGCAATATGGTCGTCGTTACAGTCGATATAGTTGTTGGTAATACGGATATTCTGGCTATCGATAGGATCGATGGCGTCGGTATTCGGCGCATGCCACGGCGAAAGAATACGCGTGCCGTTGATATCGACATCGTGCGCGTAGCGGGTGACCACGTGGAAGCTGGGTGAATGGGTGAGGGTCACGCCGTCGATAAGCACGTTGCTGGCGCGGGTGATATAAATCAGCCGCGGTCGGTCGGTACCGCCTTTCTTGCCGGTGGCGCGGATATTTTCCCGCCAGCGCTCCCACCACACCGCGCCCTGGCCGTCGATAGTGCCTTCACCGACGATGGCCACGTTTTGCGCGTCGGCGATGCTGATAAACGGCAGCCAGCCGTTTTCCGCTTCGGCGTATCGCGTTTTATCATCGCCGCGATAGGCGGCCACTTCGGTTGAGGCCACCAGGGTGGCGTCTTTCTCCAGCTTAAGCTGAATATTATTCTTCAGAAACAGCGGGTTGGTCAGGAAATTACCTTTTGGCACCAGCACCGTTCCCCCTCCGGCGGCGGCGCAGTCATCAATCGCTTTTTGAATGGCATCGGTGTTGAGCGCGATTTGCAGCCGATGGCCTTCTGCGCCGTAGTGGGTGATATCACAGATTTTATCGGGAAACTTCACGGAACTCGCGGCCTGAGCGGCGTACAGCGGTAGAAGACCGACGGCGGCAGCGGCGGCCCACAGAGGTAAAGCGCGGGGTATCATGACATTATCCTTTTTTGGTTTATTGTTTTGTAAAACTAGCACCAATGTTTTGATTTTATGAGTGCGGCGATCACGGTTTGTCCTTTGTCGTTATTCTGCCCATAACTGGCGCTGATGATTTGGGCGAATGCATAGATGACAGGCCCGGCCGCTTTGCAATTTGGCGACAGGCGGGGTATAAGGAATCTCTTATCTGGATGTTTAGATGTCTATACGCCCATGAGGTCAAATGCAAACAACACAACAACAAGGTGGGCAGCTTAAGCGCACCATGAAGACCCGCCACCTGATTATGCTGTCGCTGGGTGGCGTTATTGGCACAGGGCTATTTTTTAATACCGGCTATATCATCTCCACCACCGGAGCGGCGGGTACGCTGCTGGCCTATCTGATTGGCGCGCTGGTGGTCTGGCTGGTGATGCAGTGTCTGGGCGAACTCTCGGTGGCGATGCCGGAAACCGGGGCGTTTCACGTCTACGCCGCCCGCTATCTCGGCCCGGCGACCGGGTACACCGTCGCCTGGCTCTACTGGCTTACCTGGACCGTCGCGCTTGGCTCAAGCTTCACCGCCGCCGGATTCTGCATGCAGTACTGGTTCCCGCAGGTGCCGGTATGGGTCTGGTGCGTGGTGTTCTGCGCGGTGATTTTCGCGCTCAACGTTATCTCCACCCGCTTCTTTGCCGAAGGTGAATTCTGGTTCTCGCTGGTGAAGGTGGTCACTATTATTGCCTTTATTATTCTCGGCGGGGCGGCGATCTTCGGCATCATTCCGATGCAGGATGGCTCCCCGGCGCCGGGGCTGCGCAATATCACCGCCGAAGGCTGGTTCCCGCACGGCGGTCTGCCGATCCTGATGACCATGGTGGCGGTTAACTTCGCTTTCTCCGGCACCGAGCTTATCGGCATCGCGGCGGGGGAAACGGAGAATCCGCACAAAGTCATTCCGGTGGCCATTCGCACCACCATCGCCCGGCTGATTATCTTTTTTATCGGCACCGTCTTCGTGCTGGCGGCGCTGATTCCGATGCAGCAGGCGGGAGTCGAAAAAAGCCCGTTTGTGCTGGTGTTCGAAAAGGTGGGGATCCCCTACGCGGCGGATATCTTTAACTTTGTGATCCTGACGGCGATTCTGTCGGCGGCCAACTCTGGCCTCTACGCCTCCGGGCGGATGCTGTGGTCGCTCTCCAATGAAAAAACGCTGCCGGCCTGTTTTACTAAATTAACCAAAAACGGCGTGCCGCTGACGGCGATTTCAGTCAGCATGCTCGGCGGCGTGCTGGCGCTCTTCTCCAGCGTCGTGGCCCCGGATACGGTGTTTGTCGCGCTGTCGGCGATTTCCGGCTTCGCGGTGGTGGCGGTATGGCTGAGCATCTGCGCCTCGCACTTTATGTTCCGCCGCCGCCATCTGCAGCAGGGGAAGGCGCTAAGCGAACTGCACTACCGCGCGCCGTGGTATCCGCTGGTGCCGGCGCTGGGATTTGTGCTTTGCCTGGTGGCCTGCGTGGGTCTGGCGTTTGACCCGAGTCAGAGGATTGCGCTGTGGTGCGGGATCCCGTTCGTGGCACTGTGTTATGGTGCGTATTATCTGACTCGTTCACGGAAACTCACCCAGGAGCCTCAACATGTCGCAGAATAATCCGTTAACCGCCCTCCTTGACGCAAAGCCCTTTATCCTGCTGGACGGCGCGATGGCGACGGAGCTGGAAGCGCGCGGCTGCAATCTTGCCGACAGCCTGTGGTCGGCGAAAGTGCTGGTCGACAACCCGGAGCTTATCCGCGAAGTTCACCTCGACTATTTCCGCGCCGGCGCGCAGGTGGCGATCACCGCCAGCTATCAGGCGACGCCGGCGGGCTTTGCCGCCCGCGGCCTCGATGAAGCGCAGTCGAAAGCGCTGATCGGCAAAAGCGTTGAGCTGGCCCGCAAGGCGCGGGAGGCGTATCTGGCGGAAAACCCGCAGGCGGGCGCGCTGCTGGTTGCCGGTTCGGTCGGGCCGTACGGCGCCTTCCTGGCGGACGGTTCGGAGTATCGCGGCGATTATGTCCGCAGCCGTGAGGAATTTCAGGCGTTTCATCGTCCGCGCGTGGAAGCGCTGCTCGACGCCGGGGCCGATCTGCTGGCCTGCGAAACGATGCCGAATTTCGCCGAGATGAAGGCGCTGTCGGAGCTGCTGACCGCCTATCCGCGCGCGCGGGCGTGGTTCTCGTTTACCCTGCGCGATGCGCAGCATCTCAGCGACGGCACGCCGCTGCGGGAAGTGGTTGCCGTGCTGGCAAACTATCCGCAGGTGGTGGCGCTGGGCATTAACTGTATCGCGCTGGAAAACACCACCGCCGCGCTGGCGCATCTGCATAGCCTGACGGCGCTGCCGCTGGTGGTTTATCCTAATTCCGGGGAGCACTATGACCCGGTATCCAAGACATGGCATCACCACGGCGAAGCCTGTGCAACGCTGGCGGAATATTTACCCCAGTGGCTGGCGGCGGGGGCGAAGCTGATTGGCGGCTGCTGCCGCACGACGCCGAAGGATATTGCCGAACTGAACGCCCGGCGTTGAGTTTGCGCCGGGTGGCGGCTGATGCCTTACCCGGCCGACAACGTGCACGAATCGTAGGCCGGGTAAGCGTAAGCGCTACCCGGCATCAATCATCCGGCATCCGCTAACACAAACATCCCGTACGGGTGGATTTCGAGATAGTAATGCTCGCCGACATCCGGCTGCAGCCGCGTCGCGTTCACCTGCAGCAAAATTTCCTGCCCGTGCCACTCTACCGTCACCTCGTACTGCGGTCCCATATAGGCCACGTGGCGAATCGTGCAGCGCTGGCTCTCCTCGCCGCGATCGCTCAGGGTGATCGCCTCCGGGCGCACGCCGACGCTGCCCTCGCCGTGGGCGGCAAAATGCGGCGGCCTCGGCAGCCGATAGCCATAAATATCGACGAAACCCTCGCTGAAGGCGGCCGGGAACAGGTTGGCATCGCCCATAAAGCTCGCCATAAAGCGCGACGCGGGCTGGCGGTAAAGATCCTGCGGCGAGCCGATCTGCATGATATGCCCCTTATTCATCACCAGCACGGTATCGGAAACCGCAAAGGCTTCACTCTGATCGTGGGTCACGTACAGCGAGGTGATATCAAACTGCTTTTGCAGTTCGCGGATCTTATCGCGCATGCTGCGCCGCAGGTTGGCGTCGAGGTTGCTTAAGGGCTCATCAAACAGCAGCACCTTTGGCTTGAGGATCAGGGCGCGCGCCAGCGCCACGCGCTGCTGCTGGCCGCCGGAGATCTGATCGACATAGCGGTCTTCGAAGCCTTCCAGATCCACCATCGCCAGCGCCTCCTTCACCCGCGCTTTCACATCGCCGCGCGACGCGCCGAGCATCTTCAGACCGTAGCCGACGTTGTCCCCCAGCGACATATGCGGAAACAGGGCGTAAGACTGAAACACCATACAGATGTCGCGCTGCTGAATGGATCGATGGGTCACGTCTTCGCCATCGATGAAAATCTGTCCTTCGCTCGGTTTTTCCAGCCCGGCGACCAGGCGCAGGATGGTGGTCTTACCGCAGCCGGAAGGGCCGAGCAGGGTCACCATTTGCCCCTGCGGGATGGTGAGATTGATATTGTCGATAACCGTGTTGCTGCCGAATCGCTTGGTGACGTTGCGCAGTTCAACAAAATTTTTCTGACTCATAGTGCGCTCCATTACGCCTGGTTTTTGGCTTTTGACCGGGAGATACGCGCTTCCCCGATCAGCCAGTCAAAGATAAAAATAATCGCCAGCATCACTACGATCAGAATCGATCCGTAGGCGATCGCCACGCCGTATTCGCCGTCTTCCACCCGGTTGAGGATATAGGCGGTAGCGACGCGGGTGTCCGGCGTCACGAGGAACACAATGGCGCTGACGGTGGTAATGGCGCGCACAAAGCTGTAGATCAGCGCCGAGAGGATCGCCGGGCGCAGCAGCGGCAGCAGGATATGCGTAATGGTGTGCAGGGAACCCGCGCGCAGGCTGAGCGACGCTTCGTCCAGCGATTTGTCGATCTGGCCTAAACCGGCAATGCCCGCCCGGATGCCCACCGGCACGTTACGCATCACCATCGAGATAATCACAATCGCCGCCGTTCCGGTGAGGTACACCGGCGCGCTGTTAAAGGCTAGAATATAGGAGACGCCTGCCACGGTGCCCGGCACCGCGAAGCACAGCATGGTGGTGAACTCGATGGTCTTTTTGCCTTTAAACTGCTGACGCACCACGATCCAGGCGATCAGCAGGCCGAAGGCGGCGGTGATCGGCGCGGCGATCCCGGCGTAGAGCAGGGTATCGAGCAGCGAAGGCCAGGCGCCGTCGCTCATCCCCTGGCCGAACAGCTTGATAAAGTTATCCAGCGTCAGGGTGTAGTCCACGCCCCAGTTAACGGTAAAGCTGCCGTAGAAAATGCTGCCGTAGAGCAGGGCGTTGAAGGCGATCCATACCGCCAGAATGGCGATCACGCTCCATACCAGGGTCACCGGCAGCGGCTGCACGTCGCCGCGATAGGACTTACCGGAAACCGTGACGTACGAGCGCTTGCCGATCCACATATACTGAATGCAGAACACCAGCAGCGAGAACAGCAGCAGGAACGCGCCCAGGGTACTGGCGGCCTGATAATCGAGCTGCGAACCGGTGATATAGAAGTAGATTTGCGTCGCCAGCACGTCGAAGTTGCCGCCGAGCACCAGCGGGTTGCTGAAGTCGGCCAGCGACTGGACGATGACAATTAAAAACGCGTTCGCCAGCGCCGGTTTCAGCAGCGGGACGAAGACGCCGTTAAAGGTTTGCCAGCGGCTGGCGCGCAGGGTGTACGACGCCTCCTCCAGCGACGGATGAATGGTTTTAATCGCGCCGTCGAGGATCATAAACGCCATCGGAGTGAACGCCAGCACCTGCGCCAGCCAGATGCCGGTAAACCCGTACAGCCAGTTGGTGTTGGTTAAGCCGAACCAGTCGACCATCAGCTCGGTGACGTAGCCGGAACGGCCCATCATCAGGGTGACGCCGAGGCCGACGACAAACGGCGGGGTGACGATCGGCAGAATCGAGAAAATGCGGCCAATAATCGCGCTGCGCTGGGCGATGCGGGTGGTGTAAATCGCCAGCACCAGGCCAAAGAAGGTGCAGCCGATGCCTACCGCAATCGACAGGGCGATGGAGTTGAGGATCACCTGGACGATATGCGCCTGCGACAGCACGGCCATAAACGCCAGCGGGGCAAACTCGCCGGCGTCGTTGGTGAACATCGGGATGAAAATGGCGATGCTCGGCCAGACGATAAAGACGCCGATTAACGTCACGATGGTGACCAGCGAACCAATCACAAAGCGGTCGCCGCCCAGCCATTCCAGGCGGGTGAGCGCCAGGGTCATGATGGCGCCCAGCGCGACAAACAGCACGAGGGTGGCGTAGCCTAACCCGCGGCCTTCCACGGTGGCGCTGACGACGATAAACGCCATACAGAGGAGCGCCCAGCCGGCGTCGAGGTAGTGGCGGCTGCGCTGCTCCCGGCTGGCTTCCTGCCATGGACGAATCAGCAGCAGGCTCGGCAGGAGATACCACAGCCAGCTGATATTGAACTGTGACCAGCCGTAGGCCGCGAGAATTTCATCGCGCGTGGACTCCAGCAGACCGTAATCCAGGCTCCAGCTCGGCAGCAGGGCGAACGCCAGCCAGCCGAATAAAACCCAAAGGAATATCGCATCCCGCTTTTTCACGGGATGGAGTGCAAGTGTGTGTGACATAAGTTTTCCGGTGTCGTAGGCCGGGTAGGGCGTGGATGCCGCCACCCGGCAAATGAACGCAGTGCGGGCTTATTTACCCATCTTCACTTCGCTAACCCATTTATTGATGAGCGCTTTACGCACGTCCGTTGAGCCGTATTTATCCATGTCGTAGTTGATAAGCTTCAGGTCGTCGAGCTTCAGCGAGTTCGGCGAAGTTTCGGCGGTAGTGTTGGTCAGGATCTGATAAGACTTGCCTTTCTTCCACGCCAGCTCCTGGGCCTCTTTCGACAGCACCCAGTCGACAAACAGTTTGGCGTTGTCGAGGTTGCGCGCGCCCTTCAGGATACTGACGCCGCCAATTTCGTAGCCGGTGCCTTCGCACGGCGAGATCAGCTCCAGCGGCGCGCCCTGTTCTTTTTCCAGCGAATAGTCGTGCAGGAAGCCGATGCCGATGGCCGTTTCACCGCGGGCGGCGTTGCGCGCCGGGGCGATACCGGACTTAGTGTACTGGGAGACGTTAGCGTTGAGCTGTTTAAGATAATCGAAAGCCTGATCGTCTCCCCACAGCTGGGCGAAGGTCGCCAGCGCGGTGTAGGCGGTGCCGGAGCTCTGCGGGTCGGCAATCTGGATTTCGCCTTTGTATTCCGGTTTGGTCAGATCCTTCCAGCATTTTGGCACCGGCAGGTTTTTCTCTTTCAGGCGCTGGGTGTTCACGCCGAAGCCGAGAATGCCGACGTACACCGCCGAGGAGTAGTTGCCTTTCAGCTTCGCCGGATCGCGGAACTGCTCCATCACCTGCGTAAGATTCGGCGATTTATAGGGCTGCAGCAGGCCCATTTCGCCGGCCTGGGACTGCGGGTCGAGGGTGCCGCCGTACCAGACATCCGCCTGCGGGTTTTTCTTCTCGGCATCGACCTTCGCCAGCGTGCTGCCGGAGCCGTTGCGAATAAACGAGGTTTTTACGTCATATTTTTCGCCGAAGGCTTTAGTTTCCGCCTCACACATTTCGTTGGTGGCGCTGCAATAGACCACCAGGCGACCTTTGGCATGCGCCGCGCCGCTTAACGTCGCCAGCGCAATGCCGGAAGCAATCAGGGTAGTGACCAGCGTTTTTTTCATTATTTTATCCTTTGAGCAGCAGAGGTAGTAATGCTCGCCATCAGCAGCGGCATCAGCAATAAACCCATCAGAACTGCGGCGACCGAGAGTAAACTGAACATCCCCGACCAGCCGTAGCGTTCAATGACCAGCGACAGAGGCCAGCCCGCCAGCGCTGCCCCCAGATAGGCGAACAGGCCGAGAAATCCGCTGATGGAACCCGCCGCCGCTTTGTGTCCACACTCCACCGCCGCGAGGCCAATCAGCATTTGCGGGCCAAAAACGAAGAAGCCCACCGTAAAGAAACAAACCGCCAGCAGCGCGTAGTGGTGTACCGGCGCCAGCCAGAGCGCGGCGACGGAGACCATCAGCCCCAGCGTGAACAGTAAAATCATCGGCGCCCGCTGGCCGCTGAACAGCAGATCCGAACCCCATCCGGCGAACAGCGCGCCGAGCAGGCCGCCCGCTTCAAACAGCATCACCGTGGCGTTGGCGCTGAGCAGATTGACGCCGTGGCTCTCCGTCAGCCAGATGTTGCCCCAGTCGTTGAGCGCGATGCGGATCAGGTAGACCAGCACATAAGAGACGCCCAGCAGCCAGATCATCGGGTTCTTCAGCATCGTGGTGCGCAGCATCTGCCACAGCCCCATCGGCGGGCTTTGCCGCTCCTGGCGCAGCTCCAGCGGGTCGTTACGCCAGGCGCCCACCGACGGCAATCCCTCTTCGCGGGGCGTTCCTTTCAGGTGCAGCGTTAACCAGATGCCTGATGCCATGCTAATCGTCCCCGGCGCCAGCATCGCCGCCTGCCAGCCCCACCAGTGGGCGGCAAAGGCGCTAATCAGCGGGATAATCGCCCCGCCGATATTGATCGACATATTCCAGCAGCCCCACCAGAAGCCGCGTTCGTTGCGCGAGTACCAGTGGGTCAGCAGGCGGGCGCAGGGAGGCCAGCCCCAGCCCTGAAAAAATCCGTTCAGCGTCCAGACCGCCAGCAGCAGCGTCAGCGACTCGCCGAAGGCGAACACCACGTTCAGCAGACCGGTGGCGAACAGGCCCGCGCCCATAAACCAGCGCTGCCCGTGGCTGTCGTGCCACAGTCCGGCGGTAAACTTCGACAGACCGTAGGTCAGGTAAAACAGCGATCCCAGCAGGCCGATATCGCCTTTATCCAGGCCCAGATCCGTTTGCAGCGCCGGCAATACGTAGTTGACGCTTTTGCGCGTCAGGTAAAACGCCGCATATCCGATGACCATGTACATCAGCAGCTGCGGACGCAGCGTCCTGTAACGTTGATTAATGTCGGTTGCTGAGCGCATAGCCGTCTCCGTTTTGCTGACTATATGAAAGTGAAATCGAAAGGGGATGAGAGAAAGTCCGGAGTGACTAAGACTTTTTCCTGGTTAGCCGGCTGTTTGTTGCAAATTTGTGGGCAAGTTAACAATTACGCGTGTGCCGCGCTGCGACTCCAGCGTCAGCTCTCCGCCCAGGGCGCTGACCCGCTCACGCATGCCCTGAATGCCGAAGCCGGCCATTTTGTCGGGGCTGATGCCGATACCGTTGTCCTTCACCTCCAGGCGCAGCAGCGTCCCCTGCTGATACAGGGCAATGGCGACCTCGCTGGCGTCGGCGTGCTTACAGACGTTGTTAAGCAGCTCCTGCAGCAGCCGATAGAGGGTAAAACGTACCGTTTCGCTCTCCGGCGTGGCGGTGAGCCGGTAGTCAAAGCGGCAGCGGATACCGCGCTCGGCAAAGGCAAACTCATTGAGCAAATGGTGCAGCGCCTCTTTAAACGACAGCTCATCGAGGGCCGGAGGGCGCAGCTGGCGCAGCAGCTGGCGGGTGGAGTGGTGAATACGCCGGGCGAGATCGTTAATCTGGCTGGCGGCGGCCTGGGTTTGCGCCGGATCGCGCGCCCGCTTCACCAGCTGCGACTGGATCTGAATGGCGGTAATATTCTGGCCGATTTCGTCGTGCAGCTCGCGCGCCAGGCTTTTGCGCGTATCCTCTTCGGTATGGATCAGCTTTTCGGCCAGCGCCCGCCGGGCCGCCAGCTCCGCCTCCAGCCGCTGGCGGTAGTGGTGCAGGTTTTGCGCCAGGTGCTGCTGGCGGCTGATGGCAATGCCCAGCCCGATGCCGAGCAGCGCCTGGGTCGCCAGAAAAATCTCCAGCTCCACCAGATTGCTGAATCCAACGCCAACCTGGCGGGCGATGGTGATCATCATGCTGCCCAGCAGGCCGGAAAGGACGCCGCCCTGCCAGCCGAACTTCCACGCCATCACCACGTTGGGCAGAAACACCACAATTAACAGCAGGCGCTCGATTTCCGGCGACAGTACCATCTGGGTGCCGATGCCGATGATAAAGAACAGGCTGCACCAGATGATCAGCGAGGTGCGCAGCGGCGGATTATTGGTATCCAGGCCCAGCAGATGGTAGCGGTGCTGCTGGCGCAGGAATTCAAAAATCAGATAGACAAACGGCGTCAGCAGCACCCCGCCGGTAAACGAGGCCAGGCCGAGCATCATCGCCGGGCTTTTCACAAACGGCGAGAGCAGCGCGGTGTTGAGCAGCGCGCTGGCGGTGACCGTGGCCAGCAGCAGCGTCAGCCGCTGCCAGTAAAGGGGAAAGCGGTGCCAGAACTGTTGGGCGAGGCCGGCGGGAAGCAGGCCGATCAACGGCGCGGCCAGCAGAATATAGCCGTTCAGCAGCTGTTCGCCGTGCAGCCAGAGCAGCATCAGCACCGGAGGCAGTACCAGCGCGGGCCAGTAGCGGCGCGAAAGCAGGATCAGCAGCGCCAGATAGACGCCGTGCGGCAGGAACAGCGCCGCCTGCTGGCCGTTATGGGTCAGGTAAAACCCGAGTGTCCACAGCATCAGCCAGCCGCTTCCCCAGGCCAGCACGATGAACAGCGAGATGACGCTGTGGCGAAGGCTGCGCGACATTAATGACCCGCCAGCAGCTGGTGGTCGAGGGCGAAATGGACCAGATCAATGGTGCTGTGACACTGTAGTTTGCCCAGCACGTTGGCGCGATGGACGTGAACCGTTTTGTGGCTGAGTTCGAGCTTAAAGGCGATCGCCTTGACGCTGTCGCCTTTAACCAGCAAATCAAAGACTTCGCGTTCACGCGGGGTGAGCACTTCCAGCACCTGCGCCGGTTGTTCTCCGCCGCGCAGCGCCCGCAGCGCATCGGCGCACAGGTAGTGTCCGCCCATACCGACGGAACGCACCGCCTGGACCAACTCTTCCGGGCCGCAGCGTTTGGTCAGATAGCCGCTGGCGCCGGCATCAAGCGCGCTCTGCACGAAGGTGGGGGTGTCGTAAATACTGAGAATAATGGCGCGGAACTGCGGCTTTTGCGCGCGCAGGCGCTTTAGCAGGCTCAGGCCGTTCTCATCCGGCATGGCGATATCCATGACCGCCACGTCGACGTCGTCGCGCAGCAGCGCCGGCCAGGCTTCCGCCGCGCGGCTGAACTGGCCAACCACCTCGAGATCTTCTTCGAGGCTGAGTAACTGCGCAAAGCCTGAACGCACCACCACATGGTCATCGACCAGCACCACTCGAATCATGTTTCTTCTCTCTCAGCGCATCATGGTTCTATGATGCCTGCCGCCGCTGCGCTGGCAATCAATCAGGCGCAGTTATGCAACGAATGTAACAAAATCGCAATACACTTCATCCTTCAAGCTGCCTCTTTGTTGGCTTCGTTTGCCCGCCCCGGTCACTGACTTATGTCAGCTCCCGGGGACGAACAACCTTGCCGCCTCGATGCAGCATGAATGATTTTGTGTATAAGCATTGCCGCTTTTTTTCTAAAAACGCTTTGTTCTTAGCAAGATGTTTTAATTCCTTTATCAAATTCAGGCGCAACGAAATACTGCCCCCATAACAAGACAGGGGAGCAGACAACATGGTTTTTTCATCGCGTATCACACTCATTGCCGCGCTGGCGCTGGCGGCGTTCCAGGCCCAGGCGGTCAACGTTACCGTGGCGTATCAGACCTCCGCCGAGCCGGCGAAAGTCGCCCAGGCGGACAACACCTTCGCCAAAGCGAGCGGGGCGACCGTCGACTGGCGCAAGTTTGACAGCGGCGCGAGCATCGTGCGGGCGCTGGCTTCCGGCGACGTGCAGATCGGCAACCTCGGCTCCAGCCCGCTGGCGGTCGCCGCCACCCAGCAGGTGCCGATTGAAGTCTTTCTGCTGGCCTCAAAGCTCGGTAACTCCGAAGCGCTGGTAGTGAAGAAGAGCATCACCAAACCGCAGGACCTGATCGGCAAACGCATCGCCGTGCCATTTATCTCCACCACCCACTACAGCCTGCTGTCGGCGCTGAAGCACTGGGGGATTAAACCGGGGCAGGTGCAGATCCTCAACCTGCAGCCGCCGGCGATTATTGCCGCCTGGCAGCGTGGCGACATTGACGGCGCCTACGTCTGGGCGCCGGCGGTTAACGCGCTGGAAAAAGACGGCACGGTTCTCACCGACTCGTCGCAGGTGGGCGAGTGGGGCGCGCCGACGCTGGACGTGTGGGTGGTACGCAAAGACTTTGCCGAAAAGCATCCTGACATCGTCAAAGCCTTCGCCAAAAGCGCCATTGACGCGCAGCAGCCCTATATCGCCAACCCGGATGAGTGGCTGAAGCAGCCGGAGAACATCAGCAAGCTGGCGCGCTTAAGCGGCGTACCGGAAGCCGACGTCCCGGGGCTGGTGAAAGGCAATACCTACCTGACCGCCGCCCAGCAGGCGCAGGAGCTGAACGGGCCGGTGAATAAAGCCATCATCGACACCGCTAAATTCCTTAAAGAGCAGGGCAAAGTGCCCGCCGCCGGTAGCGACTACAGCCAGTACGTCACCGACCGTTTTGTGAAGTAAAGGAGGTCATGATGCTGCAAATCTCGCATCTTTCCGCCGATTACGGCGGTAAACCGGCGCTGGCGGATATCAACCTGACGCTGGACAGCGGCGAACTGCTGGTGGTCCTGGGGCCCTCCGGCTGCGGTAAAACCACGCTGCTGAACCTGATTGCCGGATTCGTGCCTTATCAGCACGGCAGCATCACCCTCGAAGGCCAGCGGGTTGAAGGGCCGGGCGCCGATCGCGGCGTGGTGTTTCAGCACGAAGGGCTGCTGCCGTGGCGCAACGTGCAGGATAACGTTGCGCTCGGGCTGCAGCTGGCCGGGGTCGACAAAACGCAGCGCCGGGCAACCGCCGCGCAGATGCTAAAAAAAGTGGGCCTCGAAGGGGCGGAAAAGCGCTTTATCTGGCAGCTCTCCGGCGGCCAGCGTCAGCGGGTAGGCATTGCCCGCGCGCTGGCGGCCAACCCGCAGCTGCTGCTGCTTGATGAACCGTTTGGCGCGCTGGATGCCTTTACCCGCGAGCAGATGCAAACCCTGTTGCTCAGCCTGTGGCACGAGACCGGTAAGAAGGTGCTGCTGATTACCCACGATATCGAAGAGGCGGTGTTTATGGCCACCGAACTGGTACTGCTCTCGCCGGGGCCGGGCCGCGTGCTTGAACGGCTGCCGCTCGATTTTGGCCGCCGCTTCGTCGCCGGTGAATCCTGCCGCAGCATTAAATCGGACCCGCGGTTTATCGAACAGCGCGAATACGTCCTCAGCCGGGTATTTGAACAACGGGAGGCTTTCTCATGAGCGTGGTCATCAATGACAAACCGCGTCAGCGGGGGCTGAAGTGGCGCTGGCCGCTCTCGCGTCAGCTCAGCCTGAGCGTGGCGACCCTGGCGGTACTGCTGGCTATCTGGTGGGCCGTTGCCGCCCTGCAGCTTATTAGTCCGCTGTTTCTGCCGCCGCCGGGACAGGTATTGCAGAAACTTATCGCTATTGCCGGTCCGCAGGGTTTTATGGACGCCACCCTCTGGCAGCACCTGGCGGCGAGCCTGACGCGTATCGTTATCGCGCTGCTGGCGGCGGTACTGCTCGGCGTGCCGGTGGGGATCGCCATGGGGCTGAGCCCCACGGTACGCGGGATCCTCGACCCGCTGATCGAGCTTTATCGCCCGGTGCCGCCGCTGGCCTATTTACCGCTGATGGTGATCTGGTTCGGCATCGGCGAGACCTCGAAGATCCTGCTGATCTACCTGGCGATATTCGCACCGGTGGCGATGTCGGCGCTGGCGGGGGTTAAGAGCGCCCAGCAGGTGCGCATTCGCGCCGCGCAATCTTTAGGGGCCAGCCGGGCGCAGGTGCTGTGGCTGGTGATCCTGCCCGGCGCGCTGCCGGAGATCCTCACCGGCCTGCGCATTGGGCTCGGCGTGGGCTGGTCGACGCTGGTGGCCGCGGAGCTGATTGCCGCCACCCGCGGGTTAGGTTTTATGGTGCAGTCCGCCGGTGAGTTCCTCGCCACCGACGTGGTGCTGGCCGGGATCGCGGTGATTGCCATCATCGCCTTTTTACTGGAACTGGGGCTGCGCGCGCTGCAGCGTCGCCTGACGCCCTGGCATGGAGAAGTACAATGAGCGAACGTTTAAGCATTACCCCGCTGGGGCCGTATATTGGCGCGCAGGTATCCGGGGTCGACATCACCCGCCCGCTGAGCGACAACCAGTTTGAGCAGCTGTATCACGCGGTGCTGCGTCACCAGGTGGTGTTCCTGCGCGAGCAAAACATCACTCCCGAGCAGCAGCGGGATCTCGCCCTGCGCTTTGGCGACCTGCATGTTCATCCGGTCTATCCGCACGCGCCCGGCGTGGATGAGATTATCGTGCTCGATACCCACGACGATAACCCGCCGGATAACGACAACTGGCACACCGATGTCACCTTTATTGAGACGCCGCCCGCCGGGGCGATCCTCGCGGCAAAAGAGCTGCCGTCAACCGGCGGCGATACCCTGTGGACCAGCGGCATTGCGGCCTATGAGGCGCTCTCCGCGCCTTTGCGCCAGCTGTTAAGCGGCCTGCGCGCGGAGCATGATTTTCGCAAATCGTTTCAGGAGTACAAATACCGCAAAAGCGAAGAGGAGCATCAGCGCTGGCTGGAGGCGGTCGCGAAAAATCCGCCGCTGCTGCATCCGGTGGTGCGCACCCATCCGGTGACCGGGAAGCAGGCGCTGTTTGTCAATGAGGGCTTTACCACCCGCATCGTCGACGTCACGGAGAAAGAGAGCGAGGCGCTGCTCGGCTTCCTGTTTGCTCACGTTACTAAACCGGACTTCCAGGTGCGCTGGCGCTGGCAGCCGAACGACGTGGCGATTTGGGATAACCGCGTCACCCAGCACTACGCCAACGCCGATTACCTGCCGCAGCGGCGCATTATGCACCGGGCGACGATTCTCGGGGATAAACCCTATTATCGGGCGGGGTAATGCTTGTAGCCCGGCCGCGCGCCGTGGAGAAAAGCGGAAGCGGTATTGCGCGCTGCTTCCCGGAGGCGGCGCTTAACGCGCCTTGTACGGGCTACCGGTCCGCAGAAAGCGGTAAACCCGTAGCCCGGCTAAGGCGCAATGCGCCGCAAGCCGGGAAACAACCTACGATACGCGCCGCCTCCGGGAAAAGGCTTTTATGCCGATTTTTGCGCGTCCAGATGTACCCCAATATAGCGCTGATAGCGGTTCGCCTTCAGGTAGGTCAAGTCCACCAGCACCAGACCATCCACGCAGTTGTTGAAATCCGGGTCGCTGCCGAAATCGATAAACTGCACGCCGCCCGGCTCGCAAACTTCCGAGTACTGCTTATATAGCGGCGGGATCGCGCAGCCGAGGTTGCCGAGCAGGGACTTCAGCCGTGCCAGATCGTCGTTGTAATCTTCTCCGCCAAACTGCGCCAGCACATCGGGCAGCGAGGCCGGATAAGGGCGGCGCGACTCCGCCAGCGGATGCGTCGCCGGGAACCACAGTCGATAGAACGCGACCAGCAGATCGCGCGCCGACGGCGGCAGCCCGCCGGAAATCGACACCGGGCCGAACAGATAGCGATAGTGCGGATAGCGCGCCAGATACGCGCCGATGCCGGACCACAGGTAGTCCAGTCCGCGGCGGCCCCAGTAGCGCGGCTGGATAAAGCTGCGCCCCAGCTCAATTCCATGCTGCAGAATATCGTCCATGCGCGCGTCGTAATGGAACAGGCTGTAGCTGTAGACGCCGTTCAGGCCGCGCTTTTCCAGCTGCATCGCGGTCGGCATAAAGCGGTAAGCGCCGACGATTTCCAGGTCTTCTTCATCCCACAGAATCAGATGCAGATAGTCGTCGTCGTAACCGTCAACGTCGCGACGTTTGCCGCTGCCTTCGCCCACCGCGCGGAAGGCGATTTCCCGCAGGCGGCCCAGTTCGCGCAGCACCGGCGCATCTTCCTGGCCGCGGCGCTGCCAGAGATAAATCACTTTGCCATCCGCCGTGCGCCCCAGCGTTTCCGCCCGGCCCAGTTCGCGCTTGAGCAGGGCGCGGTCTTCGGGTCGGGCGATAGCGCTTTCGCTTTTAAATACGCCGGGCTGCCCTTTTGCCAGCAGCTCCAGGTGGCGATAGCAGCGTTCGGTCAGCTCGCGAACAGAGCGCTGAGGATCGAACCAGCTTGACCAGGCAATCTGTTGGCCGAAATTAACCGGCAGGCTGCCGTTGCGGCGGCGAAACATTTGCTGCATCAGCAGCAGCAGCGGCAGGCTATCGGAAATCAGCGTGCTGGCGTAAAACAGCGCGCTGTTGCGCGCGCGGATCCACGCCGGCAGCAGCGGGGCGCGGTATTTCGCCGCCAGCTTAATAAATCCGGAGTGCCATTTTTTATCGCGAATACCGCGCCGGGTGAGGCGTGAAACTTCACCCGCCGGGAAGAAAATCAGCACGCCGCCGTTTTGCAGCTGCTGGTCCATCTGCTGCAGCGCCGCTTTGGCGGTTCGGCCGTTGATATTATCGACCGGAATAAACAGCGAGCTCAGCGGTTCAAGGTGGGTCAGCATGCGGTTGGTGACCACTTTGACGTCGCGGCGCACGCGGGACACCGCGTAGAGCAGGGCCAGGCCGTCAAGCGTACCGGTGGGGTGGTTGGCGATAATGACCAGCGGGCCATGTTCGGGGATTTGTTCGAGATCGTGCGCCGGGATAGCGCAGCGGATATTAAGATGTTCGAGCACCTGTTCGACCGTATCCAGTCCTTTCAGGTGATGATGACGCGCGGCAAACTGCTGAAACTCTTCCTCATGCAGGAGCTTTTTCAGCACCTTTTTCTGCCAGAGCGCTGGCTTTGCCTGAGGCCACAGGTCATCGATGACATTGTCGAGACTAAACATAGCGGCACCTCCTCCGTCCTGCCCAGACAGTAGAAGGCGCAGATGTCGCTCAGATTACAGTAGAGTGAAGATTTGGGATTGGCGGGAGCGGGTAGCCCGGACAGGCGCGCAGCGCCGCCTCCGGGAAGGCCACAGGTGAAAAGTTGCGAACGCTTTTCCAGATTGATCTCCGGTTTCTTGCCTTTCGGTCTCTCCCTCTTTTAACCTGGGGAACAGGCAAATATCTTCGGCAGGGAGCATCCGATGGTCGATTATCGTCGTTATTACCTCAAGGGTGGGAGCTGGTTTTTTACCGTCAATTTACGCGACAGAGAGAGTCGATTTCTGGTTCAGCGTATTGATGCGTTACGACAGGCGGTGGCAATAGTCCACAAACAGAAACCTTTTCATATTGATGCCTGGGTGGTGCTCCCCGAACACCTTCATTGCGTCTGGACCTTACCTGACAACGACAGCGATTTTCCATCGCGCTGGAGAGCAATTAAAAAGCATTTTTCAGGTTTAACAGGTGCGCATGACGTGTGGCAACCGAGATATTGGGAACACGCCATTCGTAACCAGAAGGATTACCGAAGCCATGTTGATTATATTTATATCAATCCGGTTAAGCACGGGTGGGTAAGGCAGGTACGGGATTGGCCCTATTCAACCTTTCATCGCGATGTAAGCCGTAGTTTGTATCCTGTTGATTGGGGTGGGGAGGTGAAGGAATTATTGTGCGGCGAGCGTTGTTAAAATGATTTCCCGGAGGCGGCGCGCTGCGCCTGTCCGGGCTACCAACCCACAGATAGCTGTGAGCCTGTAGCCCGGTCGTATAGCCGCGACCGGGGAACGGTAATAGCCGAATTAACGCAGGATTTTCTTTTCGGCGAGATCGAGGGCGAAGTAGCTGAAGATCAGATCCGCGCCGGCGCGCTTGATTGCGCTGAGGCTTTCCAGCACCACTTTCTCTTCATCGATAGCGCCGGCCTGGGCGGCGAACTTAATCATCGCGTATTCACCGCTCACCTGGTACGCGCCGAGCGGCAGGTTGGTGCGCTCGCGCAGATCGCGCAGGATATCGAGATAGGGACCGGCCGGTTTGACCATCAGGCAGTCGGCGCCCTGGGCTTCGTCCAGCAGCGATTCGCGAATCGCTTCGCGGCGGTTCATCGGGCTCATCTGATAGGTTTTACGATCGCCTTTCAGCGCGGTACCCGCGGCTTCGCGGAACGGACCATAGAACGATGAAGCGAACTTGGTGGAGTAGGACATAATCGCCGTATCGGTAAATCCGGCGGCGTCCAGCGCCTGGCGAATGGCCTGCACCTGGCCGTCCATCGCGGCGGACGGGGCGATAAAATCCGCGCCTGCGGCAGCGGCGACCACCGCCTGCTTACCGAGGTTGGTAAGGGTTAAATCGTTATCGACACCGTGATCGCACAGCACGCCGCAGTGGCCGTGGGAGGTGTATTCGCAGAAACAGGTGTCGGACATCACGATCATCTCCGGCACCGCCTCTTTACAGATGCGGGACATGCGCGCTACCAGGCCGTTTTCGTTCCAGGTATCGCTGCCAACGGCATCGGTATGATGGGAAATGCCGAAGGTCATCACCGAACGGATACCGGCGTTGGCAATGCGCTCGATTTCGCGCGCCAGGTGTCTTTCCGGAATACGCATCACGCCGGGCATCGCTTCGATGGCTTTGTAATCGTCGATTTCTTCTTCAACAAAGATCGGCAACACCAGGTCGTTCAAACTCAGTGTTGTCTCTTCAAACATGGCACGTAGCGAAGCGGACTTGCGCAGTCGGCGCGGGCGAGTGATTAAATCTGTCATGGTTTGCCTGATTTTGTGAAATGAAAAAAGCGAGTTTACCTCAATTGGCGGCGGGATGTTTCGCCAAAACGATCCTTATCTATCGTCGGCAAAACATCCCAACAGGTTACTGGCTGGCGGTCTCAATCCCGGGGCGGTCGCCGCTTAATTCGCTGACCAGCTCGTTGACGCCATCGCTCATGTTGTTGAAACGCGTCAATGAAGAGCGGGTGACCACCACGAAGGCGCCGACGTTAGCCTGCGGGTTCATCGCCATGTAGGTGATAAAACCGCCGCCGCCGCCGGTCTTCTGAATAATGCCCGGCTGACCGTTTTTCGGCTTCATGTAGACCCAGCCGAGACCCAGCGCATCGGCTTTGCCCGGCACGTCCATCCCGATCACCCTCGTCAGCTGGCTGCGTTGATAAATGAGCGTCTGCATCCGGTCCGCCTGCTGCCCGCGGGTGAAGAAATCGGAAGAGAGGAACTGCTGCATCCAGCGCATCATATCGCCAGGCGTGGAGTAAACGCCGCCGCTGCCGATGGCCGCCAGCGTATTGTTGCACGGGCTGGCCCCTTTCTCCGGGATCATCAGGCGCCGGCACTGATCGGGCGAAGGCGTAAAGGTGGTGTCTTTCATCCCCAGCGGACGGGTAATCTGCTCTTCAAACAGCTGCGGCCAGGGCTTGCCCGCGGCGGTAGAGAGCGCATCGGCCAGTAAATCGAACGCCAGATTGGAATAGGCGGCCTGGGAACCCGGCGCGGCTTTTAACGTTGCCGTGGAGAGCCAGTTCCAGCGCTGCTGGCGCGTCGGCCAGACGAACACCGGACGATGCGCCGCGCCGCCGGGCTGCTCGCGCGGCAGGGCGCTGGTATGGGTCGCCAGATTCACCAGCGTAATGGGCGCTCCCTGATATGTCGGCACGCGCGCGCCCGGCGGAGCGTATTTGCTCAGCGGATCGTTGAGCTTCACCACGCCCTGGTCGAGAAGTTTGACCAGCATTTCGCTGGTCATCAGCTTGCTCAGGGAGGCGATGCGAATCACCGAATCGAGCTGCGGGTGCTCATTATTGCCCGGGCGCGTCTCGCCGAAGCTGCGGAATACGCGCTGGTTACCATCGATAACCACCAGCGCCATGCCGATCGCGCCGCTGCCGTAGTAGATATGGTTAGCGTAACGGTCGACAACATCCGCAGCGAATTCCGGGTCGACGCTCGGCTGCGCGGCCTGGGCCGATGTCAACGACGCCGCGCACAGCGCAGCAAAAATGAGCAGACTACGTTTCAACGGGGGCATCCATCATGGTGAAGAAAAATATAGAGCGTATTTATACTACGAAGCGCCGCCGAGCAAAGCGCTAATAACGCCATTCTGTGCGGAAAAACGTAACCTGGCGTAAAAAATCCTTTTTTTGCTTTCGGATAGCGGCTTTCGCCTGCGGGCGCGTATGATATTCGTTTTGGCTAAACATGGGTGGCAAGAGACGATGGCGGCGAAACGGGTAGTGATGGTAGTGGATATGCAAAACGGCGTTTTCGCGACGCCGCGTATTGAGCGCGAGCGCTGCGCGGCGCAAATTAACCGCCTGATAAACGCCGCGGATACCGTTATCTTCATTCAGCACTGCGAAGAGGGCGGTCTGGAAGAGGGGAGCGAAGGTTTTGCTTTGCTGCCTGAACTGCACCAGCCGGCAGGCGCGTTGTTCGTGACCAAGACCGCCTGCGACGCCTTTTACCGCACCCGCCTGGAAGAGGTGCTGCGCGAACATCACATCACGCAGTTTGTGATTTGCGGCTGCGCCACCGACTACTGCGTAGATACCACCATCAAAAACGGCGCCAGCCGGGGCTATGCGATTACCGTCGCTGAAGATGCCCATACCACAGCCAACCGCCCGGCGGCGCAGGCCGTCACGCTGATCGCCCACTACAACGAGGTGTGGCGTACGCTGACCGTTCCGGGCAATCCTTTACAGGTGAAATCGACAGAAACAATTCTGAACGGATGGTCGGCGAACTAAGCTGCTGATATCCGGTCTCATCATCCGCCCACTTTGCTTCGCTGCGACGGCTTTGCGGCGGGCGTCTTTGTGGTACACAGCACAGCAAAACGAAAAAGAAGTTAGCAGGAGAGCATGATGTTTAAATCCTTTTTCCCCAAACCGGGGCCGTTTTTTATTTCTGCCTTTATGTGGTCGCTGCTGGCGGTGATCTTTTGGCAGGCGGGCGGCGGCGACTGGCTGCTGCGGGTCACCGGCGCATCTCAGGATGTGGCGATTAGCGCGGCGCGCTTTTGGTCGCTCAATTACCTGGTGTTCTACGCGTTCTACGTATTCTGCGTGGGCGTTTTCGCCCTCTTTTGGTTTATTTACAGCCCCCACCGCTGGCAGTACTGGTCGATCCTCGGCACCTCGCTGATTATTTTCGTCACCTGGTTTCTGGTCGAGGTCGGGGTGGCGATCAACGCCTGGTACGCCCCGTTCTACGATCTTATTCAGGCCGCGCTGGCGACGCCGCATAAGGTCAGCATTAACCAGTTTTATCAGGAGATTGGCATCTTTCTCGGCATCGCGCTTATCGCGGTGGTCATCGGGGTGATGAACAACTTCTTCGTCAGCCACTACGTTTTCCGCTGGCGTACCGCCATGAACGAACACTATATGGCGCACTGGCAGCATCTGCGCCATATCGAAGGCGCGGCGCAGCGTGTGCAGGAAGATACCATGCGCTTTGCTTCCACCCTGGAGAGCATGGGCGTCAGCTTCCTTAATGCGGTGATGACCCTTATCGCCTTCCTGCCGGTGCTGGTGACGCTCTCCGCGCACGTCCCGGATTTACCGATTGTCGGCCACCTGCCCTACGGCCTGGTGATTGCCGCCATTGTCTGGTCGTTAATGGGTACCGGCCTGCTGGCGGTGGTGGGGATCAAGCTGCCCGGCCTGGAGTTCAAAAACCAGCGCGTTGAGGCAGCCTATCGTAAAGAGCTGGTGTACGGCGAAGATGACGCCAACCGCGCGACGCCGCCGACGGTGCGTGAGCTGTTTGGCGCCGTGCGCCGCAACTATTTCCGCCTCTATTTCCACTACATGTATTTCAATATCGCCCGTATTCTGTATCTGCAGGTGGATAACGTTTTCGGTTTGTTCCTGCTGTTTCCGTCGATTGTTGCCGGTACGATTACGCTGGGCCTGATGACCCAGATCACCAACGTCTTTGGCCAGGTCCGCGGTTCATTCCAGTATCTGATTAGCTCATGGACTACACTGGTTGAGCTGATGTCTATCTACAAACGTCTGCGCAGCTTCGAGCGTGAGCTGGATGGCAAAGAGCTGCAGACCGTGACGCAAACATTAAGTTGATCAACGCAAGGATGAACCATGCCGGTAGCGCAATCCCGAATCACTTCTCTCACCCTGACGCTACTGGCAGGGATTGTCCTCACCGCCTGCTCCAGCAAGCCGGAGCCGGAGCTGAAAAAGGGCGAAAAGGCGATTGATGTTGCCACGGTGGTGCGGCAGAAAATGCCCGCCAGCGTGAAAGATCGCGAGGCCTGGGCGCAGGCCATCGCCAAAACCTTTGCCAGCCAGAAGCTGGCGCCGACGGAAGAGAACGTCTGTTCAGTGCTGGCGGTGGCGCAGCAGGAGTCCAACTATCAGGCCGACCCGGCGGTGCCGGGGCTGAATAAAATCGCCTGGCAGGAGATTGACCGCCGGGCGGAGAAAATGCATATCCCGGTTTTTCTGGTGCATACCGCGCTGAAAATCAAATCGCCCAACGGCAAAAGCTATAGCGAACGCCTCGATAGCGTGAAAACCGAAAAGCAGCTGAGCGCGATTTTCGATGATTTTATCGGCATGGTGCCGATGGGGCAGAAGCTGTTCGGCTCGCTGAACCCGGTGCATACCGGCGGCCCGATGCAGGTCAGCATCGCCTTCGCCGAGCAGCATACCGACGGCTACCCGTGGAAAATCGACGGTACCGTACGCCAGGAGGTGTTCAGCCTGCGCGGCGGTCTGTGGTTCGGCACCTATCATCTGTTGAACTATCCGGCGAACTACAGCGTACCGCTGTACCGTTTTGCCGATTTCAACGCCGGATGGTACGCCAGCCGCAACGCCGCCTTCCAGAACGCCGTCGCAAAAGCGACGGGCGTGAAGCTGGCGCTGGATGGCGATTTGATTCGCTACGATAGCGACGAGGCCGGAACCACCGAACTGGCGGTGCGCCGGTTATCCTCACAGCTGGCAATGAGCGATGATGATATCCATCGTCAGTTAAAGAAGGGCGATACCCTGGCGTTTGAAGAGAGCGATCTCTATAAGCAGGTGTTTCGCATTGCCGATAAGAAAGCCGGCAAAACGCTCCCGCGGGAGGTGCTGCCGGGCATTCAGCTTGAGAGCCCGAAAATCACCCGTAACCTGACGACCGCCTGGTTTGCCAAACGCGTTGACGACCGGCGGGCCAGCTGTATGGCGCGCCGTTAGCGGCGGCTGCGCCAGCGGAATATCAGCCCAGGAATACCAATGAGCACGCAGCCCGCCAGGAAGGGAATCAGGCCGAACAGGGTACCGACCACCAGGCTAATCTCGACCCGCGGGCGGCTGCTGTCCTGCATTTGAATCAGATGCTCAAAAACGCCGGGCGCGTGGATCAGCATACTCAGCATTTGCGCACCGGCCCAGAAGCAAAACAGCACAAACAGAGCGTAAGCGATGTTGCTGCCGGTGAGAGAGCCCCTCTTTTTGCCGCCGTTGACGGTCTTTGCAAAGGTGAACTCTGCCATCTTGACCTCCGTACTTCACTTTCTTGCCGTTTTTTCCACGGCGACGTAGAGGGTAATTCTGGCAACGAAGGGGGGATTTCAGTATCAGATTGCTGGTAATTTCCGCCCAGGAATATTCCTGATTTCATCGGGTTGTGAGTTTGCTACAAATTTGTGAAATTTAGACCAATATCGCAATGTGCGACAATTCTCAACGCCGCTACAGACCCGCGGTGGCGGCTATGCGAAGATGCTTTTTTTGTTGTCGGAGTGGTTATGAAACTCACGGAAAAAATCCGCCGCGATTGGCACTACTACGCGGTAGCGCTGGGGTTAATTTTTATTATGAATGGCGTGGTCGGGCTGCTCGGGTATGAAACCGAAGGCTGGCGTTCTTACGCGGTTGGGCTGGTGACGTGGGTCATTAGCTTCTGGATTGCCGGGTTTATTATTCGCCGCCGCCCGGCAGAGGAAGCGTGAACCGGAGGTGGTGAACCCGTAGCCCGGCTAAGCGCAGCGCGAGCCGGGAAGATGCCGGGCTGATACATCAACCCCGGCACTCCCCGGGTCGCGGCCTAAACGCTTACCCGGGCTTAATTCATCGATGTTTTCAGCGCCCGATCGGCGGCGTGACGCTCAAGCGCCAGCTCAATCAGGCGGCTAATCAGGCTGGTATAGTCCAGACCGCTGGCCTGCCATAGCTTCGGATACATGCTGATGTTGGTGAAGCCCGGCAGCGTATTGATTTCGTTAATCACCACGTCGTTATCGGCGGTCAGGAACACATCGACGCGCGCCATCCCGCTGCAGCCGAGGGTCTGATAGGCGCGAACGGCGATATCGCGAATTTTATCGTTTACATCGCTGTCGATGGCCGCCGGAACCACCACCTTCGCGCCCTGATCGTCAATGTACTTGGTGTCATAGGCGTAGAATTCGCTGTTGAGGACGATTTCACCGCAGGTGCTGGCCTGGGGATTATCGTTGCCCAATACCGCGCACTCGATCTCACGCCCTTTAATCCCCTGTTCAACCACCACTTTATGGTCAAATTCGAAGGCCAGGGCGACGGCCTGCTGATACTGCTCTTCGCTGTTGACCTTGCTGACGCCCACCGAGGAGCCCTGGTTCGCCGGTTTGACGAACAGCGGCAGGCCCAGCTTCGCCTGCACTTCGGCAAAGCTCACCTGATGACGGTTGGCGCGGGTCAGGGTAATAAAAGGCGCAATCGACAGCCCGGCATCGCGCAGCAGACGCTTGGTCACGTCTTTGTCCATGCAGGCGGCGGAGCCGAGGACGTCGGAGCCGACGAAGGGCAGGTTAGCCATCCGCAGCATACCCTGCAGAGAACCATCTTCCCCAAGGGTGCCGTGAACAATCGGGAAAATGACGTCGATGGCCGCCAGCGGCTGGCCGCTATCGGCGTTAATCAGCTGCTGCGCTTCGCGTCCGGGAATTTGCGCCAGGGTAATATCGGATGGGCGCAGGGCAATATGGGCGGGGTCCTGCGGATTGAGCAGATAGTTGCTGGCGTCGTTGATATGCCACTGCCCCTGCTTATCAATCCCCAGCAAAACGACGTCGAAGCGCGTTTTGTCGATGGCTTCCACGATATTTTTCGCTGACTGTAGCGATACTTCATGTTCTGCCGACTTACCGCCGAAAACGATCCCAACCCTCATCTTAGCCATTTCAACTTCCATCATGATTACATCAAAGGGCATAACATAGCATGTGAAACGGCCGCCTGGCTGCCATAATATTCACCGGGTAAAGCATTGGGAGGCAGCGCGTGAAAGGAAAAGGGCTTATCGTTCTGTTGGCGCTGCTGGCGGCCGGATATTACGGCTATCGTTATCTTCCCGCGCACTATAACCCGCTGGCGCCGCTGCGTCTGGAGGATCCGCCGGGGTTCATCACCCACTATAAGCTGCGGCGATTGACGCCCGGACAGTGCGCCAACCTGCTGAAGGAAGCGAATCAGCGAAATCTCATCACCAGCCGGGCGGTGGCCGATAGCGGGGGAGAGTGCCCCCTGCAAAACGTGGTTCGGGTACGCGATTTTGGCGCGGTAAAGCTCAGCAGCAGCTTCCTCGCCAGCTGCCCGCTGGCGTTAAGCAGCGCGCTGTATCTGCAACAGCAGGCGAAACCGCTGACTCGGCGGATGCTGGGGCAAGAGCTCCGCCAGGTCGACCATTTTGGCAGCTATGCCTGCCGTAATATTTACCATCGTCAGAACGCGCGGCGCAGTGAGCACGCTACCGCGGAGGCGCTGGATATCAGCGGCTTTCATTTGGCCGATGGCCGACGCATCAGCGTGCTGAAAGGGTGGCCCGATGCGCAGTATCACCCCTGGCTACAGGCGTTACTGGCCGGCGGTTGCAGCTATTACGGCAACGCTTTAGGGCCGGACTATAACGCGGCCCATGCGAACCATTTTCACCTCGGTATGCGCGGCCAGGGGTTCTGTTTCTGAGCATAACTCGCTGTATACCACGCTTTTCACCACGAAATTATTCGCAACAGGGCAATCTGGTGTCATAAAACACTAAACTCGCCGTCAGCGCATCTCTGGTAGTACGTCGGACAGGGGAAATTGCTAAGCTAGTTAATAATTGCCAAAAAATTAATGAATACGCGTAGTTATGGAATCCTGGAAGGTTAATCTTATCTCCGTCTGGTTTGGCTGTTTTTTTACCGGCCTGGCCATCAGCCAAATTCTTCCCTTTTTGCCGCTGTACGTTTCCCAACTGGGCGTGACCTCGCATGAAGCGTTATCCATGTGGTCGGGCCTGACGTTTAGCGTCACTTTTCTGGTGTCGGCGATTGTCTCGCCGATGTGGGGGAGCCTCGCCGACCGCAAAGGGCGCAAGCTGATGCTGCTGCGCGCCTCGCTGGGGATGGCCATCGCCATTTTACTTCAGGCGTTCGCCACCAACGTCTGGCAGCTGTTTATCCTGCGCGCGGTGATGGGACTGACTTCCGGCTATATTCCCAACGCCATGGCGCTGGTGGCGTCTCAGGTTCCGCGCGAGCGTAGCGGCTGGGCGCTGAGCACGCTGTCGACGGCGCAGATCAGCGGCGTGATTGGCGGGCCGCTGCTCGGCGGTTTCCTGGCCGACCACGTCGGTTTGCGCGCCGTATTTATCATCACCGCGATTTTGCTGACCGTAAGCTTCCTGGTGACGCTGTTTCTGATTAAAGAGGGCGCCCGGCCGCAGGTCACCAGGGCGGAGCGGCTGAGCGGCAAGGCGGTATTTGCCTCGCTGCCCTATCCGGGACTGGTGATCAGCCTGTTTTTCACCACTCTGGTGATCCAACTGTGCAACGGCTCAATCGGCCCGATTCTGGCGCTGTTTATCAAGTCGATGGCGCCGGATAGCAATAACATCGCCTTTCTCGCCGGCATGATCGCCGCCGTGCCGGGCGTGTCGGCGCTGATTTCGGCTCCCCGTCTGGGGAAACTGGGCGACAGGATCGGCACCTCGCGGATCCTGCTGGCGACGCTGTGCTGCGCGGTGGTGATGTTCTTTGCCATGTCGTTCGTTACCACCCCATTCCAGCTTGGTGTGCTGCGTTTCCTGCTCGGTTTTGCCGATGGGGCGATGCTGCCGGCGGTGCAAACCCTTCTGCTCAAATACTGTAGCGACAGCGTCACCGGGCGTATTTTCGGCTATAACCAGTCGTTTATGTATCTTGGCAACGTGGCCGGGCCGCTGATCGGCGCGTCGGTCTCGGCCATGGCCGGCTTCCGCTGGGTGTTTATCGCCACGGCGGTTATTGTCCTGATCAATATCTGGCAGCTGGCCATCATGCTGCGCCGCAGCCGCCGTCCTGTGGCTTAATTCCGCTCTTTCTCCTCGGCCGCGATGGATGCGACAGCGTCAGTAGCGGCCTCGGTGTTCCCGAAGCTTTAAATGTATCACCGATCACAAAACGATCATTTTCCCCTCTCATCCTCTTCTATTCCTGACTGTTACGCGTATACAGTTACGCGTAACAGTTATTGAAAAAGAGGTTTTATGCGAAATTTATTTGATTTGTCAGGGAAGCGCGCACTGATCACCGGCTCCGCTCAGGGGATTGGCCATCTGCTGGCCGGCGGCCTGGCGGAGTACGGCGCGGAGATCATCATCAACGACCGCACCCAGGCGCGCGCGGACCAGGCGGCGCAGGCGCTGGTGGCGCAGGGTTTTCATGCGGTAGGGGTCGCCTTTGATGTCACCCGGGCGGCGCAGGTCGAGCAGGCGATAGCCCGCATCGAAGAGGAGATCGGCGCCATTGATATTTTAATTAATAACGCCGGGATCCAGCGGCGTTTCCCTTTTACCGAATTTCCGGAGGAGGAGTGGGATAACGTTATTGAGGTCAATCAGAAGGGCGTTTTCCTGGTTTCTCAGCAGGTGGCGAAATATATGATGGGCCGCCGCGCGGGGAAAATAATTAATATTTGCTCAATGCAGAGCGAGCTGGGGCGTAAAACCATTACGCCTTACGCGGCCTCGAAAGGGGCGGTTAAAATGCTGACCCGCGGCATGTGCGTTGAGCTGGCCGAATATAATATTCAGGTTAACGGTATCGCGCCGGGATATTTTGCCACCGACATGACGGCCGCCCTGGTCAACGATGAGGCGTTTTCCGCCTGGCTGTACCAGCGTACCCCGGCGGCGCGCTGGGGAAAACCGGAAGAACTGATTGGCGCCGCGGTATATCTGGCCTCGTCGGCGGCAAACTTTGTTAACGGTCATTTGCTGTTTGTGGACGGCGGAATGCTTGCCGCTGTCTGAATCACTTCGCGTCCTTCGGGCAGCAGCGTGCCCGCACTACCTGAAGGACAGAGTATTAAACCCGTGTGATGATATTGATATCTGAGGAGTGCTTATGCACATGCTCGCGAAATTACCCGCGCGTCGCTGGTGGTATTTAATGCCGATTATATTTATTACCTATAGTCTGGCCTACCTTGACCGTGCGAATTATGGTTTTGCCGCTGCGGCGGGAATTGAAAGCGATTTGGGTATTACCAAAGGAACGGCATCGCTTATTGGCGCGCTATTTTTTCTCGGCTATTTCTTTTTCCAGGTACCCGGCGCGATATATGCGGTAAAACGCAGCGTGCGAAAAATGATTTTCTTTAGCCTGATTTTATGGGGATTCTGCGCGGCGGCGACCGGGTTCGTCAGCAATATTCCGATGCTGATGGCGATTCGCTTTACCCTTGGCGTGGTTGAGGCGGCGGTGATGCCGGCGATGCTGATTTATATCAGCAACTGGTTTACGAAAACCGAGCGTTCGCGCGCCAACACGTTCCTGATCCTCGGAAACCCGGTAACGGTGCTGTGGATGTCCATCGTTTCCGGCTACCTGATTCAGGCGTGGGGCTGGCGCGAAATGTTTATCATCGAAGGCATTCCGGCGGTACTGTGGGCGGTATGCTGGTGGATACTGGTGCGCGATAAACCGTCCGAGGTTTCCTGGCTGAATGAGCAGGAAAAAGAGACCCTGCAGAAGGTGATGGACAGCGAGCAGAGTCATATCAAGCCGGTGCGCAACTACGGTGAAGCGCTGCGCTCGCGCAATGTGATCATGCTCTGCGCCGTGCACGCGCTGTGGAGCATCGGCGTGTACGGCTTCATGATGTGGATGCCGTCGATTCTGAAGAACGCCGCGCAGATGGATATCGTGGCGGTGGGCTGGCTGGCGGCGGTGCCGTACCTGGCGGCAATTATCCTGATGCTGACGGTCTCCTGGCTGTCGGATAAGTGCCAGAATCGTAAACTGTTTATTTGGCCGTTATTGCTGATTGCCGCTATCGCTTTCTTTGGCTCCTGGCTGGTGGGCAACCAGGCGTTCTGGCTCTCCTATGCGCTACTGGTCATTGCCGCGGCCTGCATGTATGCGCCGTATGGGCCGTTCTTCGCGCTTATTCCTGAACTGCTGCCGCGCAACGTTTCCGGCGTATCGATGGGCTTAATCAACAGCTTTGGCGCGCTCGGCGCTTTCCTTGGCGCGTGGCTGGTGGGGTACCTCAACGGGATTACCGGCGGGCCGGGGGTTTCCTATACCTTTATGGCTGTCGCGCTGCTGTCCTCCGTCGTGCTGATGTACAACGTGCGCGCTAACCCGCAACCCGTCCCCCCGGTGACGGCAAAAAAGGTTGCCGGCTAACATAAACCGCCGCTGCTGTGGTAAGGTTCTCTGCGAGCATAAAAGTCGCTTGTCGTAGAGAACCTGATGAAAAACAACCGGATGACATTGCAGGATATCGCCAACCTGGCGGGGCTGAATAAAATGACGGTCAGCCGTTATTTACGTGACCCCGGCCAGGTTTCTGAGCGCAGCCGTGAGCTGATTTCAAAGGTCATGGAAGAGAACAACTATATCCCTAACCGCGCCCCGGAAATCCTGCTTAACGCCCGGAGTAAAACGATTGGCGTGCTTATTCCCTCCTTCCGCAACCAGATTTTTGCCGATGTGCTGGCCGGCATTGAGTCGGTGACCTCCGCGCACCAGTATCAGACCCTGATTGCCAACTACGAATATGACCCGCAGCGCGAAGAGCGCGAAGTGCTCAATCTGCTCTCTTATAATATCGATGGGCTGATTTTGACCGGGAAGCAGCACAGCGATCGCATGGTGCAGTACGTGCGCGCCAGCGGTATCCCCGTCGCTGAACTGATGGACTACGGCGGCCAGCAGCTGGATATCCAGGTGGGGTTCGATAACGAAAAGGCGGCGTGGGATATGACTCATGCTTTTCTTGAGAGCGGCAAACGGGCGATCGCCTTTTTTGGTTCAATGGACGATCCCCGCGATTTAAGCCGCTTCCGCGGCACCGAGCTGGCGCTGGCGGAGCACGGCCTGAAGGCGTATCACATGGCGCCGCGGACCATCTCCTCGGTTGCGCTTGGCCGGCAGATGTTCCTGCAGATGCAGCAGACGCGCCCGGATATTGACGCCATTTTTTGTACCAACGACGATCTGGCGGTGGGGGTGCTGCTCGAGTGCCAGGCGCAGGGGAAAGCCGTTCCGCAGGAGATCGCCATCGCCGGTTTTCACGGGCTGGAAATTGGCCGTGCGCGGCTGCAAAAAATAGCCAGCGTCATTACCCCACGTTATGAAATCGGTAAAACGGCGAGCGAAATACTTATTGCGCGCCTGGCCGGTAAAGACGCGCCGGACAGCGTGAATCTGGCCTACCAGATATATTATGGCGATACGTTATAGTTATCGATAGAATAGCGATATTCCATTTTATTCTTATTTGTTAAAGTTGGTTATGATGCTTATTAATCCGCATTGAGTAAATTCCTGGCGGGTGGCATGCAAAGAGCAAAACGTTTCGCTTGTTATTCACCGGCGTGGCGAACTTTTTTAAAAAATAATAGTGGCAACCGACGGCTAATGTATGACATAAATAGCAGACTACGGACCTCGCATAAGGATAAAGTGCTGTGAAGAATCTCATTGCTGAGCTACTGGTAAAACTCGCCCAAAAGGAAGAAGAATCGAAGGAGCTGACGGCCCAGGTTGAGGCGCTGGAAGTGGTGGTGACCGCTCTGCTACGTCATATGGAGCAGGACGCCCAGCAGGCGCTCATCATCGATATTGAGCAGGCAATCGATGAGGCCAGCCCCGGCCCGCTGGTGGATGACCGCGATACCCAGCTCCTGCAGCAATATATAAAGAAGCTGTTACGGCATCCTCGTAGCTAGTTTTGTGACAGGGTATGGATGCTGTCATTTTACTGTCACATCGCTTTTATACAGTCTCCCTCGTTTTGTTTTTTAAAGTATTTTTTACATGGAGACGATAAAAGTGAAATTAAGCGCCCTGTTTATTGCCCTGCTGCCTCTGCTGGGCTCCCCGATTATTCACGCAGAAACAACAACCGCACCGGTTCTGGAAAATCGTGCCGCGCAGGGCGATATCACCACGCCGGGCGGCGCGCGTCGTTTAAGCGGTGACCAGACCGAGGCGCTGCGCGCTTCGTTAATCAATAAACCGGCTAAAAATATTATTTTGCTGATTGGCGACGGAATGGGCGATTCTGAAATCACCGCCGCGCGAAATTATGCAGAAGGGGCGGGCGGCTTCTTTAAAGGCATTGACGCGCTGCCGCTGACCGGCCAGTACACCCATTATTCTCTGGATAAGAAAACCGGCAAGCCGGATTATGTCACCGACTCCGCCGCTTCCGCAACGGCCTGGACCACCGGCGTGAAAAGCTATAACGGCGCGCTGGGCGTGGATATCCATGAAAAAGATCATCAGACCATCCTTGAGCTGGCGAAAGCGGCGGGCTTAGCTACCGGTAACGTCTCCACGGCGGAACTGCAGGACGCCACTCCCGCTGCGCTGGTGGCGCATGTGACGTCGCGTAAATGCTACGGCCCGAGCGTGACCAGCGAAAAATGCGCCAGCAACGCGCTGGAAAAGGGCGGTAAAGGTTCGATTACCGAACAGCTGCTGAACGCCCGTCCCGACGTAACACTGGGCGGCGGTGCGAAAACCTTCGCGGAAAGCGCGACGGCCGGTGAATGGCAGGGCAAAACGCTGCACGATCAGGCGGTAGCCCGCGGCTACCAGATCGTCACCGACGCCAGCTCGCTGGCCGCCATTAGCCAGGCCAATCAGGACAAACCGCTGCTCGGTCTCTTCGCGGAAGGCAATATGCCGGTGCGTTGGGAAGGCCCAAAGGCGTCTTATCACGGCAATATCGATAAGGCGGCGGTGACCTGTACGCCGAACCCGAAACGCGATGCATCGGTGCCGACGCTGGCGCAGATGACCGAAAAAGCCATCGATCTGCTGAGCAGCAATGAGAAGGGGTTCTTCCTGCAGGTGGAAGGCGCTTCTATCGATAAACAGGATCACGCGGCGAATCCGTGCGGTCAGATTGGCGAGACCGTCGATCTGGACGAAGCGGTACAGAAGGCGCTGGAATTTGCCAAAAAAGAGGGCAATACCCTGGTTATCGTCACCGCCGACCACGCTCACGCCAGCCAGATTATCCCGGCAGATACCAAAGCGCCGGGCCTGACGCAGGCGCTGAACACCAAAGATGGTTCGGTGATGGTGATGAGCTACGGCAACTCTGAAGAAGAGTCGATGGAACATACCGGCACCCAGCTGCGTATTGCCGCCTACGGCCCGCACGCGGCCAACGTGGTGGGTTTAACCGACCAGACGGACCTGTTCTACACCATGAAAGCCGCACTTAATCTGAAATAACCGGGCGCCGGTGATGAATTTTCGTTACCGGCTGGTTTTTTCTCCATCAGCGACCAGACTTACAGAGATCCACTCATAGAGGATGGTGCGATGAAAATAACATTACTTGTGACCTTACTTTTTGGCCTGGTATTTATGACAGCGGTGAGTGCCGCGGAAAAAGAGTTGACCCCTCAGCAGCAAAAGATGAGCGTCTGCAATAAAGAAGCGTCATCGAAGTCGCTGAAAGGGGATGAGCGTAAAACGTTTATGAGTAGCTGCCTGAAGAAAGATGGCGCCGCGCAGGACGGTAAGGGGCTAACGCCTCAGCAGCAGAAAATGCGCGAGTGTAACGCTCAGGCGACCCAGCAGTCCCTGAAAGGGGACGATCGCAGCAAATTTATGAGCGCCTGCCTGAAAAAACAGGTGTAAGAAATGGGCGGGTGAGGGAAACCTCACCCGCTATTCGCTATTGCAATCAGGAACGGCTCAGCTTCTCTGATTTCTCCATGCATTTCACCATCGCTTCGATGACGGCAGAACGGAAGCCTTTCTCTTCCAGCACGCGCACGGCTTCGATGGTGGTGCCGCCGGGCGAACACACCATATCCTTCAGCGTTCCCGGATGCTCGCCGCTTTCGAGTACCATTTTGGCCGAGCCCATCACCGCCTGCGCCGCGAATTTATAAGCCTGCGCGCGGGGCATTCCGCCAAGCACAGCGGCGTCGGCCATCGCTTCGATAAACATAAAGACGTAAGCCGGCGCGGAGCCGCTGACGCCGACCACCGGATGAATCATCGGCTCAGCAATGATTTCCGCCTGACCAAAGCAGCGGAATATGGTCAGGATCTCCGCGGTTTCTTCGGCGCTGACCAGCGCATTCGGCGTGACCGACGTCATCCCCGCGTTGACCAGCGAAGGCGTGTTGGGCATCGCGCGGACTATTTTGCGGTCATGGCCTAAGGCGCGCGCCAGCTGGTCGAGCGTTACGCCCGCGGCGATAGAAACCACCAGAGAGTCTTTATTCAGGCTGGAGGCGACGTCGCTGAGCACTTTTACCATCACGCCCGGCTTTACGGCGCCAAAAACGATATCCGCCACCTGAGCCACTTCCTGCGCGCTTTGCGCCGCATTAATGCCGTATTGGTCGTGCAGGGCCGCCACTTTATCCGGCGACGGGGTATAGACCCAGATTTGACCCGGCTGCACCTGCCCGCTGGCGATCAGGCCGCCCAGGATGGCCTTGCCCATGTTGCCGCAGCCGATAAAGCCGATTTTCTTCTCCATCACCAATCCCCTTTGTTTGTTTTATCGTTAGCGATATAGCTTAACATCTTGTTGCTTTCGCGGAAGGCAAAAGCAGGCGACAATACGGCATCTCTTTTTCATCGACAGGAGCCGCAATGGCTATTTGGGTTGATGCGGACGCGTGTCCGAACGTCATTAAAGATATTTTGTTCCGCGCCGCCGAGCGCGCGCAAATCTCGCTGACGCTGGTTGCTAACCAGCCTCTGCGCGTCCCGCCGTCGCGCTTTATCCGCACGCTGCGCGTGGCGCAGGGGTTTGACGTGGCGGATAACGAAATCGTACGTTTATGCGAGCCGGGAGATCTGGTGATTACCGCCGATATTCCGCTGGCGGCGGAAGTGCTGGAGAAAGGCGGGGCGGCGCTGAATCCACGCGGTGAACGCTACAGCGAGGCGACCATTCGCGAACGCCTGACGATGCGCGACTTTATGGAAACGATGCGGGCCAGCGGCGTGCAGACCGGCGGCCCGGATAGCTTATCCCAGCGCGATCGGCAGCAGTTTGCCGCCGCGCTGGAGAAATGGCTGTTAGACGTTAAGGGCCAGCAGGGTTAAACCCAGCTGTCGTCGTCGCTGCCGAAATCATCATTGCCGAAACCGGCGTCAAAGTCGGCGTCATAATCGTTGTTGTCGGCGAGGAACTGCCCGTCATCCTGGCGGAAGGTATCGTCAGCGACGCTATTGTCCTGCGCCTGGCTGAGATCCGGCTGCGGTTTCTCTTCGATGATATTGACGATCTCCTGCGGATGCGAGCCGCTAAACATATTGGTCAACATGTTTCCCAGCACCACGCCGCCCGCGACGCCTGCCGCCGTTTGCAGCGCGCCGGCCATAAAACCGCCGCCGCTGCGCGACGCCTGAGGGGCGTAGTTCTGCTGCTGCGCCTGCGGAGCATACTGAGGCTGGGCGCCGGCCTGCGGTCGGCCATACTGCTCGGCGCCAGGAATCGGGTCGGAACCGCGCGACTGACCGCCGCCAAACAGGCCTGAGAGAAACCCGCCGCTGCTCGGCTTCGCGGCCTGAAGCTGGGTCACCTGGCTCTCCAGCGCCTGAATACGGTCGTTGAGCTGTTTGATCGCCGCTTCCTGAATCAGAATCGTTTGCGCCATATAGTAAGGGGCGAACGGCTGCTCTTTAATGTGCCCGGCAATCCGCTCCTCAGCGCTGGCATCCCGTGATGCGCTGTGGCTCTCGGCCTCTTTTAATCGGGAAAACAGTCCATCGATAAGGCGTTGCTCTTCAGATTGCATACTACATACCTCTGTCATACTGATTGATTAGCTTCAGATTCGCTCCGAAGCACGCATCTTGTAAATATGCGGCAGCGTAAAGCTGTGCAGAAATGTGTTACTGTTTACGCCAGACTGCGAACAAAAAATAACTTCTGTACAAAAGTAAAGCTGGCATAACACCAAATGCAATGATAAGTTTACATTAAATGTCCTTTCTAATACTAAGGTGAAAGGGTTTGTAGATGGTGTGTAACGTTTATTTTACGATTTGCGTTGGGTAAGTTTGCGGTACCATTGTTTCTCTTTTCGCTTTCATTTATCCGCAAAATGCGGAACCAAGGGGTCTTCGGTAATGACACAGCTAATATTTCTTGTCGGGCCTCGCGGCTGCGGTAAAACGACCATCGGACATGCGCTGGCGAAAGCTCGCAGCTTTAAGTTCGCCGACACGGACCATGAGCTGCAGGAGCATGAGCAGCGCACGGTAGCGGCTATCGTCCAGCAGGAAGGCTGGGAACGCTTTCGTGCGCTGGAAACGCAGGCTTTAGAACGCGTCGCTCAACCCGCGACGATCATCGCCACCGGCGGCGGCATTATCCTCAGCGAATACAACCGACAGTTTATGCGGGAAAATGGCATCGTTATCTATCTCGAGGCCTCGGTTTCCGCGCTGATTGACCGCCTTGAAGCCTATCCGAAGGCGGAACAGCGCCCGACGCTGACCGGAAAGCCCATCCGCGATGAAGTGGGTGAGGTGCTGGCGCAGAGGGAAGCGCTGTATCGCGCGGCCGCGCATCATATTATTAATGCGACCGCCACGCCGGATGAGGTCGTGGAACAGATTATGACCACCGTCTGCGGCGAGACCTATACCAGTTAAGACTTTGCCTGGGGTAAACGGATCGGCAGCGCCTATACTTTAAAGCTCTTAAGGTAAAAAAAGGAAACGCTATGCCGACCAGACCTCCATATCCAAGGGAAGCGCGTGTTGTCGCCGTTGAAAAGGGCCCGCAGGGCCAGACGGTCACCTGGTATGAACTGCGCGCCGATCACCCGACGCCAAACTCACTCATCAGCGAACATCCTACAGAACAGGAAGCGCTGGACGCCAAACGGCGTTACGAAGATCCTGATAAGTCTTAATTCCTCTTAAATGTCCGGGATTCGTTCTGAAAAGATCGCTACCGGACATGTATCACATTTTTAATCTATTAACGGTACTAATGATTACCTAAGGTACAGATTTTCAGGAGCGTTTTTGACGCTTCTGGAATCTTTACATTCCATATCAGCCGTAACCTGCTACGCTTCTCGACGGTTGCTTTGGGTCACCAGGGGGCAGAAGTTGTAAATAAAAGCCTGTTTTGAAACAGCGGTTGTGAAAAGGTAAACGATATGAGTAGTGCATCGATGGCAATCTTGACCATTGGGGTCGTACCCGTGGCGGAGATGCTGCCGCTTTTAACTGAACATATCAGGGAAGACGAGATCGCCCACATTAGCCTGCTCGGCAAAATGACGCGCGAAGACGTTATGCGGGACTACAGCATAGAGCCCGGCGATGAGATGCTATTGACCTTGCTTAACGATAATCAAATTGCGCAGGTCTCACGGCAGAAGGTTGAGCGTGATTTACGTAGCGTCATTGCGATGCTCGATAAACAAAATTACGACCTTATTTTACTCATGAGCACTCATCCCTTTAGCGGATTTACGGCGAATAATGCGATCCTGCTTGAGCCGCAAAGAATTATTCCGCCGCTGGTCGCGTCGATTGTCGACGGCCATCAGGTGGGGGTGATTGTTCCGGTTGAAGAGATTTTGCCGCTGCAGCGGAATAAATGGCAGGTATTAGAAAATACTCCGTTTTACGCCATTTCCAATCCGGTGAGCGGCGGTAAAGAGGAGTTAATCGCCGCGGGCAGGGAGTTGATTGAACAGGGCGCAGACGTATTAATGCTGGATTGCCTTTGCTACCACCAGCAGCATCGCGACATATTACAAAAGGCGCTGGATATTCCGGTTCTGTTGTCAAATGTGCTGGTTTCACGGCTGGCGGCAGAACTATTAGTTTAACCTGATGTAACGCGTTAATTTTACGTGACAGGGGCAAGGAGCGCCCCCTATATTGTGCCTTCAACACAAGATCATAAGGGCGAGTTTATGCTTCAAAGCAATGAATACTTTGACGGAAAAGTAAAATCTATCGGCTTCACCAGCAGCAGCACCGGTCATGCGAGCGTGGGCGTGATGGCGGAAGGGGAATATACCTTTGGTACCGCGCAGCCGGAAGAGATGACCGTAGTCAGCGGCGCGCTGAACGTACTTCTGCCGGGAGAAACCGAGTGGAAAGTCTATGCCGCCGGGGAAGTATTCAACGTTCCGGGGAATAGCGAGTTTAATCTGCAGGTGGCTGAGCCGACCTCTTATCTGTGCCGCTACCTGTAATGTTCGTTTCCTTCCTGCGCTGGCAGGAAGGAATTCACGAGATTAGCGCTGCGCTTCGCCGCCTAGCCCTTCCACCAGATTCTGAATCAGCGCGGCCAGCTCGCCGGTCATCAGAATAAAGTCCGCGTCAAAACGCTGGGCGAAATCTTCCCGATCGATATCTTCATTCTGATCGCGCAGTTCGTCGCAGAACTTCAGGCGTTTAATCGAACCATCATCGCACATTAAGAACTGAATGCGCTGCTGCCAGTCGAGCGCCAGCTTGGTGACGACCTTACCGGCTTCAATGTGCACGGCGATCTCGTCGCTCACCAGATCCTGTTTTTTCGCGCGGATCACGCCGCCGTCTTCCAGCATCGCTTTCAGCTCGGCTTCATCCAGCAGCTGGAAGCCCTGAGCCACGGTACCGGAACGCACCCACTCGGTCAGCGTCAGTTCGATCGGGGTTTCCAGCGCCAGCGGAACAACCGGCAGCGAGCCCAGAGTTTTACGCAGCAGCGCCAGCGTATCTTCCGCTTTTTTGGCGCTGGCGCAGTCCACCATGATCAACCCGTTGACGGTATCGATCCACATCATGGTCTGGCTGAAGCGGCTGAAGGCGCGCGGCAGCAGGGAATGCAGCACTTCATCCTTCAGAGAATCTTTTTCGGTTTTTTTCAGCTTACGGCCCTGCTCGGCTTCCAGCTTGAAGATCTTTGCTTCCAGCGCCTGTTTGATCACCGGAGACGGCAGGATCTTCTCTTCTTTACGCGCGCAGATAACGATCTGGCCATTTGCCGTATGCGTCAGCGCATCGCTGTGCGATCCCATCGGCGGTACCCAACCGGTTTTGGCCATATCCTGGCTGCCGCAAGGAGTAAAGGTCAGCTCGGCCAGCTGTTTTTCCATCTCCTCGGCGCGCAGGGAAATGTCGCGGCTGAGACGATAAACCATTAAATTTTTGAACCACAGCATGATAATTTCCACGGCTTAGTCGTTAAATCCAGCGGGCATGATAGCGAATTGTCGCTATGCTTGCATTGTTAATCGGGAGAGGAATTCACAGTGCGCATTGGCATTGATTTAGGCGGAACCAAAACGGAAGTCATCGCGCTGAGCGACCAGGGAGCGCAGCTATTTCGTCATCGCCTGCCTACGCCAGGGGGCGATTATCGCCAGACAATAGAGACGATAGCCTCGCTGGTCGAGATGGCCGAGCAGGCTACCGGGCAGAGCGGCACGGTCGGCATCGGCATCCCCGGGTCGATTTCGCCCTATACCGGCGTGGTCAAAAACGCTAACTCAACCTGGCTCAACGGTCAGCCGTTTGATAAAGACCTTAGCCAGCGTCTGCAACGGGAAGTGCGTCTGGCCAACGATGCCAACTGCCTCGCGGTGTCGGAAGCGGTAGACGGCGCGGCGGCCGGAGCGCAAACGGTATTTGCGGTGATTATCGGCACCGGCTGCGGTTCAGGCGTGGCGCTTAACGGACGCGCCCATATTGGCGGCAACGGTACGGCGGGCGAGTGGGGGCACAACCCGCTGCCGTGGATGGATGAAGATGAACTTCGCTATCGCGCTGAAGTACCGTGCTACTGCGGCAAGCAGGGCTGTATTGAAACCTTTATCTCCGGTACCGGCTTTGCGACCGATTACCGGCGGTTAAGCGGTCATGCGCTAAAAGGCAGCGAGATTATGCAGCGCGTGGGCGAGCGGGATCCGGTGGCGGAGCTGGCGCTGAGCCGCTATGAGATGCGGCTGGCGAAGTCGTTGGCTCACGTGGTTAACATCCTCGATCCGGACGTTATTGTGCTTGGCGGCGGAATGAGCAACGTTGACCGTCTCTACCAGACGGTGCCGAATCTGCTAAAACCATGGGTATTCGGCGGTGAATGCGAGACGCCGATTCGCCGGGCGGCGCACGGGGACTCCAGCGGCGTGCGCGGCGCGGCCTGGCTGTGGCCGCTGTAATCATCAATCCGCTGCGCGGCCTGAACGGCGCAGCGGGTACCCCGCGGATTACCGGTCCGGGATCTCCTCCAGGCTGTAGTAAATCGACAGCCCCCTTTTTTTACCCTCCTCAATATCCAGGTCCGCTCCCCGGGATTCGCCCGGCATGCGCAATATAGCGTCGCAGCGGCTAATGACACGGTGAGCGACCGGATAGAGATATTCCTCGCTAATCGCATCGCCAATTTCCGTTGAACCCGCAGCTTTGGCGATGGGCAGAGCCAGCCATTCGCCGACCACGGGGATATGGCCTTTCTGGTAAACGCGTAGCGCAACCTGGGCCATATTGTTCAGGTTAGCGTCGATAAGTTCCGCGCGATTGTGGGTGCCGCTGCGTACCGGGCCGGCAATCAAAATAAGTAAGCTTTTCATGGTTAAGACCTTCTTAATGGGCCAGAGGGGATGGGACGATGCTGCCGGAGGCTGCAGCACGCCCTCAGAAAAAGTTATCAATGCACGGTTTTGCACGAATAGATGTGGTTAAAATAATAAGCACGGTTTTTATGCATGATTTCGCCTGATGCTCATCGTTAAAGCAACGAATTTAAACTTATCATGCAAATTCGTGCAATATCAAGATTTATCGTGAATGCTGAGCCCGGGCAACGGCGCGACCTCTCCCGTGGGGGAGAGGCTTGAAGACAGGTGCGGAGAGGGAAATTTATTCGACGGCGAAAGCTTTATCGAGACGGCTATAGCCCAGCCCGTTGATTTTTTTAACTTTAATTTGCACAGGAATGCGCTCTTTCATCGCCTCAACGTGGCTGATGACGCCGATAATCTTGCCGCTGGCGTTGAGCGCGTCCAGCGCATCCAGCGCGGTATCCAGGGTTTCGCTGTCCAGAGTGCCGAAGCCCTCATCGAGAAACAGCGAGTCTATTCGCGTTTTATGGCTCACCAGATCGGAGAGCGCCAGCGCCAGCGCGAGGCTCACGAGGAAGCTCTCGCCGCCGGACAGCGTCCGGGTGTCGCGCACCGCGTCCGCCTGCCAGGTATCGACCACTTCCAGCTCCAGGGCGTCGCTGGCTTTGCGTTGCAGCAGATAGCGGCCGTGCAGGCGGTTGAGCTGATGGTTGGCCAGCCACACCAGGTTATCCAGCGTCAGGCCTTGCGCAAACTTACGGAATTTATCGCCCTCTCTGGAGCCGATAAGCGCGTTCAGCCATCCCCAGTCTTCCACTTCCTGCGCAGCGCGTTCCATCTGCTGGCGTAACGACCGCTGACGCTGCTGGTTTTCTGCATTCTGCTTCAGCTGCTGGCGAATCTCTCCCTGACGGGCGCTGTTTTCCCGCAGCAGCGTCGTCAGCTGCTGAAGCTGTTCCTGTACCCGCTCAAGAGGCTGGCTGATATCCGTTTCCGCCGGCGGCTGCTGGCGGTGGCTGTCCAGCGCCTCGCGGGCCCGCATCGCCAGCGCCTGATTCTGCTGTAGCGTAGTTTCCAGCGTCTGCTTCAGGCGTTCAAGGCGCCGGCGCGTCTCCTCATCGAGCAGCGCGGCGAGAAACGCCTGCTGGTCAGCGAACGGGCTGGCGGCCAGCGCCGCGCTGAACTGCGCTTCGCTCTCTTTCAACTGAGCCTGCTGCTGGCTCTCCTGCTGCCCCAGGGTTTGCCACTGGCTCTGAAGCGCGAGACAGTCGTCATGCACCTGGCGCCAGCCGTCCAGCGGCGCGGGTTCCGCCGCTAAGTCCGTTTCCGGCAAGGACTCCAGCAGCGGGGTCAGCTGCTGAAGCTGTTCCTGCAGGGCGATCAGTTCGTTCTGTTTGGTCTGCCAGCCGCGGGTCTCGTCTTCCCGCTGCGCCAGCCAGCCTGCGGCCTGCTCTGCTGCCGGTAAACTTAGCGCAAATGCGGCCAGTTCAGCCGCCAGCGCGGCGCTGCGCTGCGCTTGTTCCTGCTGGAGCTGCTGGAGCTGCTGCTGGCACTCCTGCTGCTGGGCCTGCCAGGCCAGACGCTGCTGATGCTGATACAGCCGCTGTTCATGCTCCTGCTGCGCGTTTAGCCAGCCGGGAATGTCATCCTTTGGCGTCAGGTCGATATTTAATCCGGCGATCGTCGCCTGCCAGCGTGAGGTAAGCGCTTGCTCCTGCTGCAGAAGCGATGCTTTCTCGGTGGCCTCTTTTTGCTGCTGCTTAAGCAGGGCGTCCAGCTCGCCGCGCACCAGGGCGCCGGCCTCCGCCAGCTGTTTGACTTCGCGCTCAAGCGCATCGCGCCGCGCCTGATTTACGCCGGGAACCAGCGCCTGATACTCGGCGACGGCCGGATGCTGCGCGGAACCGCAGAGCGGACAGGGGGAACCGGGCTGCAGGCGGGCTCGCTCGGCCTCCAGGCCGGCAATGCGCGCTTCCATTTCGCACAGGGCTTTGACATCGCTAAACTGCTGATTCTTCTCTTTATAGGCCTGACGGCGCTGGGCCAGGGTGGTTTCCAGCCGCTCCTGCTCCTGCTTACTGGCCTGCCCGGCGGCATGAAGCTGGGATAAACGCTGGCTCAGCGGCTGCAGCTGGCCATGCAGGGCCGCGAGCTGCTGGCGCAGAGCGCGCGCCGCGGCGTGCTGCGCGAGGCCGGCGCTGACCTGCTCAGCATCCAGCGCCAGCCCGTCGGGCGGCAGTTCGCACAGCCGACGGCTGGTTTCCGCCAGACGCTGCTGCAGCGCGGCTTGCTGCTGCGTATCGCGGGCCTGCTGCTGGAAAGCTGCCCGCCAGCCCGCCAGCGCATTGCCCCATCGCTGGTAGCGGTCGTGCTCTTTTAGCCATGCGGCGAGCGTTTGCTGGTGGTTCTGCAGGCGTTCAGATTGCTGCCGGGCGGCGAGGCGAATCCCCGCTCGCAGCCGCAGTCGTTCATGTAAGCGAGTATTTACTTCTTCTCTCAGATTGCGGGTTTGCGCCAGCGCGGCGGTTTGCTCCTGTTGACGCGCCCACTGCGGGCGTAGCTGCTCCGCGGGCTGGGCATTCAGCAATACGGTAAGCTGCGGTTGCGCCTGCTCCAGCGCAGCCTGCGCTTCGCGTAGCGCGGTTTGAGCCTGCCGATCTTCTGCCGTCAGCTCTGCGCCGCGTACCAGCCACTGACGGGCATTTTGCAAGCGGGTTTGTTCGCTAACATGCTGTTTTTCTTCATCAGTAAGCGCTTGCAAACTTTGTTGGAGCGCCTGCTGCTGTTCGTCGCTCAGCAGCAGCACGCCGGAGGCCTGGGCCTGAATTTTCTCCAGCTCGACGCGGGCCTGCTTATGCTTTTCAAAGACCTGTGCCGAAATCTGGCCGTAAATCTCGGTGCCGGTCAGCTCCTCCAGCAGCTCGGCGCGCTCTTTCGGTTTCGCGTTCAGGAAGGCGGCGAACTGCCCCTGCGACAGCAGCATCGAGCGGGTGAAGCGGCCATAGTCCAGGCCGGTGAGCGAGGCGGTCAGTTCCAGCTTATCTTTGACCTTATCGGCGAGGATCTTGCCGTCCTCGCAGCGCGCCAGCTCGACGCGCGGAACCTGCAGGTTGCCGTCCGGCTGGTTTCGCGCCCGGTTCTGGCTCCAGAAGGCGCGGTAGGCGATGCCTTTTACCTCAAACTCCACTTCCGCCAGGCATTCGGCGGTGTCGCGGGTCATCAGATCGTTCTGCGATTGCGACACGCTGCTCAGGCGCGGGGTTTCGTGATACAGCGCCAGACAGATAGCATCCAGCAGGGTGGTTTTTCCGGCGCCGGTTGGCCCGGTAATCGCGAACAGTCCGTTGCTGGCGAAGGGCTCAGCGGTGAAATCAATTTTCCATTCGCCTTTGAGTGAGTTGAGGTTTTTCAGGCGTAAGCTGAGTATTTTCACAGGCGATCCTCACCGTTCAGACTATGCAGCGTTTCATTAAAGAGCTGTTCCAGGCGCTGCTGCTGCGTTGCTTCCAGCGTTTCCAGCGCCAGACGGCGGGCGAAGACGTCCTCCACCTGCAGTTCGCTGAGGGTCTCGCGCTGAGCGCCGGCCAGAATGCGATCGCGCTGGGCGCGGCTGCGGCGCACCAGCAGCACTTCTACCGGCAGCGTTTCGGTCTGCGCCTGGATTTTACGTTGGATATCATGCATATATTCGTCGCTGGTGACTTCTATATCCAGCCACGCTGAGGGCTGCTGGTCGTTATTCTGCCATTGGTTTAGCTGTGCGCTAATGCTGGCGAAATCGCCCTTCAGGACCGCCAGCGGCTGGGTGACGGGGACGATAAGCGGCGTGACGTCCGTCAGGCAGCCGTTAGCGAAAGTGACCAGATTGACGCTCTTATTTTTCCCGGTTTCGTCAAAGCTCAGCGGGATGGGCGAACCGCTGTAGCGGATATGTTCGCAGCCGCCGACCACCTGCGCCCGGTGAATGTGGCCGAGCGCGATATAGTCGGCGGGCGGAAAACGGCTCGCCGGGAAGGCGTCCAGCGTACCGATATAGATTTCGCGAACCGCGTCGCTTTTGCTGGCGCCGACGGTGGTTAAATGGCCGCTGGCGATAATCGGCAGCGCCCGGTCGCCGCGCAGTTCGCAGGCCAGCTGGTACTGCTGCTGGTAGTAGTCGCTGATGGCGCTGAGCAGCAGCTGCTGCTTTTCGCCGCCAGAGTGCCCGGCCTGGCTGGTCACCAGCTCACGCGGGCGCAGGAACGGTACCGGACAAAAAATCGCCCCCGGCGTACCGTCGCGCAGCGGCAGGATAAAAGGGGCGTGGCCGGCATTGGCCACCACCGTCGTATTCAGGAAGGCGAGAATGTCTCGCGACTCGTTGAGGGTGGCAACCGAATCGTGGTTTCCCGCCAGCACCACCAGCCGGCAGCGGGTCTGCTGCAGCTGAACGACAAAGCGGTTATACAGCTCGCGCGCGTAGCTCGGCGGTGAGCCGGTATCAAAAATATCGCCCGCAACAATAATGGCATCGACGTCATGCTCCTGCGCGCTGGCCAGCAGCCAGTCGAGAAACGCCTGATGTTCGGCGGCGCGACTTTTGCTGTAAAAATTTTGTCCAAGGTGCCAGTCAGAGGTGTGAAGGATGCGCATAGTTGTTCCATAGCGAAAAAGCGTAAGCGGCATTATATACCCGTCATCCTTCAAGTTGCTTATGCGTTGGCTACGTCCAGCCACCTGGTTACCTGTGCTTGTGGGGAGTGAAACCTGAATTATTGAGGGGATAACGCTGCTTTTGGGTGAGTTAAGTCCGTGTCACAATTCGAAATCCGCGTTCATCTGGCGGTCATTTTTTTCATAAATCTGTCATAAATCTGACGCATAATGGCCGCGCACTTCTATACTGATGGCTAAAAAATACAGGGTAAATAATGGCGAGAAGAATTCTGGTCGTTGAAGATGAAGCTCCAATCCGCGAAATGGTTTGCTTTGTTCTGGAGCAAAACGGCTTTCAGCCCGTCGAGGCGGAAGATTTTGACAGCGCGGTCAATCAGCTCAATGAACCCTGGCCTGATTTGATCCTCCTTGACTGGATGCTGCCGGGCGGGTCGGGTCTGCAGTTTATTAAACAGCTCAAGCGTGAAGCGATGACCCGTGATATTCCGGTGGTGATGCTGACCGCCCGCGGCGAAGAGGAAGATCGCGTCCGCGGCCTGGAGACCGGCGCCGATGACTACATCACTAAGCCGTTTTCCCCGAAAGAGCTGGTGGCGCGAATTAAAGCCGTGATGCGGCGCATTTCGCCGATGGCGGTGGAGGAGGTGATTGAAATGCAGGGGCTGAGCCTCGACCCCTCTTCGCATCGCGTCATGACCGGCGAAAATCCGCTGGATATGGGGCCTACGGAGTTTAAATTACTCCACTTCTTCATGACGCACCCGGAGCGAGTCTATAGCCGCGAACAGCTGCTGAATCACGTCTGGGGAACCAACGTTTATGTCGAAGACAGAACGGTAGACGTGCATATTCGCCGTCTGCGCAAAGCGCTGGAACATAGCGGCCATGACCGGATGGTACAAACGGTTCGCGGTACGGGATATCGTTTCTCCGCCCGTTTCTGAATGCTGACAGGAGTGTGAACCGTGCTGGAACGGCTGTCATGGAAAAGGCTGGCGCTTGAGCTTTTCTTGTGTTGTATCCCGGCCCTGATCCTCGGGGCGTTTTTAGGTTATCTGCCGTGGTTTTTATTGGCGGCAGTGACCGGTCTTCTTGTCTGGCATTTCTGGAATCTGATGCGCCTGTCGTGGTGGCTGTGGGTTGATCGCAGCATGACGCCGCCGCCGGGCAGCGGCAGCTGGGAGCCGCTGCTTTACGGACTGCACCAGATGCAGATGCGTAATAAAAAGCGCCGCCGTGAGCTGGGAAGCCTGATTAAGCGCTTTCGCAGCGGGGCGGAGTCTCTGCCGGATGCGGTGGTGCTGACCACCGAAGAAGGGGTGATGTTCTGGTGCAACGGTCTGGCCCAGCAGATCCTGAATCTGCGCTGGCCTGACGATAACGGGCAGAACATCCTTAACCTCTTGCGCTACCCTGAATTTGCCAATTATCTGAAATACCGCGATTTTTCCAAACCGCTCAATCTGGTGCTGAATAACGGCCGTCATCTGGAAATTCGCGTGATGCCCTATAGCGATAAACAGCTGCTGATGGTGGCGCGCGATGTCACGCAGATGCACCAACTGGAAGGGGCGCGGCGAAACTTTTTCGCCAACGTCAGCCACGAACTGCGCACGCCGTTGACGGTGCTGCAGGGGTATCTGGAGATGATGCAGGAGCAGGTGCTGGAAGGGGGAACGCGCGAAAAAGCATTGCACACCATGCGTGAACAAACCCAGCGCATGGAAGGCCTGGTTAAGCAACTGCTGACGCTGTCGCGAATCGAAGCCGCGCCGGTACTGGCGATGAACGATAAAATCGATGTGCCGATGATGCTGCGGGTGGTCGAGCGCGAGGCGCAAACGCTAAGCCAGCAGAGGCAGGTGCTGCATTTTTCGGTCGATGAATCGCTGAAAGTACTGGGTAATGAAGAACAGCTGCGCAGCGCCATTTCCAACCTGGTCTATAACGCGGTCAACCATACGCCGCCGGGCACGGACATTACCGTAAGCTGGCAGCGCGCGCCGCACGGAGCGTTGTTCAGCGTCGAAGATAACGGGCCGGGCATCGCGCCGGAACATATTCCGCGTCTGACCGAGCGTTTCTACCGGGTGGATAAAGCGCGTTCAAGGCAGACCGGCGGCAGCGGTCTGGGGCTGGCGATCGTCAAACACGCCGTCAGCCATCACGATAGCCGCCTCGAAATTGAGAGTACGCTGGGGAAAGGCACCCGCTTTAGCTTCCTGTTACCGGAACGTTTAATTGCCAAAAATTGAGCCCGAGCGGCCGGGTGTCAGAATAACTTGCCAATGACCAGCTTCGGCTGGTCATTTTCCTTTGCAGCGCAATCACAGCTGCGTAATTAACGAACGCTAGCTGCTTTTTTGTTCGCATGATAAGCCAGATGTTTTCTATCCATCAGGTAAATAATTCTACGCATCAAAATAGAGTTAGCATAATCATCTGCTTTTGCGATCCCTCCTTGCTTTAAAACGTTATAAGCGTTTAAATTGCCCCCCTACGGTCGCAGACAGACTGTTTTTGCGTGGTAATTCAAAAAACAATTCTTTTCCACGCCGCTTTGGGAGCATATCCCGCTGAGTTTACTGACAATGGCCGCTGTATCATCCCCAGGGAAAAGGCGCGGTATTTATCCGTTTTTACAACACCACATCCACAGGCTGTAATGAATTTATGACCCATCAGTTAAAATCTCGCGACATCATAGCGTTGGGCTTTATGACCTTCGCGCTGTTTGTCGGCGCAGGCAATATTATCTTTCCCCCAATGGTTGGCTTACAGGCCGGCGAACACGTCTGGAGCGCGGCCATTGGCTTTCTGATTACCGCCGTGGGTCTGCCGGTGCTAACGGTCGTGGCGCTGGCAAAAGTCGGCGGCGGCGTAGAGAGCCTGAGCACGCCGATTGGTAAAGTCGCCGGTATCCTGCTGGCGGTCGTCTGCTATCTGGCCGTAGGGCCGCTGTTCGCGACCCCGCGTACCGCGACCGTCTCTTTTGAGGTGGGGATTGCCCCGCTGACCGGCGACGGCCCGCTGCCGCTGCTGATTTACAGCGTTATCTATTTTGCGCTGGTGATCCTCGTTTCGCTCTACCCGGGCAAGCTGCTGGACACCGTGGGGAATTTCCTCGCGCCGCTGAAAATTATCGCCCTGATTATTCTCGCCGTGGCGGCAATCGTCTGGCCTGCCGGTCCGCTGAGCCACGCGATGGAAGCCTACCGCACCGCGCCGTTCTCTAACGGCTTCGTCAACGGCTATCTGACCATGGACACCCTCGGGGCAATGGTCTTTGGTATCGTGATTGTTAACGCCGCGCGTTCTCGCGGCGTCACCGAAGCCCGCCTGCTGACCCGCTACACCGTCTGGGCTGGCCTGATGGCCGGCGTGGGCCTGACGCTGCTGTACCTGGCGCTGTTCCGTTTAGGTTCCGATAGCGGCACGCTGGTGGAGCAGTCCGCTAACGGCGCGGCGATTCTGCATGCTTACGTCCAGCACACCTTCGGCGGCGCGGGAAGCTTCCTGCTGGCGGCGCTGATCTTTATCGCCTGTCTGGTGACGGCGGTGGGCCTGACCTGCGCCTGCGCGGAGTTCTTTGCCCAGTACCTGCCGTTCTCCTACCGTACGCTGGTGTTTATCCTCGGCCTGTTTTCGATGGCGGTCTCCAACCTCGGCCTGAGCCACCTGATTCAGATTTCGATTCCGGTGCTGACGGCTATCTATCCGCCGTGTATCGCACTGGTTGTATTAAGCTTTACCCGCGGTTGGTGGCATAATTCGTCCCGCGTTATCGCCCCGGCAATGTTTATCAGCCTGATGTTTGGTATCATTGACGGCATTAAAGCGTCGGCGTTTGCAGAGATGATGCCGTCCTGGACCGCGCGTCTGCCGCTGGCGGAGCAGGGTCTGGCCTGGCTGATGCCAACCGCCGTTATGGTGGTGCTGGCGGTTATCTGGGATCGCGCAGCGGGACGTCAGGTGACATCCAGCGCGCACTAACCGACGCTTTACACAGGTGTTTAACCACGGGACTTCAGGTCCCGTGGTTTTTTGTTTTATTGGTCACCCTCCTTTGTTCTTTGCCCCCGCGAAGGCCAGAGGAGAAAAACGGCATGGAACACGATGGAAAGTAGTAACAAGCTTAAGCGCGGGCTAAGTACCCGGCATATTCGCTTTATGGCGCTGGGGTCGGCAATCGGTACCGGCCTTTTCTATGGTTCGGCTGACGCGATTAAAATGGCGGGGCCGAGCGTTCTGTTGGCTTATATTATCGGCGGCGCCGCGGCCTACATTATCATGCGCGCGCTGGGCGAGATGTCGGTGCATAACCCGGCCGCCAGTTCATTCTCGCGCTACGCGCAGGATTATCTTGGCCCGCTGGCGGGCTATATCACCGGCTGGACCTACTGTTTCGAAATTCTGATTGTCGCCATCGCCGACGTCACGGCCTTCGGTATCTATATGGGCGTCTGGTTCCCGGCGGTACCGCACTGGATCTGGGTACTCAGCGTGGTGCTGATTATCTGCGCCGTCAACCTGATGAGCGTGAAGGTCTTCGGCGAGCTGGAGTTCTGGTTCTCCTTCTTCAAAGTCGCCACGATTATCATCATGATCCTCGCCGGTTTCGGCATCATTATCTGGGGTATTGGCAACGGCGGGCAGCCGACGGGTATCCACAACCTCTGGAGCAACGGCGGCTTCTTCAGCAACGGTTGGCTGGGGATGGTGATGTCGCTGCAGATGGTAATGTTCGCCTACGGCGGGATCGAAATCATCGGTATCACCGCCGGCGAAGCGAAAGATCCGGAGAAATCCATTCCGCGCGCCATTAACTCGGTGCCGATGCGTATCCTGGTGTTTTACGTCGGGACGCTGTTTGTGATTATGTCTATCTATCCGTGGAACCAGGTGGGGACCAACGGCAGCCCGTTCGTACTGACCTTCCAGCATCTCGGCATCACTTTTGCCGCCAGCATCCTGAACTTTGTGGTGCTGACCGCTTCGCTGTCGGCGATTAACTCCGACGTCTTTGGCGTGGGGCGTATGCTGCACGGCATGGCGGAACAGGGCAGCGCGCCGAAGATGTTCGCGAAAACCTCCCGTCGCGGGGTGCCGTGGGTGACGGTGACGGTGATGACGATTGCCCTGCTGTTCGCGGTCTATCTTAACTACATTATGCCGGAGAACGTCTTCCTGGTGATCGCCTCGCTGGCGACCTTCGCCACCGTCTGGGTGTGGATTATGATCCTGCTGTCGCAGATCGCCTTCCGTCGCCGCCTGCCGCCGGAAGAGGCGAAGGCGCTGAAGTTCAGGGTGCCTGGCGGGGTCGCGACCACGGTGATTGGCCTGCTGTTCCTGGTCTTTATTATCGGTCTGATCGGCTACCATCCTGATACCCGCATCTCGCTGTACGTTGGCTTTGCGTGGATTCTCCTGCTGCTGATTGGCTGGCAGTTTAAAACCCGCCGCGAGCGAAAACTGGCGAAAGCCTAGTCATTTTCGTTCTCTTCTTGCCGGATACGCACGCACGGGCTATCCGGCAAGCTATCCCTCCACCCCCGCCATCCTCCCCCAATAATTCTGCCGATGATGAGTCATACGCCAGTACGCTGTGGCAAGGTGTGCCCATTCTGCAAAGAGAGGAATAATGATGTTGAAGGCATGGCACCTCCCGGTTGCTCCGTTTATTAAGGAACAGCAGGAACGACTGATTATTACGCTATGGTTAAGCGGGGACGATCTGCCGCCGCGGGTCACGCTGCGCGCGGAAGAGGATAACGAAGAGCTGTCGCTGCCGATGCACCGCCTGCGGCAGGAGCCGCATCCGGGCGTGGTGGCGTGGCGCGGGGAAATCAGCCTCGTTAACGGGCAGCCGCGTCGGCGTTACAGCTTCAAGCTGCTGTGGGCCGACCGCCAGCTGTGGTTCACGCCGCAGGGGTTCAACCGCTTTCCGCCGGCGAGGCTGGAGCAGTTTGCGGTCGATCTGCCGGACAGCGGACCGCAGTGGGTAGCCGATCAGGTATTTTATCAAATCTTCCCTGACCGTTTTGCCCGCAGCGAGTCTCGCGAAGCGGGACAGGATGCGATTTATTACCATCACGCCGCCGGTCACGACATCGTACGCAAAGCGTGGGATGAACCGCTAACCGCCGAGGCGGGCGGCTCCACCTTTTACGGCGGCGATCTCGATGGTATCAGCGAGCGGCTGCCGTACCTGAAGCAGCTTGGCGTAACGGCGCTGTACCTGAACCCGGTATTTGTCGCCCCCAGCGTGCATAAATATGATACCGAGGATTATCGTCGCGTTGATCCGCAGTTTGGCGGCGATGCGGCGCTGCTGCGCCTGCGCCACCATACGCAAAAAGAGGGAATGCGTCTGATCCTCGATGGCGTGTTCAACCATAGCGGCGATTCGCATGCCTGGTTCGACCGCCACCAGCGCGGTAGCGGCGGCGCCTGCCATAACGCCGATTCGCCGTGGCGCGACTGGTATAATTTTTCCCCCGAGGGCGTTGCCCACGACTGGCTGGGATACGCCAGCTTGCCTAAGCTGGACTACCGGTCGTCGACGCTGATCGATGAAATCTATGGCGGGGAAGATAGTATCGTGCGCCACTGGCTGAAAGCGCCATGGAGCATGGACGGCTGGCGCCTGGACGTGGTGCATATGCTGGGCGAAGAGGGCGGGGCGCGCAATAACCTGCGCCATATCGCCTGCATTACCCAGGCGGCGAAGCTGGAGCGGCCGGACGCTTTCGTGTTCGGTGAGCATTTCGGCGACGCGCGCCAGTGGCTACAGGCCGACGTTGAAGACTCGGCGATGAACTACCGCGGCTTTACCTTTCCGCTGTGGGGCTTTCTCGCGAACACCGATATCTCCTACGATCCGCAGAAAATCGATGCGCAGACCTGTATGGCGTGGATGGATAACTATCGCGCCGGACTGTCGCACCAGCAGCAGCTGCGGATGTTTAACCAGCTCGATAGCCACGATACCGCGCGCTTTAAGTCTCTGCTCGGCAAAGATGTTGCCCGCCTGCCGCTGGCGGTGGTGTGGCTATTTAGCTGGCCGGGCGTGCCGTGCATTTACTACGGCGATGAAGTGGGCGTGGATGGCAATAACGATCCGTTCTGCCGTAAGCCGTTCCCGTGGGATCCGGCTTTGCAGGATGGCGCTCTGCTCGAACTGTACAAGCGGATGAGCAAGCTGCGTAAGGCCAATCAGGCGCTGCGCTACGGCGGCTGTCAGGTGATTTATGCCGAAGATAACGTGGTGGTGTTCGTGCGCGTCTATAAGCAGCAGCGCGTGCTGGTGGCGATCAACCGCGGCGAAGCCTGCGAGGTGGTGGTGGAGGATTCGCCGCTGCTCGACGTCACCGGCTGGCAGCTGAAAGAGGGCGCCGGGGCGCTACACGACGGCGTGCTGACGCTACCGGCGATCTCCGCCAGCGTCTGGTTTAGCCGCTAGTCGTAAAGCTGGCTCAGGCTTTCACTTTGCAAAATGGCCTCGCGCCACCAGCGCTGGGCCAGCCCGTCGTTGCCGCTGCGCCAGGCCATATAGGTGATATCTTTCTCGCGGCAGGAGATGACGGCCTTTTCGACCAGCTCGCCTTTTTCCAGCCACGGCCGGGCAATGTGGCGCGGTAAAAAGCCGCAGCCCAGCCCGGCGCGCAAGAGTTCGACTTTACTGGCGAAATCATCGACGCGGATTTGCGGCTGCTCGTCGAGCAGGTTGCTGTTGAGCGGATGGCAGTAGCGGGCGCTGTCGCTGATGACCACCGCGCGATGCAGGCTGAGCTGCTTGTTGGTCAGCGGTTGGGTTGTTTCCGCCAGCGGATGCCCCGGCGCGATGACGAAAATATTGTCCATGGCGCCGAGCATTTTCCACGACCATTCGGCGGAGGTCGGCGGTTCATTGATCGCCCCGAGAATAATATCCGCGCCGTTGTGGGTGAGCTCTTCCCACGAGCCCGCAAGGGTATGGTGGGTAAAGTTAAGGCGGGTTTGCGGATGCTGGGCGTAGAACGCGTCGATCAGCGGCAGCAGCGCGCTAAACGGGAAAGAGTCATCCAGGGCGATTGCCAGATCCCGTTCCCAACCGGCGCTGAGCTGCACCGCCTGCTTTTCCAGATCTTTGGCGGCATTCAGCAGCAATCGGCCTTTCTCCAGCATCATTCTGCCCGTATCGGTAAATTTCGCCCGGTGCCCGGAGCGATCCAACAGAGTGATATTCAGATCGTTTTCCAGCTTTTGAATCATGTAGCTCAGCGCGGCAGGGGTTTTAAATAGCGATTCTGCGGCGGTGGCAAAAGAGCCATGTTTGTCCAGCGCGTCGAGAATCAACAGGACATCAAGGTTCAGGCGCATGCGTCAGCTTCCGGTAAAAAAGAGTGCCTCCGTTTTACCGGAGCGCCCTGTTCAATTCCAGTGAATAATTTAGAACGGTTAACCGTAAAAATTTGATAAACATAATTTCGCCCATCTTGTAATGGTTAATCGAATAGCCATCACTTTTCGCTTTGGAAATAAATCAGAAAAAAATCTTTAATAACTCGTTAGAAATTACTGACTATACTCACCATGTTTTATCAGTCAGGATCCAGACAGCACAACGGAAACGGTAGTATCTTTTTAACTCATTGATTAACAGGATATGTTATGTCTATTCGTGAACTGATCGATCCCTCAAACTCAGCGCTTATTTTTATTGACCACCAGCCGCAAATGTCTTTTGGCGTGGCCAATATTGACCGCCAGACCCTGAAAAATAATACGGTGGCCTTAGCCAAAGCGGGCAAAATTTTTAATGTTCCGGTGATTTATACCTCAGTAGAAACCAAAAGCTTCAGCGGCTATATCTGGCCGGAACTGCTGGCCGTACATCCTGATGTGAAACCTATTGAACGTACCTCAATGAATTCCTGGGAAGACGCGGCTTTTGTTGAAGCGGTAAAGGCGACCGGACGCAAGAAACTGATTATTTCCGCACTGTGGACAGAAGTCTGCCTGACTTTCCCGGCGCTGATGGCGCTGGATGCGGGCTATGAAGTTTACGTGGTGACCGATACCTCCGGCGGCACCTCGGTTGATGCCCACGAACGCTCCATTGACCGTATGGTGCAGGCCGGCGCGGTGCCGGTAACCTGGCAGCAGGTGCTGCTGGAGTACCAGCGCGACTGGTCGCGTAAAGAGACGTATGACGCGGTGATGGACCTGGTGCGCGAGCACAGCGGCGCCTACGGGATGGGCGTGGATTACGCTTATACCATGGTGCACGGCGCCCCAGAGCGTAAAGCTTAAATACACTTCATCCTTCAAGCTGCCTCTTTGTTGGCTTCGTCTGCCCGCCTCGACGCAGCATGAATGATTTTTTGTATGGTCATGTATAGCGAATGGCGGCGGACAACCCGCCATTCCCTGAAGCAAGGAACTCTTAATGGCGCAACAGAAATCGGTGACCCTGGTGATCAGCCATGTGCTCGACCCGGAGCATGGCCAGCAGTATGAAGCGTGGCTGGGCAAAATTATGCCGATTGCGGCAGAGTTTCCCGGTCATCTTGGCGCAAACGTCATTCGTCCGGCCCCCGGGCAGAATTTATGGAGCGTGATTATTCGCTTCGACACCATTGAGCATCTTTACGCCTGGACCCAGTCGGAGACCCGCCGCCAGCTTGTGGCGGAAATTGCGCCGCTGCTGAGCGAAGGCGATCGTACCGAAGTCCGGACTGAACCGGCCTTCTGGTTTACGCCGCCCGCGGCGAACGTGCGCCAGCCGCGACGCTGGAAGCAATTTTTAATCACCCTGCTGGTGATTTTCCCCAGTACTAATCTGGTGCCATCAATAACCGGAATACTGTTGCCCTCGTTGAAGGGAAGCCTGTTGCTGCATTTGATCAATGATGCCTGTGTGGTCGCGCTGGTGGTCTGGTTCTGGATGCCCATCGTGACCCGTCTGTTTGCTGGCTGGTTAAAGAAAAACTGAGCCAGTCTCCTGAAGGAGTGCGTTATGTCGCAAACTGCCACACTGATCCTGACCCACGGTCGGGTTCATACTCTCGATCGTCAAAATCCCCTGGCCGATGCGGTGGCGATCGCTGACGGTAAAATTCTCGCCGTCGGTAGCCACGATCGGATCATGAGCTTTGCCGCGGACGGGACGCAAATTATCGATCTCAAAGGCCATACGGCGATCCCCGGCCTGAGCGACTCCCACCTGCACCTGATCCGCGGCGGCCTGAACTACAATCTGGAGCTGCGCTGGGAGGGGGTTCCCTCGCTGGCGGACGCGCTGCGGATGCTAAAAGATCAGGCCGACCGCACGCCGTCGCCGCAGTGGGTGCGGGTGGTCGGCGGCTGGAGCGAGTTCCAGTTCGCCGAACGGCGGATGCCGACGCTGGAGGAGCTTAACGATGCGGCGCCGGATACGCCGGTATTTGTCCTGCATCTGTACGATCGCGCATTGTTAAACCGCGCGGCGCTGAAGGCGGTGGGCTACACCAAAGAGACCCCGGATCCGGCGGGCGGCGAGATCGTTCGCGACGGTAACGGCAACCCGACCGGGATGCTGATCGCCAAACCCAATGCGATGATCCTCTACTCGACGCTGGCCAAAGGGCCGAAGCTGCCGCTGGAACTTCAGGTCAACTCAACGCGGCAGTTTATGCGCGAGCTTAATCGTCTGGGGCTGACCAGCGCTATTGATGCCGGGGGCGGTTTCCAGAACTACCCGGAAGATTATGAAATTATTGAACAGCTGCACGCCAAAGAGCAGATGACCGTACGTATCGCCTATAACCTGTTTACCCAGCGGCCTAAGCAGGAGCTGGAAGATTTTGAGCGCTGGACCGATATGCTCAAGCCGGGACAGGGCACCGATTTTTACCGCGCCAACGGCGCCGGGGAGATGCTGGTTTTCTCGGCGGCGGATTTCGAAGACTTCCTCCAGCCGCGTCCGGATCTGCCGGAAGGGATGGAAGATGAGCTGGAGCGGGTGGTGCGCCATCTGGTTGAACACCGCTGGCCGTTCCGCCTGCACGCCACCTATGATGAATCCATCAGCCGGATGCTCGACGTCTTCGAGAAGGTGAATCGCGATATTCCGTTCAACGGGCTGCACTGGTTCTTCGATCATGCGGAAACCATCACCGAGCGCAATATCGAACGCGTTAAAGCGCTGGGCGGCGGCATTGCCGTACAGCACCGTATGGCTTTCCAGGGCGAATATTTTGTCGACCGCTACGGTAAAGACGCGGTCAAACATACGCCGCCGGTCGCGAAAATGCTCGAACTGGAGGTTCCGGTGGGTCTGGGGACGGATGCCACCCGCGTGGCGAGCTACAATCCGTGGACCGCGCTTTACTGGCTGGTATCAGGGCGTACCGTCGGCGGGATGGCGATGTACGACGACAGCAACCGCCTGCCGCGCGACGTGGCGCTGGAGCTGTGGACGGCGGGAAGCGCGTGGTTTTCCAGCGAGCAGGGCAAGAAAGGGCGCATTGAGCAAGGCCAGCTTGCCGACCTGGTGGTGCTGTCGAAAGACTACTTCAGCGTCGCGGAAGAGGAAATCAAGGGGATCGAGTCGGTGCTGACGGTGGTGGACGGCAAGGTGGTGTACGCGGCGGGACACTTTTCGCCGCTGGCGCCGCCGCCTATTCCGGTGCTGCCCGAGTGGTCGCCGGTGGTGAAAGTTCCGGGCCATTACCGTTCCGCGCCGCCGACGGCCGCGAATATCGGCGCGATAGTTCAGATGCACCAGTGCTGCGGCAGCTGCGGCGTACATGGACATCAGCATGATATTGCGCGCAAATCGGCGATTCCGGTTGCCGATGAGCAGGCGTTCTGGGGCGTACTCGGCTGCTCCTGCTTTGCTTTTTAGCGCGACGGGCGCTTATTAGTACCGGTAGGCCAATGAGAGCATCAACGCCCTCATTGGCCTTTTTCATTTTCTCGGATAGCGCTGATAAGACAATGTGTGTCATTCTGCTCCCTCTTCAAACAGTGAAGGTGAGAACATGGATGATCTACTGATCTTTGGCGCTGTGATTTTATTCTGCGGGCTGGTGGTTGGGCCGCTCGTGGCGATTGCCGCGCTCAGGCGCAGCGCGGCGGTCCGTGTGGAACTGGCGGCTTTGCAGCGTCGGGTTGAGGAGCTTGAGCTGCGCGGCGTTGCGCAGGCACCGGTGGCGGAGACAAGTGGCGTCGTGCCGACTGCTCCGGAAGTCGTTGCCTCTGTTGACGCAACAGCGCTGGTAGAACACGAGCCATCACCGGCGCCCGTGGCGGAAGCCGTTGACCCATGGCTTTCGCAGCCGAAGCCAACGCCGAAGCCGGAGCAGATGGCGAAATCGGCTCCTGAAACCGAACAACCTTCCGCGTTTGGCGGGATGGTATCGTCATTGGTTCGTTGGTTTATGCAGGGTAACCCGCTGGCGAAGCTCGGGATCCTGCTGCTGTTTCTTGGCCTCTCCTTTCTGCTGCGCTATACCGTTGAACACGCGCTGTTCCCCCTCGAGTTACGTCTGGTCGCGGCGTCGTTGTTCGCCATTGTCCTGCTGGCTGTCGGATGGCGATTGCGGCATAAGCAACCGATGTACGCCCTGATCTTACAGGGTGGGGCAACGGGGGCGCTCTATCTCACCGTTTTTGGCGCCTTTCGCCTGTGGCAGATGCTGCCGATGACCCTGGCGTTTGCGCTGCTGGTGGTGATTTGCGCGGCGAGCGTAGGGCTGGCGATTGTGCAAAAAGCGCTCAGCCTGGCCATGCTGGCGAGTCTTGGCGGTTATCTTGCGCCGCTGCTGCTCTCTACCGGCGGCGGCAGTCATGTGGCGTTGTTCTCATTCTATCTTCTGCTGTCGGTGGGCATTCTTACCATCAGCATCCGCCAGCACTGGCGGGAGCTTAATCTGCTTGGCCTGCTGTTTACCTTTGGCGTCGGTGGCCTGTGGGGGCTGAATGATTATCGGCCAGAGTATTACCTGAGCTGCCAGCTGTTCTTAATCGCCAATACGATTATTTTTGGCGTGTTGAGCGTGGCGCTGTCGCTGCGGGCGCAGGAAAAGGGTAAGCAGATTATTGACGGCGTTCTGCTGTTTGCACCGCCGCTGGTCGGCTTTGGTATGCAGTACGCTATCACCCGGCATATGGAATATGGTCCGGCGCTCAGCGCGCTGGGCTACGGTGGCTTCTATCTGGCTTTAGCCTGGCTGGCACTGCGTCGCTACCCCTCTTTAGGGAAGCCGCTGGTACTGGCCGCGCTGGCGCTCGGCGGCGCATTTACCACCCTTGCTATTCCCCTTGCGCTTTCGGCTCGCTGGACCGCGATGGCCTGGTCGCTGGAGGGGCTCGGGATCCTCTGGCTGGGCGTGCAACAGCAGCAGCGGCGTATGAGCTATAGTGGGACTGCGCTACTCTTTTTGGCGGTTGGCAGCGCGCTCTGGGCGCAGGCAAATGACGCCACGCCGCTTTCTTTGCTGCTGATTTTCGCTGTACTCAGTCTTAGCTGGCTGGTCGCCGCCTGGCTGTGGCGAAGCATTGAAGTGCACGCCAGTGGAGGACTGCTTTTGGGCGGGCTACTGTTCTGGGTGGTGGCGCTTGTCGGCGCATCGCAGCTGGCGTTGAGTAAAGACTCGCAGATTATATTTGGCGTGCTGGCGACGCTGGCCGCGTCGGTATGGTGCTGGCGCGCGGTCGCTGCGCGTTTAGTCTGGCAAGAGCTGGATGCCAGCAAATGGTTGTTGTGGCCAATGATGCTGATAGTGCTGTTTTATCAGCTATCCCAACAGCAGATTTTCGCTGCTGGCTGGCAAAATCTGGCCTGGTGCGCGGCGCTGCCCGCGGCGGTGGCGCTGCTCTGGCGTGATGGGCCTTCGCTCCCGCCGCGCATAAACAGGCTCGCCCACCTGTCGCTGTTCTGGATGGTGTTGCTGGCGCTGGCGATGGAGCTGTTTTGGTTTACCCGGGATTTGCCGTGGGGCATGTCGGCCTGGGCGAGTGGATTAATGATGGCGGCAGGCGGGGGGCTGATCTTCCTTGTCTCTGAAGCCGTTCATCGGCAAATATGGCCATTCCGGGTATGGCCTGGGCTGTATGCCTCTCAGGCCATGATACCGGTGGCGGTTGCGCTGGGATGCCTGCTAACGCTGACGAACGTGCAGGATGGTACGGTCTACGGTCAGACCTATTTGCCGTTGATTAACCCGCTGGAAGAGGGCGCCGCTTTTGCGCTGCTTGGGCTGACGATATTTTATCGCGTTTCGCGGCGTTATTTTCCGCTGCAGCTATCGGTATGCCGCCCCTGGCCCGCGGTTGCGCTGCTGGCGCTCGGCTTCTGGTGGCTGAATGGCCTGCTGCTGCGCGCCCTGGCCTGGTACGGCGAGGTGGCCTGGAATATAGAGGCGCTGTGGCATTCGCGCTTAATTCAGACCACTTTCGCTCTGGTCTGGACGCTGGCGGCGCTGGCGGTCATGCTGCGTGCGACGCGGCGACACTCCCGCCGCGAATGGCTGTGCGGCGCGGCGTTGTTAGGCGTTGTCATTGTGAAACTCATGCTGGTGGACAGCGCGCGCGGCGGCGGGCTGGCGCGCGCTGTCGCGTTTATCGGCGTGGCTATTTTGGTGCTGATCGTCGGGTATTTTTCCCCGTTACCGCCCAAAGCAGGAGAAGAAAAATGAAATGGATGAAAGCGGTGTTATGCTGCGTGCTGCTGGGCGTGACGGGCGCGGCTGTCAGCGGCGATGAAGCGCGAGAAAAACCACTGGACTATATGCAGGGGATGATGCTGGAAACCACCGGCGCGTCGCCCTGGTATCGCGTCGAGCTTTCCCCGCTGCTCTATCAGGGGACGGCGTGGCCTGACCTGCGCGATGTGCGGGTATTTAACCATCAGGGAGAGACCGTACCGTTCGCGCTGCAGGTGCAGAAGGCGCAGCCCGTTACGCCTGAAGCGATGACGCTGCGGCTTTTCCCTCTGGAGATGTCGCCGGTTCCGCCGCGCGAAGAGGGGCGACGCGGCGGAGAATCACTGGTCCTGCGTTCAACAACGGGGATCGAAATTCATCTGGAAACCGATGATGCGAAGGCGCTCGGGCAGAGCTACTTACTGACGCTGCCGACGGAGAAAACGGACGCGTTTGCGCTGGCTCAGCTGCGGCTGAACTGGGCGGCGCTGGCGGGCAGCTGGCAGGGGAAAGCGTCGGTCTATTCCAGTCGGGATTTGAAGTACTGGCGCCCTGTCCAGGAGGATGCGCCCCTTATGGATCTGGCGCGCGATAGCGATCGTTTGAAAATGGATACCATTAGCGCTGACCTGACGCTCTCCGCGGACGGGAATCGTTACCTGCTGGTGATCCTCGATTCGCAAAGCAAGGCGGTCGTGTTAAAGAGCGTGACGGCCCTGGCCGAACGCAGAGAGCCCGAGTCTACGCGCATTGAGCTTGATGCGCAGGCGAACAAGATTTCAGATGAGGAAGCCGTTTGGCGCTGGGCCCGGCCTCAGCCGCTGACTTCGCTCAGGATATCGATGGCCAGCGAAGGGGTTCTGCCGGTCGCGCTCTCCTGGCGCAGCGGCGAAAAAGAAGCCTGGCAGCCGCTGACCAAAACCGTGCTGTATCGACTGGACGGAAAGCGTTCGCAGGATATTCAACTTTCAGGCCAGCCGGTTGAAGCGGTGCGGATCACAACGATTAACGCCAGATTACCGACGTCGCTGCCCGCGATAAGCGGTGCGCGAGACAAATACCAGCTGGTTTTTAATACCCAGGGAAAAGGGCCTTATATGCTGGCCTGGGGCAACCGGGCGGCGCCAAAGGCAGATGTCGCCATGGACATGCTGATCCCGGCGTCGCTGCGCAAAACGCAGGCTGTAAGCGATCTACCGCTGGCCGTCGCGCAGGAGAGCGTCACCCTCGGCGGTGAAGCGCGGTTGACGGCGACATCGGCTACCGAGCAGCAAAGCGGCTGGAAAACGCTGCTGGTATGGGGAGCGCTAATAGTGGGCGTCCTGGTGCTGGCGCTGATGGCGTGGCGAATCTGGCGCGAAGTGAAAAAAAGCGGCTCCGTATAAAACAAAAAAGGCTCGCATCTGCGAGCCTTTTGCCGAACGTACGCCGATTACAGGCTGGATACGTTCTCGGTCAGGTATTTAGCGACGCCTTCCGGAGAAGCGGCCATACCTTCTTTTCCTTTTTCCCACTGCGCCGGGCAAACTTCGCCGTGCTCTTCGTGGAACTGCAGCGCGTCAACCATACGCAGCATTTCGTCGATGTTACGGCCCAGCGGCAGGTCGTTAACCACCTGGTGACGAACAACGCCGTTGGCGTCGATCAGGAAGGAACCACGCAGGGCAACGCCTTCGTCCGGGTGCTCAATACCGTACGCTTTCTGGATTTCGCGTTTGATGTCAGCAACCATGGCGTATTTAACCGGGCCGATGCCGCCCTGGTCTACCGGGGTGTTACGCCAAGCGTTGTGGACGAACTCGGAGTCAAAAGAAACGCCAACCACTTCTACGCCGCGTTTCTGGAATTCTTCGTAGCGCTTATCGAACGCGATCAGTTCAGACGGGCAAACGAAGGTGAAGTCCATCGGCCAGAAGAACAGAACGGTGGCTTTACCGCTGGTGTGCTGTTTGAAATTGAATTTCTCAACGATTTCGCCGTTACCTAAAACCGCTGCCGCGGTGAAGTCCGGAGCCTGACGAGTAACCAGAACCATATGATTCTCCTGTTAATACTAAGGTTAATTGGAACGCAACGCGGGCAAGTATAGGGAGAGGCGTCGGCGAACTCAACGTGACGCTGACAATCGATGAGATAGGTTTTGCCTATCAATCGTTATTTGAAACGGCTATTCAGAATAGTCTTTTGCCAAAAAAGCGCAATCTTTTACAGTTCACCTTTTTTCGCCTGCGCCATCATCTGCGGGTAGAAGCGCCAGAACTGCTGCTCAAGACGATCGTAATGGGTATCCAGATCCTGCCAGGAGTCGCGCAGGGCGTCCAGCCGCGGACGGCGGCTGGCCATACCGTTCAGAACCCGCTGAATAAACGCCATATCCCGATAGCGTTCAAGCCAGCGCTCTGACCACAGGTATTCGTTGAGATTGACAAAACGCGGCGGGGAATCGGGCAAAATAAACGAGACCTGGGCGTGGGCGTAGCGGACAAACTCCGGCAGCGGCAGCTCGGGCGACAGCTGCGTCCAGTGGCGTGATAAGAAATGGTCCCACATCACATCCAGCGTAATTGGCGCGACCCGGCGCGTTTCGGGACGAAACCACCCTTTGGCTTCGGTGACTTCGGGCAGGTTATCCGTCAGTACATCGATCCGGCGGTGCATAAAAATGCCCTCCACGACGTCAGCGGGCCACTCGCCGGCGGGGTCGCCGCGAACGAAATCGGCCAGTAAATTACCGGAAAGGGAGCTGTCAGCGAGATGGGCGAGGTGCAGGTGTGCGAGAAAATTCATGCGATTCGTTATCCGGATACGGCTAGTTGTTGCAGCGAAGAGGTGTGAGCACTAGACTAAGCCGCCTGTTTTTAAGTCATGAGTATATGCCATGCGCGTCGCCGATTTCTCCTTTGAATTACCCGAATCCCTGATTGCCCACTATCCCATGCCCGAGCGCAGCAGCTGCCGCTTGCTGTCATTAGACGGGCCGACGGGCGCGCTGACGCACGGTACTTTCACCGATTTACTCGACAAGCTCAACCCTGGCGATCTGCTGGTTTTTAATAATACCCGCGTGATCCCGGCCCGCCTGTTTGGCCGTAAAGCCAGCGGCGGCAAGATTGAGGTGCTGGTCGAGCGCATGCTCGATGATAAACGTATTCTGGCACATATTCGCGCGTCTAAAGCGCCGAAACCGGGCGCGGCGCTGCTGCTCGGCGACGATGAAAGCATTAAAGCGTCCATGGTAGCGCGCCACGACGCGCTGTTTGAAGTTGAGTTCGACGACGCGCGCAGCGTGCTGGACATTCTCAACGCTATCGGCCATATGCCGCTGCCGCCGTACATCGATCGTCCTGACGAAGACGCCGACCGCGAGCTGTATCAGACCGTATACAGCGAAAAACCGGGCGCCGTCGCGGCGCCAACCGCCGGCCTGCACTTTGACCAGCCGATGCTGGCGAAGCTTCGCGAAAAGGGCGTTGAGATGGCGTTCGTCACGCTGCACGTGGGGGCAGGAACCTTCCAGCCGGTACGCGTAGACAGCATTGAAGAGCATATTATGCACTCTGAATATGCGGAAGTGCCGCAGGAGGTGGTCGATGCGGTGCTGGCGGCAAAAGCGCGCGGCAGCCGGGTGATTGCGGTGGGCACGACCTCGGTGCGTTCGCTGGAAAGCGCGGCGCAGGCGGCGAAAAACGACCTGATTGAGCCTTTCTTCGGCGATACGCAGATTTTCATCTACCCGGGCTATCAGTACAAAGTCATTGATGCGCTGGTGACCAACTTCCATCTGCCTGAATCCACGCTGATTATGCTGGTTTCCGCATTTGCCGGCTATCAGCACACCATGAACGCCTATAAGGCTGCGGTAGAACAAAAATATCGCTTTTTTAGCTACGGGGACGCGATGTTTATCACGTACAATCCGCAGGCTATTTTTGAGCGCCCATAAGAAGGCTGTCGCGCTGGTTATTTTGACGCCTTCAGGAATTTATTAGCTATGGAATCATTCCGTAGCGAGTCGTTAAACGTCAGACTGTTTTTCTGACGCGGGAGTGATAATGAAATTTGAGTTAGATACCACCGATGGTCGCGCGCGCCGCGGCCGTCTTGTGTTTGAGCGCGGCGTCGTTGAAACGCCAGCTTTTATGCCGGTTGGCACCTATGGCACCGTGAAAGGGATGACGCCGGAAGAAGTTGAAGCGACCGGCGCGCAAATCATCCTCGGCAACACCTTCCATCTGTGGCTGCGTCCTGGTCAGGAGATCATGAAGCTGCACGGCGATCTGCACGACTTTATGCAGTGGAAAGGACCGATCCTCACCGACTCCGGCGGCTTCCAGGTCTTCAGCCTCGGCGATATTCGCAAAATCACCGAGCAGGGCGTGCACTTTCGCAACCCGATCAACGGCGATCCGATTTTCCTCGATCCGGAAAAATCCATGGAGATTCAGTACGATCTCGGTTCCGATATCGTGATGATCTTCGACGAATGTACGCCGTATCCGGCGGACTGGGATTACGCTAAGCGCTCAATGGAAATGTCCCTGCGCTGGGCGAAGCGCAGCCGCGATCGGTTTGACGGTCTGGGCAACAAAAACGCGCTGTTTGGCATCATTCAGGGCAGCGTTTACGAAGATTTACGTGATATCTCTGTTAAAGGTCTGGTAGAGATTGGCTTTGATGGCTACGCTGTCGGCGGTTTGGCTGTCGGCGAGCCGAAGGAAGATATGCACCGTATTCTGGAGCACGTCTGCCCGCAGATCCCGGCCGACAAGCCGCGATACCTGATGGGCGTCGGTAAGCCGGAAGATCTGGTTGAAGGGGTGCGTCGCGGGATCGATATGTTCGACTGCGTCATGCCGACGCGCAATGCGCGCAACGGCCACCTGTTCGTCACCGACGGCGTGGTGAAAATCCGTAACGCGAAGCACAAGAGCGATACTTCGCCGCTGGATGCAGAATGTGATTGCTACACCTGTCGCAACTATTCACGCGCTTACTTGCATCATCTTGACCGTTGCAACGAAATATTGGGCGCGCGACTCAATACCATTCATAACCTGCGATACTATCAGCGCTTAATGGCTGGTTTACGCAAGGCTATTGAAGAGGGTAAATTAGAGAGCTTCGTGACCGATTTTTACCAACGTCAGGGTCGAACCGTTCCACCTTTGAACGTTGACTAATTTTAATAATGAGGGAATTTCAATGAGCTTTTTTATTTCTGATGCGGTAGCAGCAACCGGTGGCGCGGCGCAGGGCAGCCCGATGTCTCTGATCCTGATGCTGGTGGTGTTTGGTCTGATTTTTTACTTCATGATCCTGCGCCCACAGCAGAAACGCACCAAGGAACATAAAAACCTGATGAACTCCATTGCCAAAGGCGATGAAGTACTGACCAACGGTGGCCTGGTTGGGCGCGTCACTAAAGTCGCGGAAAGCGGCTACATCGCTATCGCGCTGAACGATACCACTGAAGTGGTTATCAAACGTGACTTCGTAGCTGCCGTTCTGCCGAAAGGCACCATGAAGGCGCTGTAATTACCCATTTTCCCTAAGGGAACTGCCGTGTTAAACCGTTATCCTTTGTGGAAGTACGTCATGCTGGTCGTCGTCATTGTCGTCGGCTTAGTGTATGCGCTTCCCAACCTGTATGGTGAGGATCCGGCCGTTCAAATCACTGGCGCGCGCGGCGTCGCCGCCAGTGAGCAAACGCTGATCCAGGTCCAGAAAACACTACAAGAAGAAAAAATTACCGCGAAGTCTGTGGCACTGGAAGAGGGCGCAATTCTTGCGCGCTTCGACACCACTGATATCCAGCTGCGCGCGCGCGAAGCGCTGATGGGCGTGCTGGGTGACAAATACGTCGTGGCGCTTAACCTTGCTCCGGCAACCCCGCGCTGGCTGGCGGCCCTGTATGCCGAGCCGATGAAGCTGGGTCTTGATCTGCGCGGCGGCGTGCACTTCCTGATGGAAGTCGACATGGACACCGCGCTGGGCAAACTGCAGGAACAAAATATCGACAGCCTGCGCAGCGAACTGCGTGATAAAGGCATTCCTTACGCGACCGTGCGTAAAGAAGACAACTATGGCCTGAGCATCGCTTTCCGCGACAGCGCCGCGCGCGACCAGGCTATCTCATACCTTAGCCCTCGTCACCGCGATCTGGTTATCTCCACTCAGGGCAGCACTGGCCTGAAAGCCGTGATGACCGACGACCGTCTGAAAGAAGCCCGCGAATATGCCGTTCAGCAGAACATCAATATCCTGCGTAACCGTGTAAACCAGCTGGGCGTTGCCGAACCTCTGGTTCAGCGTCAGGGCGCCGACCGTATTGTGGTTGAACTGCCGGGTATCCAGGACACCGCGCGTGCGAAAGAGATCCTCGGCGCGACCGCGACCCTGGAATTCCGTCTGGTTAACACTAACGTTGATAGCGCCGCGGCGGCCTCCGGTCGCGTTCCGGGCGACTCTGAAGTGAAATATACCCGCGAAGGCCAGCCGGTTGTGCTGTACAAGCGCGTCATCCTCACCGGTGACCACATCACCGACTCGACGTCGAGCATGGATGAGTACAACCAGGCGCAGGTTAACATCTCCCTGGATAGCGCTGGCGGCAACATCATGTCTAACTTCACCAAGGACAACATCGGTAAACCGATGGCGACCCTGTTTGTGGAGTACAAAGACAGCGGGAAGAAAGATGCCAGCGGGCGCGCGATTCTGGCGAAAGAGGAAGAGGTGATTAACATCGCCAACATCCAGTCTCGTCTGGGTAACAGCTTCCGTATTACCGGCATCAGCAACCCGACCGAAGCGCGCCAGCTCTCCCTGCTGCTGCGTGCAGGCGCGCTGATTGCGCCGATTCAGATTGTTGAAGAACGGACCATCGGTCCAACCCTCGGTATGCAGAACATCAAGCAGGGCCTGGAAGCGTGTCTGGCCGGTCTGGTGGTCTCCATCCTGTTTATGATCTTCTTCTACAAGAAGTTCGGCCTGATTGCGACCTCTGCGCTGGTGGCTAACCTGGTGCTGATTGTCGGCATTATGTCCCTGATTCCGGGGGCGACGCTGACCATGCCGGGGATTGCGGGGATCGTGTTAACCCTTGCGGTGGCGGTCGATGCGAACGTTCTGATTAACGAACGTATTAAAGAAGAGCTGAGCAACGGGCGCTCCGTGCAGCAGGCGATTGACGAAGGTTATCGCGGCGCGTTCAGCTCCATCTTTGATGCCAACATTACGACGCTTATCAAAGTCATTATCCTGTACGCGGTCGGTACCGGTGCCATTAAAGGGTTTGCGATTACCACCGGTATCGGTATTGCGACCTCAATGTTTACCGCTATCGTCGGCACCCGTGCCATCGTGAACCTGCTGTACGGCGGCAAGCGCGTTAAAAAGCTGTCTATCTGAGGAGTGCGTTGTGGCACAGGAATATACTGTTGAACAATTGAACCACGGCCGTAAAGTCTGGGACTTTATGCGCTGGGACTACTGGGCTTTCGGCATTTCAGGTTTTCTGCTGATTTTGTCCATCGCTATTATTGGCGTGCGCGGGTTTAACTGGGGTCTGGATTTCACCGGCGGTACGGTGATTGAGATCACCCTCGAAAAACCTGTCGATATGGACCAGGTGCGTCAGTCGCTGCAGAAGGCGGGCTTTGAAGAGCCGCAGTTGCAAAACTTCGGCAGCAGCCGCGACATCATGGTGCGTATGCCGCCGGTGCATGACGCCAACGGCAGCCAGGAGCTGGGCAGCAAGGTCGTTAGCGTGATTAACGACTCGACCAGCCAGAACGCGACGGTCAAACGTATTGAGTTTGTGGGGCCGAGCGTTGGCGCGGACCTTGCGCAGACCGGCGCGCTGGCGCTGATAGCCGCGCTGGTGTGTATCCTGATCTACGTCGGCTTCCGCTTTGAGTGGCGTCTGGCGGCAGGGGTGGTTATCGCGCTGGCGCACGACGTGGTGATCACCATGGGCGTGCTGTCGCTACTGCATATCGAGATCGACCTGACCATTGTGGCCTCGTTGATGTCGGTTATCGGCTACTCGCTGAACGACAGTATCGTGGTATCCGACCGTATTCGTGAAAACTTCCGCAAGATTCGCCGCGGTACGCCGTACGAAATCTTTAACGTGTCGTTGACGCAAACGCTGCACCGTACCTTGATCACCTCCGGAACGACCTTGATGGTTATCCTGATGCTGTACCTCTTCGGCGGTCCGATTCTGGAAGGCTTCTCGCTGACCATGCTGATCGGTGTCTCCATCGGTACGGCTTCTTCTATCTACGTCGCGTCCGCGCTGGCGCTGAAGCTGGGCATGAAGCGCGAGCACATGCTGCAGCAGAAAGTCGAGAAAGAAGGGGCGGATCAGCCGTCAATTCTGCCGTAAGGCAATCGCGTAGCGATAAAACGAATCCCGGTCGCAAGGCCGGGATTTTTTTATTACAGCCGCCCGGATTTTGGTTACTCTCCCGTATCAGCACGCAATGACATGGAGAAATGCCGATGGCTGTCGTAACGCTTTCCACCGTTCCTCACCCCCCGCTCTGGCACGATGTGCCTTCCGTTACGCTTAACGACGACACGCTGCGGCTGCGCAAGTCCAGGGTGCTGGCAAATATGCGTCAGTCCGGCGTAGACACGCTTATTGTCTATGCCGACAAAGAGCACGGCGGCAACTTTGAGTATCTCACCGGCTTTATTCCCCGTTTCGAAGAGGCGCTGCTGGTGCTGCATCGGGACGGCGAGGCGGTGCTGGTGCTGGGTAACGAGAATCTCAAGCTGGCAGGCCATGCCCGGCTGGAAAACCGTGTGATTCACGCCCCGTGGTTTTCGCTGCCCAATCAGCCGATGGAAACCGGTAAAACGCTGGCTCAGCGGCTTCAGGAGGCAGGCGTTGCGGCGGAAAAACGAATTGGCCTGGCGGGCTGGAAGCTCTTTACCGGCGCGGCGGATGACCGCGCGCAGATGTTCGATCTGCCTGCTTTTATCGTGGATGCTATTCGCCAGGCCGCCGGCCCGCAGGCAAGATTAACTAACGCCACCGGCATTTTTATCGACCCGGCAAGCGGAGCGCGAGTCACCAATAATGCCAACGAGCTGGCGCACTATGAGTACGGCGCAAATCTGGCTTCCACCGCGATTCTCACCGCGCTTAACGCCGTTGCGCCGGGTAAAACGGAAAAGCAAATCGGCGCGCTGCTGGCGGCGGAAGGGCAGCCTAATAGCGTGGTGATGATTGCCGCTACCGGCGAGCGCTTCGCCTGGGCGAATCTCTATCCGGGCGATAAGGTGATTCAGCGCGGAGATAAATTCTCGCTGACCACCGGCTTCAAAGGCGGCCTGAGCAGCCGCGCCGCCTACGTGGTGGCCGATGAGAGCGAACTGGCGCCCGAGGTGGCTGATTACCTCGAGGTCGTGGCGAAGCCCTATTTCAACGCGGTGGTGAACTGGCTGGAAAATCTGCGCATCGGCATGCGCGGCGGCGATATGTATGCGCTGATAGAGCAAGCGTTGCCGAAGGCGGAATATCACTGGCACCTGAATCCGGGGCATCTGGTCGCGGATGAGGAGTGGCTCTGTTCGCCCATTGGCCCCCATTCAACCGCCTGCCTGCAAAGCGGGATGATACTGCAAATCGACATCATTCCTTCCCGCCCGGGCTACGGCGGCGCAAGCATTGAAGATACCGTGGCGCTTGCCGATAGCGCGTTGCGTCGGGAGCTGGCGCAGCGCTATCCCGAACTCTGGCAGCGTATCGTCGCCCGGCGCTTGTATATCGGCGAGCAGCTTGGCATTGTGCTTCCTGAAGAGGTGCTGCCATTTTCCAGTACCGTGGGATACCTGCGTCCGTGGCTGCTGAGTCCCGAGCGCGCGCTGGTGTGCGCACCATACTGACACAATGCTGTCAGTAGGTCTGTCTTACACTCCTCCTGAACCCAAACAATGGACAGGAGGATGTATGAACAACGTAATTAACTGGTTTGAGATCCCGGTTGCGGAGATGGATCGTGCCGTGGCGTTTTACGAGCCGGTGATGCAGGTGACGCTGCGTCGGGAAAAAATGGATTGCATCGAGATGGCCGTTTTCCCGCATGAGGATTCGGCTCCCGGCGGCGCGCTGGCAAAGTTCGATGGCGTTAAGCCCTCCGATCAGGGATGTATTATCTATCTGCATACTGACAATCTGGCGGCCACGCTCGATCGCGTCAACTCGGCGGGCGGAAGCTGTGCGTTTGGCCCCCTTGAGCTGGCGGACGATATCGGCACGATTGCCCTGTTTATCGACAGTGAGGGTAATCGGATTGGCCTTCACCAACCCGCGTAAATGAGAAAACAGAAATGAGCCGACGCGCCGACCGTCTTTTTCAAATCGTCCAGATCCTGCGCGGGAGGAGATTAACCACCGCCGGGCTGCTGGCCGAGCGGCTCGGCGTGTCAGAGCGCACCATCTACCGTGATATTCGCGACCTCTCGCTCTCCGGCGTCCCGGTTGAGGGGGAAGCCGGGAGCGGCTACCGGCTGCTGGCGGGCTATGACCTACCGCCGCTGATGCTGACAACTCAGGAATCGGAAGCGCTGATGGCCGCTATACGGCTGCTGCAAACCTGGGGCGGCGCCTCGCTGTCCCAGGCGCTGGAGTCGGCGCAGGAAAAAGTGCTGGCCATTTTGCCTGCCGAGAGCCGGCGTAAGGCGGAGCAGTCGCGCGTGTTCGCACCGGACTTTGGTGCGCAGGGCTATAGTAAAGATCAGTTTGATATAGTGCATCGGGCAGTCTCCGCCCAGCAGGCGCTGGGGCTGCGCTATCGCGATGAAGCGGGAAACGTGTCGCAGCGTGACGTACTGCCGCTGGGGCTTTTTTTCTGGGGCGAGCGCTGGCTGCTGGTGACATGGTGCGAACTGCGGGAAGATTATCGCTGTTTTCGCCTCGACCGCTGTCTGGAGATTTCCGCCACCGGGCGTCATTTCAGCGAACGAGCCGATCGCTCATTGAGTGATTTCTTGCGTAAGGTGAGATGCGAAGAGCGTTAGCTTTTATGATCCCCGGCGTAGTTGCCGGGGATCATCGAGCCGATTAGAAGTTGTAGCCGACCACGAAGTAACCACCCCAGCCGGTAGAGCGGACGTTAAAGTCGCCGTCGCCGAAGTTCAGCTTCGCGTCATCCGCCCACTGGCCGCCGTTGTGGAAGTAACGCGCCACGACGGAGTAGTGCCAGTGATCGTAGTTCAGCGCCAGGATATGGCTGGACGCGATGGAGTTGCTGGTGCGTGAATGCTTACCGTTCAAATCATAAGCGTTGTCATCGCCCAGATCGGAGCCCCAGTCAAAGTTGGTGAAGCCGATATAGCTCAGTGAACCGCCCCACAGGTCGGTCAGCGGCACGAAGTATTTCACTTTGAAGCGGTAGCCGTCCCACTCGTTCTCGTTTGATGCGCCATAGTTTTGCCACTGATATTTCGCATAGACGTTGAGCGAGAGGCTCATCGGCAGGCCGGTATCGATATCGGTACCCAGACCCATATACCAGGTGCTCTGACGACCGGACTTGTTGCGGCCCATGTCGTAGATATAGTTGTTAGCGAAATACCACTCTTTGAACGGGCCGAAGCTGAGGTCGGTACCGGTCAGTTTGTCGATGGAGAAGCGCGGCTCAATTTCCATAAACAGCGGAGAACCGTGGTTCCAGATACCTTTCGCGTTGGTGTTACCACCGAAGAATACCGGCGCATCCATATAGCCATAGAAATCAAACCACTCTTTCTTGGCGAACGCTTCATATTCCAGATAAGTATCGTTACGGATCTGCGGCCCAAAACGAGTGTGGTAGCTACCCACCACGTTTACACTCTGGTGCCACCAATCAGACAGGTATTGCGGTTTGTCGTTTTCTGCCGCGCTGGCAGAGAAAGATGCGGAGAGCGCCAGAGCTGCGCCGGCTGCCAGTAATGTTTTTTTCATAATGATGCCACTGTTTAAATTAAGCCTGAAGGCGTTAAAAGAAGCGCCGAAGCGTTTCTAAATATTTCGTATTTCTGTGGCGTCTATTATAGGAATCATTGCTCACAAAAATATGTGTTGTTTCACATAACGAACATATGCGTAATCGATTGCGTTCACGATTTTATGCATTTCTTGCGGGAATGCCACCGAAATTCATAAATTCTGGCAATTTTTAGTGAACTGAATGGAAAATCTGTAAGTGGATTAGCATGAGGGGAGGGGAGCCGGATGTTCAGGGCATCCGGCTGAGGGCGTTACGGCGTGTTTGCGGGCTGGATATCGTGGATGCGGACAAAGCCAACCTGCTCGGGCGTTACGCCATTCAGGCGTAGCGGAATATCGACGTCGCTCGGCGCCAGAACGCTTGCCGGCGCGCTAATCAGCTGATTTTGTACGTTAACTTCCTGATAGCTATCGGTGGTGCCGCTGATCTGCCCGGAGGCGACCGTCGCGCTAAAGGCCGGCAGCGGATCGTTTGATTCACCCTGGATACGCAGGGTCAGGCGCGTACCGTCGCCATCCGGCGCGATATTGAGCAGCGACATGCGCAGCGTACCAATCTGACTTTTGAGACGGGCCGGCGTTTTCGCCTCCGGCAGCAGGTATACGCCGCTGCTCGATTTCGCATTCAGCACGTTTTGTTGGGTAATTTTGACCGTTTGCTGGTTGAGCTGGGTCATCTCTTTGCTCAGCGTGCTCACGCTCTGGTTCATCTGGCGGATTTCGCTTTGCTGCGCGCAGGCGCTGAGGGTGAAAATGCTACCCACGATGGCCAGCTTTAAATAACGTCTTGTCATAGTTGGGATTCCGTTAACAGAGGATGCTTAATGGTAGACCGATCGGATAATCGCACTATAGATCCTTTGTCTCAAAAGCTCTTTCTTTGTTGTCGGGTCACTTCGCGGTAAACTACCCGTTAGTTTAACTACATGTCAGGACGCGCCATGCATTGCCCTTTCTGTTTCGCCGTAGATACCAAAGTTATCGACTCTCGTCTGGTGGGCGAGGGCTCTTCTGTGCGTCGTCGTCGTCAGTGTCTGGTCTGTAATGAACGTTTTACGACGTTTGAAGTGGCGGAACTGGTGATGCCGCGAGTCGTAAAAAGCAACGACGTGCGCGAGCCTTTTAATGAGGACAAACTGCGCAGCGGTATGCTGAAAGCGCTGGAGAAGCGCCCGGTCAGCTCAGACGATGTCGAAATGGCGGTTAACCATATAAAAACCCACCTGCGCGGGACCGGCGAGCGGGAAGTGCCGAGCAAAATGATCGGCAACCTGGTGATGGAGCAGCTGAAGAAGCTCGATAAAGTCGCCTACATCCGCTTTGCTTCCGTCTATCGCAGCTTCGAAGATATCAAAGAGTTTGGCGAAGAGATCGCCCGCTTACAGGACTGAGCCCATGCAGGATGAAATATACATGGCGCGAGCGCTGAAGCTGGCCGCGCGCGGACGCTTCACCACGCACCCAAACCCGAATGTCGGCTGCGTGATCGTTAAAGATGGCCAGATCGTCGGCGAAGGTTTTCACTATCGCGCCGGTGAACCGCACGCGGAAGTGCACGCGCTGCGCATGGCGGGCGAAAAAGCGAAAGGCGCGACGGCGTACGTCACGCTGGAGCCCTGTAGCCATCACGGGCGAACGCCGCCGTGCTGCGAGGCGCTGATTGCCGCAGGGGTGACCCGCGTGGTTGCGGCGATGCAGGATCCGAACCCGCAGGTCGCGGGTCGCGGTTTGTACCGTTTGCAGCAGGAAGGGGTCGACGTCAGTCACGGGCTGATGATGAACGAAGCCGAGGCGCTGAATAAAGGTTTTCTTAAGCGGATGCGCACCGGTTTTCCCTGGATTCAGTTAAAAATGGGCGCATCGCTGGATGGGCGCACGGCGATGGCCAGCGGAGAGAGCCAGTGGATCACCTCACCGCAGGCGCGGCGCGATGTGCAGCGCCTGCGCGCGCAAAGCCACGCCATCCTGACCAGCAGCGCGACGGTGCTGGCGGATGACCCGGCGCTAACCGTACGCTGGGACGAGCTCAACGCCGACACTCAGGCGCTGTACCCGCAGGAAAACCTGCGCCAGCCTTTGCGCATCGTTATCGATAGTCAGAATCGCGTCACGCCGCAGCATCGTATCGTGGAGCAGGTGGGTGAAACGCTGTTTGCCCGTACCCGTGCAGATGAACGCCAGTGGCCGGAGAACGTACGCACGCTGCTGGTGCCGGAGCATAACGGTCGCCTGGATCTGGTGGTCCTGATGATGCTGCTGGGCAAACAGCAAATTAACTCGATCTGGGTGGAAGCAGGCCCCACCCTTGCCGGCGCGCTGCTGGAGGCCGGGCTGGTGGACGAGCTTATCGTCTATATTGCGCCTAAACTGTTAGGCAGCGATGCGCGCGGATTATGTGTACTGCCGGGGCTTGAGAAACTTGAGCAAGCACCCCATTTCAAATTCAATGAGATACGTCATGTAGGCCCGGATATTTGCCTGCATTTAGTGAACGCTTGATTTCCCCGGACAAAAGGGAAAGCAGTGCGCCGATTATTATGATAGAATCCGCCCCCCTTGCGGGGCCAAATGAACTGAACCCGAAGGAAGAGTATGAACATTATTGAAGCTAACGTTGCTACCCCGGACGCTCGCGTCGCCATCACCATCGCGCGTTTCAACAACTTTATCAACGACAGCCTGCTGGATGGCGCGATTGACGCCCTGAAGCGTATTGGCCAGGTCAAAGATGAAAACATTACCGTGGTTTGGGTTCCAGGCGCGTATGAGCTGCCGCTGGCGGCTGACGCACTGGCGAAAACCGGTAAGTATGACGCAGTGATCGCGCTGGGTACCGTTATCCGTGGCGGCACCGCGCACTTTGAATATGTGGCTGGCGGTGCAAGCAATGGCCTGGCGCACGTCGCTCAGGACAGCGGAATCCCGGTAGCCTTCGGTGTTCTGACCACAGAAAGTATTGAACAAGCCATCGAACGCGCTGGCACCAAAGCCGGTAACAAAGGCGCTGAAGCCGCGTTGACCGCGCTGGAAATGATTAACGTATTGAAAGCCATCAAGGCCTGATTTTTGTAAGGGGAATTCCGTGAAACCTGCTGCTCGTCGCCGCGCCCGTGAGTGTGCTGTCCAGGCGCTTTACTCCTGGCAGTTGTCCAAAAACGACATCGCTGATGTCGAATACCAGTTCCTGGCGGAACAGGATGTGAAAGATGTAGACGTTCTGTATTTCCGCGAACTGCTGTCCGGAGTGGCGACTAACAGCGCGTATCTCGACGGCCTGATGAAGCCGTATCTTTCTCGTCTGCTGGACGAGCTGGGTCAGGTGGAAAAAGCGGTGCTGCGTATCGCACTGTTTGAGCTGTCAAAGCGTAGCGATGTACCGTACAAAGTTGCGATTAACGAAGCCATCGAACTGGCGAAAACCTTTGGCGCTGAAGATAGCCATAAGTTTGTCAACGGCGTGCTGGACAAAGCTGCCCCGGTAATTCGTCCCAACAAAAAGTAAATTCCAGGGCCGGTTTTTGCAGAGTCTCACTTCTGCAAACCGGCCTTATTCTTTTCTTTTTCTGAGGCATAACGTATGGCATGCGGCGAATTTTCCCTGATTGCCCGTTATTTTGATCGCGTAAAAAGCGCACGTCTTGATGTTGAAACCGGCATTGGCGACGACTGCGCGCTCCTGAACATCCCCGAGAAAAAAACGCTGGCAATCAGCACCGACACCCTGGTGGCGGGAAACCATTTTTTACCCGATATCGACCCTGCCGACCTCGCCTATAAAGCGCTGGCGGTCAACCTGAGCGACCTGGCGGCAATGGGCGCTGAACCGGCGTGGCTAACCCTGGCCCTGACCCTGCCGGAAGCGGACGAAGCCTGGCTTGAGGCCTTTAGCGACAGCCTGTTCGTGCAGCTTAATTATTACGATATGCAGCTCATTGGCGGCGATACCACGCGCGGACCGCTGTCGATGACGCTGGGTATTCACGGCTATGTGCCGACGGGACGCGCTTTGAAGCGCTCCGGGGCAAAGCATGGCGACTGGATTTACGTCACCGGCACGCCGGGAGACAGCGCCGCGGGTCTGGCGATTTTGCAGGATCGGCTGCAGGTTGAAGATGACGCCGACGCGGATTATCTCCTGGCGCGCCATCTGCGTCCGCTGCCGCGGGTTCTGCAGGGGCAGGCGCTGCGCGATTTGGCGAACGCCGCCATCGATCTCTCCGACGGCCTGATTTCTGACCTGGGGCATATTCTCAAGGCCAGCGGCTGCGGCGCGCGCGTCGATCTTGATGCGATGCCGTTCTCGGATGCGATGCTGCGCCAGGTTGAGCCTGAGCAGGCGCTGCGCTGGGCGCTCTCCGGCGGTGAAGATTACGAGCTGTGCTTTACCGTACCTGAACTCAATCGCGGGGCGCTGGACGTGGCCCTTGCCAACCTCGGCGCGCGTTTTACCTGCATTGGGCAGATCCTGCCGGAATCGGAAGGTCTGCAGTTCACGCGCGAAGGTAAGCCCGTCACGTTCGATTTTAAGGGATACGATCATTTTGGCGCGTAGTAGAGATGTGGCGAAAAGCCGCCTGAAGATGAGCAACCCCTGGCATCTGCTGGCAACGGGATTTGGCAGCGGCCTTAGCCCCGTGGTTCCCGGCACTATGGGATCGCTGGCGTCGATCCCCTTCTGGTATTTGCTGACCTTACTCCCCTGGCAGCTCTATTCGCTGGCGGTGATGATGAGCATCTGCATTGGCGTCTATATTTGCCACCGTACGGCGAAAGATATGGGTACCCACGATCATGGCAGCATTGTCTGGGATGAGTTTGTCGGGATGTGGATCACCCTGATGGCTCTACCGACGATGGACTGGCAGTGGGTCGCCGCCGGATTTGTGATTTTCCGCCTCTTTGATATGTGGAAGCCGTGGCCCATCCGCTGGTTCGACCGCAATATCCACGGCGGGATGGGGATCATGGTGGACGATATTGTCGCCGGGGTGATTTCCGCCGGGGTGCTGTACGTGATTGGCCACCACTGGCCGATTGGTCTTTTTTAAACCAGTCTGGCCCGGCTGGCCTGGCGCCTCTGGGAAATGGAGCAGGCAGGCTTTTCCCGGAGGCGGTGCTGCGCACCTGTCCGGGCTACCGGCCCGCAGGCGTTGGTGAGTCAGTCGCCCGGGCAGCGCTTTGCGTCGCCCCCGGAAGCAGAACCTGTAGCCCGGCTAAGCGCAGCGCGAGCCGGGAATCGGCAGGGAACCGCGCGTTACTTGAACCCCACAATCGGGTGCGGTTTATACGGCGTCTCCAGCTTTTCAATTTGATCCGGCGTCAGCGTTAAATCGACCGCATGCAGCAGCTCATCCAGCTGCTCCTGCCTTGAGGCGCCGATAATCGGCGCGGCCACGCCCGGCTTGCTCAATAGCCAGGCCAGCGCCACCTGCGCGCGGTTGGCGTCAAGCTCTTCCGCGACTTCGGCCAGGTTTGTCGCAATCAGTTCATCATTCTCATCAGTGGCATTGTAGAGCGCCTTACCGACTTCATCGGATACCAGACGGGCGGTGGTTTCCCCCCACGGACGGGTCAGGCGACCGCGCGCCAGCGGACTCCACGGCATCACCGCGACGCCTTCACGGCTGCACAGCGGCAGCATTTCGTTTTCTTCTTCACGATAAATCAGATTGTAGTGATCCTGCATGGTGACGAAGCGGGCCCAGTTATTCTGCCGCTGTAGCGCTAACGCCTGGGCAAACTGGCGGGCATGCATTGACGATGCGCCGATATAGCGGGCTTTACCCACCTTGACGACGTCGTTGAGCGCTTCGAGAGTTTCTTCAATGGGCGTGGTGTAATCCCAGCGATGGATTTGCAGCAGATCGACATACTCCATGCCGAGGCGGCGCAGGCTGTCGTCAATGGATCTCAGGATCTGCGCGCGCGACAGTCCCTGCGGCAGATCGCCCACCTGATGGTAAACCTTGGTGGCGACGATCACGGAATCGCGACGAGCATACTCACGCAGCGCGCGCCCGAGGATCTCTTCGCTGCTGCCGTCAGAGTAGTTATTCGAGGTGTCGAAGAAGTTAATGCCGCCCTCAAGGGCGTATTTTATCAGCGGGAGGCTGCTCTCTTCCGGTAAGGTCCATGCATGGTTACCGCGATCCGGTTCGCCAAAGGTCATACAGCCGAGGCAGAGTCGGGAAACGCGGAGATCGGTATCGCCAAGAGGGATATAGTGCATAGTGCGCTCCTGCTACGGGTAAAGGGTATCCTTTAAGCATAGCAGGAGCGGTGGCGGCAATTATGCCAGCCAGGCGTGGATTTTGGCTTCTATTCCGGCTGCGTCCAGGCCGAGGTCGGCGTGCGCTTCTTCCTGGGTTCCCTGCGGGATAAAGAAATCAGGCAGGCCGAGATTGAGCACAGGAACCGCGCGGCGGCGGGACATCAGCAGCTCATTCACGCCGCTGCCCGCACCGCCCATAATGGCATTCTCTTCCAGGGTGACCAGCACTTCGTGTTCTGCAGCCAGCTGTAGCACCAGCGCTTCATCCAGCGGTTTGGCAAAGCGCATATCCACCAGGGTGGCGTTAAGCTTTTCCGCGACTTTTGCCGCCTGCGGCAGCAGCGTGCCGAAGTTCAGAATCGCGATTTTTTCACCTTCGCGTTTCACCACGCCTTTACCGATAGGCAGCGAGGCCAGCGGTTCAAACGCCGCGCCGGTACCGGAGCCGCGCGGATAGCGCACCGCGCTCGGGCCGTCGTTGTAGTGATAACCGGTATACAGCATCTGGCGGCACTCGTTCTCATCGCTGGGGGTCATGATGACCATGTCAGGAATGCAGCGCAGGAAGGAGATATCAAACGCGCCCTGATGGGTTTGCCCATCGGCGCCGACGATACCCGCACGGTCGATAGCGAACAGCACCGGCAGCTTCTGGATGGCGACATCGTGAATCACCTGATCGTAGGCGCGCTGCAGGAAGGTGGAGTAGATCGCCACCACCGGCTTATAGCCGCCGATCGCCAGGCCGGCGGCAAAGGTCACCGCGTGCTGCTCGGCAATGGCCACGTCGAAGTACTGGTCGGGGTATTTTTTCGAGAACTCGACCATCCCGGAACCTTCGCGCATCGCTGGCGTGACGGCCATCAGTTTGTCATCTTTCGCGGCGGTTTCGCACAGCCAGTCGCCAAAGATTTTCGAGTAAGAGGGCAGGCCGCCGCTGCTTTTCGGCAGCACGCCGCTGGTGTGATCGAATTTTGGCACCGCGTGGAAGGTGATCGGGTCTTTTTCGGCGGGCTCATAGCCGCGGCCTTTTTTGGTCATAATATGCAGGAACTGCGGCCCTTTCAGGTCACGCATATTCTTCAGCGTATTTACCAGACCGATAACATCATGACCGTCCACCGGCCCAATGTAGTTAAAGCCCAGCTCTTCAAACAGGGTCCCCGGAACCACCATCCCTTTGATATGTTCCTCGGTGCGTTTGAGCAGCTCTTTAATCGGCGGCACGCCAGAGAAGACCTTTTTGCCGCCTTCGCGCAGCGTGGAGTAGAGTTTGCCGGAGAGCAGCTGCGCCAGATGATTGTTTAGCGCACCGACGTTCTCGGAGATCGACATTTCGTTGTCGTTGAGCACCACCAGCAGATCGGGTTTGATATCGCCAGCGTGGTTCATCGCTTCAAACGCCATCCCGGCGGTTATCGCCCCGTCGCCGATTACGCAAACCGCGCGGCGCTGCTTATCCTCTTTGGCTGCGGCGATAGCTATGCCGATTCCGGCAGAGATGGAGGTCGACGAGTGGCCGACGCTCAGGACGTCATACTCGCTTTCTCCGCGCCACGGGAAGGGGTGCAGCCCGCCTTTCTGGCGGATGGTGCCAATCCGATCGCGGCGTCCGGTCAGAATTTTATGCGGGTAAGCCTGGTGGCCGACGTCCCAGATTAGGCGATCGAAAGGCGTGTTGTAGACGTAGTGCAGCGCCACGGTTAGTTCTACCGTACCGAGCCCGGAGGCAAAGTGTCCGCTGGAGCGGCTGACGCTGTCCAGCAGATAACGCCGCAGTTCGTCGCACAGTTTCGGCAGGCTATCTTTCGGCAACAAACGCAACTCCTGGGTGGAATCCACCAGCGCCAGGGTCGGGTATTTGGCAATATCAAAACTCATCAGAGACTCATTTATTGTTTATTTATCACGCTGAATTATGTAATTCGCGAGCGCTTCCAGTGCCGTGGTATCCAGAGATTGCGCGGCCAGCTCAGTTAGCGACCGGCGGGCGTCGGTAATCAGGTCAAAGGCCTTTTTCCGGGCTTGCTCGAGTCCCAAAAGGGCGGGGTAGGTACTTTTGCCCAGCTGCTGGTCGGCTCCCTGACGTTTGCCAAGTGTGGCAGTATCCCCTACCACGTCGAGAATGTCATCCTGGACCTGGAAGGCGAGACCGATGTTCTCGGCGTAGCGATCGAGAGCGGGTAGCGCCCTGCGTCCGGCTTCACCTGCGCTCAGCGCGCCCATTCGTACCGCGGCGCGAATCAACGCGCCGGTCTTATGGCGGTGAATTCGCTCCAGCGACGTCAGATCAACCTGATGGCCTTCCGCTTCCAGATCCAGCGCCTGACCGCCGCACATACCGGCGATGCCGCTGGCCTGGGCCAGCTCAGAAATCATCGCCAGGCGATCGCGATCCGGCACTTCCGGCATCGGCGCATCACTCAGTATAGAAAACGCCAGCGTTTGTAGGGCGTCTCCGGCAAGAATTGCGTTCGCTTCGCCGAATTTTATATGGCAGGTCGGCTGGCCGCGGCGTAAATCGTCATCGTCCATCGCCGGGAGATCATCGTGCATCAGCGAATAGGCATGGATGCATTCGACGGCGGCGGCAGGGGCATCCAGCGTAGCGCGGCTAACGCCAAACATATCGCCGGTCGCGTAAACCAGGAACGGGCGCAGGCGTTTGCCGCCTAATAGTGCGCCATACTGCATGGCTTCGACCAGCGGAGTGTTCTGAAAGGGCTGCGGAGCGATAAAACGGCGCAGCGCTTCGTTAGCCTGCTCGACGCACGCCTGTAGCTGTTGCGGGAAGTCCATTTATTCAGCGTCCGGCGTAAAAGGGGTAAGCGGCGCGTCTTCGCTATCCGCCAGCAGAATTTGTACGCGCTGTTCGGCCTGCTGCAGCTTTGCCTGCCCCTGGCGCGCCAGCTGGATCCCGCGCTCGAATTCGCCGAGCGCTTCTTCTAACGGCAGCGAGCCGCTTTCCAGACGATTAACAATTTGCTCCAGCTCGCCCAGGGCGGTTTCAAAGCTGGCCGGGGCCTCATTTTTCTTTGGCATAGTGAATATAGACTCTTGTAATGTCTCGATGGCTATCAATATGGTAACGAAGTCGCGCGGTTAATCAAATAACGCGCAATGCCAGGTGAAAAGCGTCCAATAGTGGTATACTCCGCGCCCTGGATGCAGACGCCAGTCGCGCCTGTACAACTTTTTATGCTTAAAGCCCCGTCGGGCTTGCCAACGAATAGTGTCGCCATGAAGTTTATCATTAAATTGTTCCCGGAAATCACCATCAAAAGCCAATCTGTGCGATTGCGCTTCATTAAAATTTTAACCGGGAACATTCGTAACGTTCTCAAAAACTATGATGAGACGCTTGCCGTCGTTCGTCACTGGGATCATATCGAGGTCCGGGCGAAGGATGAAAACCAGCGTCCGGCTATTCGCGATGCCCTGACCCGTATCCCCGGTATCCACCATATTCTGGAAGTCGAAGACGTTCCTTATACCTCTCTGCACGATATTTTCGAGCAGACGCTGCCGCTGTGGCGTGACGCGCTGGAAGGTAAAACGTTCTGCGTGCGCGTTAAGCGTCGCGGTAAGCATGAGTTTACCTCAATCGAAGTGGAGCGCTACGTCGGCGGCGGTTTGAACCAGCATATTGAAACGGCGCGGGTGAAGCTGACCGACCCCGATGTGACGGTTAACCTCGAGATCGAAAACGATCGCCTGCTGCTGGTTAAAGGGCGCTACGAAGGTATCGGCGGTTTCCCGATCGGCACCCAGGAAGACGTGCTGTCGCTCATTTCCGGCGGTTTCGACTCCGGCGTTTCCAGCTATATGCTGATGCGCCGCGGCTGCCGCGTGCATTACTGCTTCTTTAACCTCGGCGGCGCGGCCCATGAAATCGGCGTGCGTCAGGTCGCGCACTATCTGTGGAACCGCTTCGGCAGCTCACACCGCGTGCGCTTCGTGGCGATTAACTTCGAGCCGGTGGTGGGTGAGATCCTGGAGAAAGTCGACGACGGTCAGATGGGCGTGGTGCTCAAGCGGATGATGGTGCGCGCGGCGTCAAAAGTCGCCGAGCGCTACGGCGTCCAGGCGCTGGTCACCGGCGAGGCGTTAGGCCAGGTTTCCAGCCAGACGCTGACCAACCTGCGCCTGATCGACAACGTCTCGGACACGCTGATTCTGCGTCCGCTGATTTCGCACGATAAAGAGCACATTATTGACCTCGCGCGTGAAATCGGCACCGAAGATTTTGCCCGCACCATGCCGGAATACTGCGGCGTTATCTCGAAGAGCCCCACCGTGAAAGCGGTGAAGGCGAAGATCGAGGCGGAAGAAGAGCACTTCGATTTCAGCATCCTTGAGAAAGTGGTGGCGGAAGCGAGCAACATTGATATCCGCGATATCGCTCAGCAGACCGAGCAGGACGTAGTGGAAGTGGAAACCGTCAGCGGTTTTGGCCCTGACGACGCGATCCTCGATATCCGCTCTATCGACGAGCAGGACGATAAGCCGCTGAAGGTGGAAGGCGTGGACGTGGTTTCTCTGCCGTTCTATAAGCTGAGCACCAAATTTGGCGATCTCGACCAGTGTAAAACCTGGCTGCTGTGGTGCGAGCGTGGGGTGATGAGCCGCCTGCAGGCGCTGTATCTGCGCGAGCAGGGCTTTGAAAACGTGAAGGTATATCGCCCCTAGTTCTTCAGGAGCAAGGCGCAATCATGAAAACGGCAACCCTGGGTTGCCGTTTTGCATTTATTCGTAGTAGTTATAAATTCCTGCCGCCATCACCAGCTGTGAAGCGACTTCGTGCGCTTTTTCGCGTCCAACCAGCAGGTCGATCATCTTCAAGGCGAAATCAATTGAGGTTCCCGGCCCCTGGCTGGTGAGCAACTTAACGCGAGCGTCCCAGACGACGCGCTTATCCTGCCACTGCTCGGCGGGAATGCGTTCTTTCAGCGCCGGAAAGCCGGTCATATTGCCGATGGGGAAAAGGTTGTGCGGCACCAGCACGGTCGGCGCCGCGGCGCAAATCGCCGCAACGATGCGCCCGGAAAGATGGAATTGACGTACTGTTTCAACCAGCAGCGGGCTGTCGCGAAAGCACTCCGCACCCTTAATGCCGCCGGGTAGAACAAGGATATCGAAATCGCCATCGGCCACTTCGACCAGCGGCGCATCGGCCAGCAGCTTAACGCCGCGCGAGCAGACAATGGTCAGGCTGCCATCGCTGGCAACGCTGGCGGTCGTGACCTTTACGCCTCCGCGAACGAGTAAATCCATGGTGGTGACCGCTTCGGTCTCTTCGCTACCAGGGGCGAGGCAAATCAGTGCCGACGCGCTCATATTCATTCTCCTTACGCTTTACCAGTTCAAACAGGCGGGTATTCTCAGGTACGGCGATACCGTGGGCTCGGGCGCGTTTTAACAGATAACCGGTGATATAGTCGATTTCCGTATGGCGCTGGGCGAGAATATCCTGCAGCATGGAGGAGGTATTTTCTGCCGTACTTTCAATAACCTGATGTACATAGAATAACAGGTTTTCCGGCGAGGTATGCATCCCCTCGCGATCCATCACCGCCGCAACTTCATAACAAATCGCGGCGACCTCCTGCGGGTATTCGCGTAAATCGCCGTTCTGACAGTTTTTTAACGCCGTCAGCGGGTTAATCACACAGTTTACCGCCAGCTTGCTCCAGGTCGCGGGGTAGATATTGTTATGCCAGGCGACGTCGGGCAGCACGCTCTGCAGTACATCGGCGAGATAGCTATAATCCTCAGGATAGGCTTTCGCCGGGCCAATATGGCTGGTGCCGTTGGCGACGTGGACGATCACGTTGCCGTCGCGGCGGGCCGCCTGCGTTGTCGAAGCCAGAAGCAGCGGCTGTTTGAGGCTCTTAAGCTCGTCAACGGTACCCATACCGTTGTGCATGAGCAGAACAGGTACTGACGACGGCAGGATGGCGCTCAGGTTTTTTACCGCGTTAGAGACCTGCCAGGCTTTGAGGGTGACCAGCAGCAGGTCGCTGCTGGCGAGAAAATCAGGATCGTTAGCGGTAAACGATTCATTAAACACGCTGCCGTCGGTTTCAATCACATTGACGCTACAGAATGGCTGTGGGACGCGTAACCAGCCCTGGACTTCATGTCCGTGTTTGTACAGCGCAGTTAGCCATAACTGTCCCAGTGCACCGCATCCGAGTACGGTTACTTTCATTATTCCTCCTCACCTGTGAGTGCTGCATCAGGTGCTCATGGCTAAAGTATAGCGTTATCAGTTATCCTTTCGGGATAACAAGTTGAGTTATGTCGCGTTGCGGGTATTATGCAACGCAAAAGAAACTGAAGGAGAGGAAAAGATGCCATCTTTCGATATTGTCTCTGAAGTCGATCTTCAGGAAGTTCGAAACGCCGTAGAGAACGCGACCCGCGAAGTTGAATCGCGTTTTGATTTCCGTAACGTCGAAGCGAGCTTTGAGTTGAACGAAAAAAACGAGACCATCAAGGTCCTCAGCGAGTCTGATTTCCAGATTAACCAGCTGTTGGATATTCTGCGCGCCAAGCTGCTGAAACGCGGAATTGAGGGCAGTTCTATCGAAGTGCCGGACGAGTTCGTGCACAGCGGTAAAACCTGGTTTGTCGATGCGAAGCTGAAGCAGGGCATTGAGAGCGCGACGCAGAAAAAAATCGTCAAGCTGATTAAAGACAGCAAGCTGAAAGTACAGGCGCAGATCCAGGGCGAAGAGATTCGCGTTACCGGTAAATCTCGCGACGACCTGCAGGCGGTTATGGCGCTGGTGCGCGGTGGTGATTTAGGCCAGCCGTTCCAGTTCAAAAACTTCCGCGATTAAAAGAGTCCCGTCTGTCGGCCGGGCTCGGCGTTAGCCGCCGCCCGGCAGGACACAAAGCACCGCTCAGAACCGTTTTTGCCTGCCTGAACAAAGGTGCTCGCTTTTATATCCCTTTGATTGCCTGCTCAATTTCAAAGCGGTTAGTGATCTTGCTGTCGATTTTGATATACACCGAACGCTCTTCGCTAATCACCAGCACCTCTTTGACGCCCTCTTTAGCCCGTAAGCGCGCTTCGAGCATTTTGTCCGCGGCGATATCCTCCGGGATTTCGACCCGCAGGCTGCTAACGTAGGGCGGCTCGCTCATGGTGCTGGCCACCAGCAGCCACAGCATCGCCAGCAGGGCGCCGAGCAGGAAGACGGTTTGCGAATCAAAAAAGCCATCCACCCAGCCGCCGAGCGCTCCGCCGATGGCCACGCCAAGGAACTGGCTGGTGGAGTAAATGCCCATCGCGGTGCCTTTATATCCGGCCGGTGATTCTTTGCTGATCAACGACGGCAGCAGCGCTTCCAGCAGGTTAAACGCGAGGAAAAATAGCTGAACGCCGGCGACCAGCTCCCAGAAATAGCCTCCGGCACCCCAGAGTACGATTTCAGCAATCAGCAGGATGGCGACGCACAGCAGGAAGACGCGCTTCATTTTGCGCTTCACTTCGGCGTAGATAATAAACGGCACCACCGCGACAAATGAGACCAGCATGGTGACCAGATAGATTTTCCAGTGCTCGGCGGCGGGGAAACCGGCGGCCTCAAGCTGGCCCGGCAGAGCGACAAACGTGGACATCAGCATGATATGCAGGCACATAATGCCGAAATTGAGCTTCAGGAGTTTTGGTTCGGCAAGAACTTTGCTGAAGCAGCCTTTCACCATACCGGACTCGCGGTTCAGCACGTGATTCTGGCTGTTCGGCACAACCCATAGCGTCAGCAGGATGCCGAGCGTCGCCAGGAGAGCAATCATCCAGAACAGGGCGTGCAGGCCGAGCTGGTGGGTAACGACAGGCCCGAGAACCATAGCGATAGCAAAGGTGACGCCAAAGCTGACGCCGATAAACGCCATGGCTTTAGTGCGGTTTTGCTCGCGGGTTAAATCGGAAAGCAGCGCCATGACCGCAGCGGCAATCGCCCCGGAGCCCTGCAGCGCGCGGCCAAGAATAATGCCCCAGATAGAGTCAGAAAGCGCGGCGATAACGCTGCCGACAACGAAGATTAACAGGCCGCCGACGATCAGCGGCTTACGGCCAATGCGGTCAGAAAGCAGCCCGAAAGGTATCTGGAACAGCGCCTGGGCCAGCCCGTAAATACCAATTGCCAGTCCGATAAGGGCTTCGCTTGCGCCCTGTAACGCCATGCCGTAAGTGGTCAGAACCGGCAGGACCATAAACATGCCGAGCATGCGCAAAGAGAATACGGTCCCCAAACCCCAGGTCGCACGCAGTTCGCCTGGCGTCATTTTATTATCGTTCATTACCACCTCAATATAAAAACTGCGCATAGTGTAGTGGGGGGAAACAGAAGCGTAAATAAATGTTTGTTTAACAGATATTACGACTGTGTTGCATGATGAGGTGAGTACGGTAGAAAGAAAAAACCAGTGGAGGGGCCTCCACTGGTGTTCAGCGGTTATTGGCAGTTAAAGTCAACCCACTGGCCGCCTGCGTCGGCGGATTTGACGCACTGCTCAACCCAGTAAACGCCGTGAAGACCGGCTTCGACGTCCGGATACCAGAAGGTCTCCAGGAACGCCTGGTCCCCGCGATCCATCGCGTCGATGGCGATAGCGTAGCGGCGATAGAGGTTGGCCCACGCCTCGAACAGCCCTTCAGGGTGACCGCCGCCAATGCGGTCGTCCGCCAGCGCCTGCTGGCTGAGATAGGGCATCCCGCGCTCGAGGACGCGGGCCGGTTCGCCCTGTACCTCATAGCTGAGCTGATTTGGACGCTCATCCCACCATTCGATGCTGGCTTTTTCGCCAATAACGCGGACTTTTTGCGAGTGCATCGCGCCGCTGTTGACCGCGCTGGTCCACAGTGAGCCAACGGCGCCGTTGTTATATTCCATCAGCACAAAGGCGTTATCTTCCAGCGGCGCGCGAGATTTGACGAAGCTTTGACGCGCGCACATCAGGCGGGTGATGTTCAGGTTCGGCACCATCGTCTCGGCAATAAATAGCGGGTGGGTTGCCAGATCCCCCAGCACATAGCTAGGGCCGGCATATTTGGGCGTTACCCGCCAGCGGGTGGATTCAGCCTGCAGCTCAACGGCTTCATTATGAAAACCGTGGGCGAACTGCATATTAATAATGCGGATCTCGCCGAGCTTCCCTTCCGCTATCATCTGCCGCGCCTGCTGGATCATCTGGTGTCCGGCATAACCGTACGTGACGCCGATAATTTTATTCTGCTTTTTGCTTAGCGCCAGCAGCTCGCGCGCTTCGTCGGCGGTAAAGCACAGCGGTTTTTCGCAAATCACGTGCAGCCCGGCTTCAAGCGCCGCTTTAGTGATAGCGAAGTGAGTATTGTTCGGCGTGGTGACCGATACGGCTTCAATGCCGTCAGGGCGTTTGGCCTCCTCCGCGAACAGCGTTTGGTAATCGGCGTAGCAGCGTTCAGGAGCGATGCCGAGCTGCTCGCCGAATTGACGACCGCGCTCGGCATCGATATCAAGCGCGCCGGCGAGCAGAGTAAAGACGTTGTCGCGAAGCGCCGCACAGCGGTGGCTGTAGCCAATCTGGCTGGTGCCGCCGCCGCCGACCATGCCCCAGCGCAGGGAGCGGGATAAGGGTTTCATGCCGTTTAACATGATGGTGCACTCCTCAATGATAGAGATCCTACGGATTTCAGATGTTCTTCTGTGTACCCGCGCTCGCCGAGCGCGGGCCTGGTTCTAAGGTTTTACATCTCGCCACGGGCTTCGCGTTCTTTCAGGTCATGCATGATCTGCGGGTATTGCTTATCCAGGCGATAAAACAGCAGGGTGATAATGACCACGATCCACAGGAAGAAAGAGCCGTAGAGATAAACGTGGTTAATCATGTCGATAGCGCTTTGCGGCTGAACGCCGGATCCGCTGCTGGAGCTGACGTAACCCGCCATGCTCAGCAGGCCGGAGATAACCGCGGCGGCAATACCTGCGCCGAGTTTCGTCCCAACGGAACCGGCGGAGAAGATCATCCCTTCCTGTCTGACGCGCGTTTTCCACTGGCCGAATTCGACGGCATCGCCGCAGAAGCCGAACAGCACGGCGTTCAGCGGGGCGAAGCCAATACCGCGAATAATCGCGTTTGCCAGCGCCCAGTGGTAATCATCAGAGTTAAACATAAACAGCACCTGGCCGATGGTCGCCAGCACGATGCCGCAGAGGGCAACGTTGCGTTTACCGTATTTGCGGATGGGCACGGAGCTCAGGAAGGTGAAAATAATAATGCAGGCGGTTTCGGCAACGAAAATGGAGCTATAGAAGGTATCGTCGCCGAGCACGTAGCGGCAGTAGTAAGGCAGCGCGATCCCTACCACGGTGTAGTACACGCTTTGCGCGGTCCACAGGATGGCGCTGGCCCAGAAGTACTGGTTACGAAAAAGCGCGGAAAGCTGGGTTTTTACCGGTACGTTTCCCTGTTTCTCTCGCGCTTTGATGACCACCTTCTCTTCGCATTTATAAAAGCAAAACAGCAGCAACAGCAGCGCCAGAAAAGCCCAAATAGACATGGTTTTGATCCACGCCGCCTGATCGTCGCCAAAGTACTTCACCAGCGGCAATGTGCAGGCAACGGCGAGAATACGACCAAAAGGCGACATCGACATTCGGGTGATGCTGAGCATATCCCTTTCCCAGGAGGCGCGGGTCATCATCGCAGAGAGGCTGCCGTAGGGGAGGTTGATGGCGGTATAGCACACGGTGGTGCAGAAGTTATAGGCGACCAGCAGATAGAGAAACTGCAGCGTGCCGGTGGTCTGCGGGACGGTGAACAGTAAAATTGCCGATACGGCGTAGGGCACGCTCATCCACAGCAGCCAGGGGCGTGATTTACCCCAGCGAGAGTTCGTGCGTTCCACCATCAGGCCCATGATGACATCGGAAACGCCGTCAAACAGACGTGAGATCAGCATCACCAGGCCAACGGTGGCGATGCTGATGCCGACATAGTCGGTATAAAACAGGGTTAAAACCGTGCCGATCATGCCGAAAACGACGTTACAGGCGGTATCGCCGCCGCCGTAAGCGATTCGGGTAGCCCAGCTTAGCTTATCGACGCGTGCTGCCGCGGGAGAGAGAAGAATCTGCTGTTCACTCATGGTCAATTCCTTTGTCTGGAAGGACAAGTCAGGACCTCTGCGCCAGTTCCACCGGCACGACCTTATCCTGAATATCAGCCAGAACATAAGGAAATATTTATTTCATTTCAATGGTTGTTTGGAATTTAATTTCTGTATATGCGAGGCGGATCGAAAAACCGTAAAAATTGAGCCGTAAATTTTTTGGCTACAGCTATCAAGTCATTCTGATTGATAAGGTTATTAAGTGTTTTTCTGAACGATGTTTGATTTGTTTTTTGTATGTATTTAATGATTTTGCGCTGTGATTTTGTGAAGTGAATCGATACTGCATGGCATTTTTATTTTTCATTGTTCATTTAAATGAAATTAATTTTTCTTTTTTTGGCAGGCGCGTTTTTGAAACACGCCTGCCTTAGCGTCAACGTTTAAAATGTACTTCTGACGGGCGCGGTTGACGCGGTGGCTCTTGCCGTCGGGCCAGCCGCGAAAATACCTTTGGCCGCCAGCCCGGCGACGGTTATCGCGGCGGGAATGCCAAGGATCAGGAAAACGCTTTCGAAGCTGATATTCAGCGCCAGCATCTCCGCCCCGGCAAAGGCGCTCAGGATCGCGCCCATGCGGCCAACGCCGTGCATCCAGCTGGAGCCGGTAGCCCGTGCTTCGGTAGGATAGTAGCGGGCGGAGAGCGCGTTCATGCCGGTATTGGCGCCGTTTAAGCAGGCTCCGCTGATAAACGCCAGCAGGCAGATGAGCGCAAAGCTTGCCGCGGCATAGCCCATCGCCATCGTAAACAGGCCGCCAACCGCGTAAATCAACCCGAGCGCCCGATGTGGGTTGATCCGGTCCATTAGCCAGCCCGCAAACAGCGAGCCAAGGGTTCCTCCCGCCTGGTACATTGCGGTCATTACCGCCGCCTGGCCGACCGTTAAGCCCACCTCTTTTACCAGCGTCGGTAGCCAGCTGCCGAGGAGGTAAACCAAAAAAAGGCCCATAAAGTAAACCAGCCAGAGCATCATCGAACCGAAGCGATACTGGCGAGAGAGAACGATGCGCATGGCATTTGCCTGAACGGGCTGGGCCGGGAGGCTGAACTCGGCCTCATCGGGGATTTGTCCCGGATAGAGGCGCTGCATAATCCGCCGAATACGTTCGGCAGGCGCGCGCTTAACGACCAGAAAACGCACCGATTCCGGTAACAGCCAGATCAGGACCGGAGCGAACAGCAGCGGGAGGATCCCGCCAAGCAGCATCAGCGAGTGCCAGCCAAACTGCGGGATTAGCCAGGATGCGGAGAAACCGCCCGCCGCCGCGCCAAAGGTGAAGCCGCAAAAAATAATTGTAATCAGGAACGAGCGCTGGCGCTCCGGCGCATACTCTGACACCAGGGTGCCGATATTCGGCATGGCGGCGCCTAATCCCAGCCCGGTCAGGAAGCGGAAAACCATCATTTGCTCAATATTTTGTGAAAGGGCGGTGGCGATGGTCCAGAAGCCGAAGAAGAAGACGCTATTAATGATAATTTTTTTCCGTCCCAGCCAGTCGGCGAGCGGCCCGGAGAAAATGGCCCCCAGCGCCAGGCCTATCAGCGCGGCGCTGATGACAAAACCGAGTTGGTGATTGCTTACTCCCCATTCCTGCTTCAGCGTCGGGGCGATAAATCCCATGATGGCGATATCAAAGCCGTCCAGCGCGATAACGCAGAAGCCTAAAAACACCACCAGCTTCTGAAAGCGGCTTAGCGGATTGGCGTTGATTAACTCCCTGACGTCCAGGCGTTGAGTCTGTGTCATGGGACTCTCCTTATGCGCAAGGGCGCAGGTAGGACTGCGCGGCGTTAAACAGTAGCTGAGCGCGAGCGAGCGCCGGCAGCGCACCCCGATCGCCGCTTAGCGGGACCTCGATGGATACCGGCAGCGTGACCGGAAGCGCCGCCATCAGACCGTGCAGGTCGAGTCCGCCTTCGCCGGGGACCTGGCGAGCGGCGCGGGCCTGGTAAATCAGCTCCTGCTCGTCAGCGGGGGGTTGCGGTGAGGCATCGCAAAGCTGCATATAGTTGAGGCAATTTTGCGGTAGCGCCGCGATCGTGGACAGGGATTCGCCGGCCCGCCAGAAGTGAATAGCGTCAATCAAAATACCGATATCGCTGCGGCCGCTGGCGGTGATAAGCGCCCGGGCTTCGGCAATGGTGCGCAGGTGGGTCCAGGGCATGGGCTCCAGGTTCATGATTAATCCATGCTCCTGGCCGGCTTCGGCAAGTCGGGCGAGATTTTCCGCGCTGCGCGCGCGGTTATCATCGTTTCCTGCCACTAAAACCTGCTTTGCGCCAAGGCGCGCGGCGGTAGTAAAAAAAAGCTGCAAACGAGCGTCCACTGAAAAATCGGGCGTCAGGCGGACGATCTCAACGTCCGAAACGCGAACGCCGGTTTCCATCAGCGCCGCCAGGGTATCGCGTACGGCGGCGGTGTCGCCGAGCATGTCGTAATCCGGATCTGACGGGGTTGCGGGAAGCAGGCGCAGACCAACGTGGGTGAATCCGGCCTGGGCCGCAATGCGTACCTGTTCCGGCGGCGGAACGTCGAGGAGGGTAAGCGCGGCGAGTGAGAGGGTTCGCATGTTCATAAAGGACTCCAGTACAGTTGCAGGTGATTGTTGTTATGCGTATTGCCGTCCCTGGTGGAATGCTTTTACTGCGTTGGTTTATTAAGATTTTCTGCCAGGTTTTTTCCGACCAGATAGCCAAAAGTCATGGCCGGACCCAGCGTGATACCGCCGCTGGGATAGAATCCCCGCATCACGCTCGACATATCGTTGCCGATGGCGAAAAGCCCCTGGATCGGCTGCCGCTGGGCGTTGAGAACACGGGCATTTTCATCGGTGATTAATCCACTGAAGGAACCCAGCGAGCCGGGCAATATGCGTACCGCATAAAAAGGCCCATGGCTGAGTTTCCCGAGCGTGGGGTGGGGCGAGCGGCTGGCGTCACCCTGCGCGCGGTTATAGGCCGAGGCGCCGCGCCGAAAATCCTTATCCTCTCCCTGGTCTACAAAGCCGTTAAATCGGGCGATCGTTTCCGTTAGCTGCTGCGGATTGATGGCGCATGTTTTCGCCAGCGCTTCCGGCGTCTCACCCACGTACAGATAGCCGGTCCGTCGCCAGGCCTCGGGGGTAAACGGGAAGGGGCGAGCATGGCCCAATCCGTAGCGCCGCAGCGCACGGCCGTCGGCAATTAGCCACGCCTGCGGCGTTTCGCCCGGCGGCGTCGCGTCCAGCAGCGCGGCAATAAAATCATGATAAGAGTCGGCCTCATTGGTGAAGCGTTTACCGTTGGGCAACACGGCGATAAAGCCGGGCTTGGCGCGCTCAACCAGATGCGGGAACGGCAGCTGCAGTCCGCTGGCGAGGGTAACGCGCGACACCGGCGCCCAGGCCATGGCGTGCCTGAGTGAGGTATCAAACTGGCCGCCGACCGCTTCGCCGAGCCGAATGCCATCCCCCTGATTGCCCGGGGGCGCGGCGGAGAAGTGGCCGTAGCCGCTGGCGGCGTGCGGCACATTTTCGGCCAGACGCTGCCTGTCGTGAGGAAAGCCTCCGCAGGCGAGGATCACCGCGCCGGCGCGAACCTCCAGCGCGCCGCCGTCGCTGCGTAATATGGCGCCTGCAACGCCGTTGTTGTCGGTAAGCAGACGTTCTACCGGCGCGTTAAGCTGAAAATTAACCCCCGCATCCAGCGCCGAACGCAGCAGGCGGGCGACCAGCGCGTTGCCGTTAACCAGATGCTGTCCGCGACCGGCGCGCAGCCGCTGCCAGCCGTGACGCAGCAGGCGGCGGGTCGCATACAGCGCCGAGCCCGGTGAGCGGGTCGCGTTGAAAAAGTGCGCCATGTCCGTGCCGCCGGCAATGCCCATACCCGCAAGGCTGATGGTCTCCAGCGGAGGCCGCAGGCGATGCAGCCAGTCGCCCAGCAGCCGTCCGTCAAAAGGCTGCGCCGTGACCGAGCGGCCGCCCAGCGCAGCGCCCGGTGAAGCGTGAAAATCGGGCATTTTGCTGCCGGAAAGAAACTGCACGGCGGTGCGGCGGCGGAAAAAGTCGATCATCTCCGGTCCGTACTGTAAGAAGGCAAGCAGACGCGCATCGGCAGGCTCACCGTCCATTTCATGGCGTAAATAAGCGAGCGGCGCGCCGGGCTCTTCTTCAATCCCTTCTTCACGAGCCAGCGGGTTACGCGGGATCCACAGCCAGCCGCCGGACCAGGCGCTGGTGCCGCCAATGACCGACTCTTTCTCCGCAACCAGTACGCTGGCGCCGCCGAGCGCGGCGGTGACGGCGGCAGAGAGCCCCGCCGCGCCGGAGCCGACGACCAGAACATCCACGTTCATCTGCCCGCTCATGACCCTCTCCTTATTGCAGTGGTGAAAAATCAGTGGGGCGCAGAAGCACCGACTCCAGGCGCTCGACGGCGGCCAGCTCGCGGTTTTTGCGCGAGAACGTCAGCCAGCGTTCGTCCTGCGTCATGCGCGCCCGACGCGCCAGGCGATCGTCCAGACTTTCATAGGCCCAGATATGCACCACCTGATTGACCACGCCAATTTCGGTAAAGAAGAAGCCGATGAGCTTACCGAGGTGCTCGGTTTGCACGGCGTAAGCATCGCTTTTGTACAGCGCCAGCCAGTCGGCCATTTTCAGCGGATTGATGGTGTAGGTGCGTTTTTCATAGATCATGATTTTCTCCTGTTTATAGTGCGTGTTGTTGCGCCATATGGCTGGCTGAGAGATAGCCGAAGGTGAGCGCCGGACCGAGCGTAATACCTGGGCCGGGGTAGGTTCCGGCCATCATCGAATCCATATCATTACCCACGGCATAGAGGCCTTTGATCGGCTCACCGTGCTGGTTAATGACCTGAGCATCGGCGGTAGTGACCAGGCCGCGCGAGGTACCGAGATCGCCGGTATAGAGGGTGACGGCATAAAACGGCGCGCGGGTCAGCGGAGCGTTACAGGCGTTTGGCCGGTGGCCGGGGTCGCCCATCGCGCGGTTATAGCTGTTGCCGCCTTTGGTGAACGCCGGATCGAGGCCCTGAGCGGCATCGCGGTTGTAGCGTGCCACCGTGTCAGCGAGCGTCTGCGGATCCAGGCCGAGCCGCTGCGCCAGTTCAGGCAGCGTATCGGCCTTATGCAGATAGCCCGCTTTCACCAGCGCGTCGTTATTGACCGGGGCAGGGCGCGCCAGGCCGAGGCCGTAGCGCTTCATGGCCAGGGCGTCGCAAATCAGAAAGCAGGGCGCATTTTCTGCCCGGCTTTGCATGGCGCTGGCGAAGTGGTGATAAGAGTTAGATTCGTTCACGAAGCGCACCGCGCGCTGGTTGACGGCAATCACTCCGGGTTTGGCGCGATCGGTGACCAGGTGAGGGAAGCGCTCTTGCGTGCCGTCGGGATGCTGTAAAACCGAGACCGGCGCCCAGAAAAAGTTAGACGGCAGGTCAGCCCCTTCCCGGGCATTGACCGCGGCGGCAAGGCGCAGCGCGGCGCCGTCGTTGGCGGCGGACATGGTGTAGTGCTCGCGGGTCTGGGGGCGATAGCGTTCAGCCAGCCTGCCTGCGGCAAAACCACCCGCCGCCAGTACCACCCCGCAGCGGGCTTCAAGAGCCTGCTTTTGACCCTCGCGCTCAATTACTACACCGGTCACCTCGCCATTGCGTTCGCTCAGCGAAAGCACGTTGACGTTGAGCCTGAGCTGCATACCTTTGCGAAAGGCGAGCGTCGCCATGCGGGCGATCAGCGCGTTGCCCATCGCCAGGCGGGTACCGCGAGGGTACCGCAGGCGATCGCGACCGAAGCGCAGCAGCAGTCTGCAGCAGTGCGCGAACGAGCGCGGGGAGCGGCGCATATCGAGAAAGTGCTGGATATCAACCCGGTTAACCATCATCCCGCCAAACAGCAGCATTCCCGGTGGGGGAGAGCGGAGGTCGCGAAAATGCGCACCCAGTTCCCGTCCGTCAAACTCCACCACCTCCAGCGCCCGCCCGACATCGACGGCGCCGGGCTCATCCGGGTAATAATCCGGAGAGAGCGGGCGCAGGCTATATTTCACCGCGCCCTCTTTTTCAAGAAATGCCAGCGCCTCACGCCCTGAAGCGATAAAGGCATCCACCAGATCCTGACGATAATGAGGCTCACCGATAATCGTCCGCAGATAGGTTTCGATAGCCTGCGGGCTGCCGCCCACGGCCATTTTCCGCGCCTGATCGCTATCGTGGATCCACACCGCGCCGCCGGAAATGGCGGAGGTGCCGCCAAACTGCGGGGCTTTTTCCAGCATCAGTACCGACAGTCCCTTACAGCTGGCGGTCACCGCCGCGGCAAAGCCTGCGGCGCCGCTGCCGATAACGATGACATCCCAGCTTTTCATGCCGCCGCTCCTTGTTCCTGCGCAATGGCGCCGATGAATTGCCCCATCAGTTTCATCTGCGCCAGCGCCATCTCCGGCCCGGTCTGGATCGCGCAGCCGCGATCCCGGGCGAAGGCGAGGAGCGGGGTGATGATCGGGGCGGTCACCACGTCGGCGACATGCGTGGATAGCGGAAGGGTTTCCAGCAGCGACTGCGGCAGCGGCAACGGCTCGAAACCGGCCATTCCCGCCGGGGAACCATTCACCAGCAAATCCAGGCCGGCAAGCGTAGCGGGCAGGTCGACGAGATGAACGTGCGGAAAATGGGTGGCCAGCCGGTTATGCAGCAGCTGAAGGGTGGCGGGATTCTGATCATAAAGGGCCAACTGGCGGATGCCCGCTTCGCAAAGCCCCCACGCGATAGCGCTGCCGACGCCGCCGCAGCCGGAGAGCAGCCCCTTTTTACCGCCGGCGCTAAAGCCGTGCGCCTCTGCGGCAAGCTGAAAACCGACGCCGTCGAGCATATCGCCCTGTAAACGGCCATCGGCCAGCTTACGGATGACGTTAATGGCATTAAGGTGCTGAGCTCGCGGGGTTAACTCGTCGACCAGGGCGGCGGCCCGCTGTTTGTGCGGAACGGTGACCAGGACGCCGCTCATGTTGTGCCAGCCGCGCAGGGCCTGCAGAAAGTCAGTAACGGCTTCGGGGGCGATATCAACCGGGATCATGACGCTGTCCATCTGCTGGTCAGCAAAGAAGCGGTTGAAATTCTCCGGCGACTTAACCTGGGTAATCGGGTGGCCGATGACGGCGACGACCTGAGTGAATCCACTGACCATTTCAAACCTCATTTTGTTAAATGAATGTTGTGAAAGTATTTCAGCGGAAGCTGAGAGCGACAACGCAGAATTCGGCCATACTGGTTGTTAATCGCACTACCACTGCGATAATCGCGCTAAACTGATTGTATTGTTGCGAAAGTGTGAACAAGTATGCAAAACCAGATTCATACCCGCGATCTGATCGTCGGCCTGCAAAAAGGGCTGGCGCTGATCCAGCTATTTTCAAAAGAGTTCCCCCGGCTCACCGTGCCGCAGGCGGCGAAAATGAGCGGCCTGACGCAAAGCGCCGCGCGGCGCTTTTTCCTTACCCTGCTCCATGAGCGCTATCTGCAAACCGACGGACGCCATTACTGGCTAACGCCTAAAGCGTTAAGGCTGGGGCAGGCGTATGTCGATTCGGCGCAGTTCCCACGCATGGTACGACCGATCGTGGAGTACATCGCCAGCCGGACGGAAGAGCACGCTTCGGTCGGCGTGATCGATGATGATGAGCTGGTGTATATCGCCCGCAGTAAACACACGCCGTTTAACTCGACTTCAGTGCGTCTGGGGGAGAGAGTGCCGATTTACTGTACCGCCGGAGGGCGACTATGGCTGGCTTCGTTAGAGGAAGCCGAGTGTGAAACCGTTTTGCAGCGGATCCGCCGCGAGCAGCGTACGCCCTATACGGTGACGGACGTGGCGGCGTTAATGGAAAAGATCGCTCAGGTTCGTCGCCAGGGATACGCCGCGATTGAGCAGGAGTTTGAAATTGGCATGCTGGTCCTGGCCGTGCCGCTGTCAGATCGGGAAGGGCTATACTGGGGAGCGCTGAGTTTAACCAGCCATCAGTCAAGAACCTCGATTGAGGCACTATGCCGCGATCATCTGGATTTGCTCTATAGCGCTCAGGCGATGCTGGTGGGTTAAAACCAGAGGCGCAGACGATTCTCTCATCTTCGTGCCGAGAGGGCTTACGGTAGGCAAAAAAAGGGCAGGAAGAATCCTGCCCCGGGAATGACTAACCGATATTAGGCGGTGATGCTGTTAGTGAAAGTGTTCCACTCGCCCGACAGGTTGTGCACAGCATTGCTCCAGTTCTCATTGCTTGCGGCAACGTAGTTCTCCCAGTCAGATGCGCCGGTAAGGAATTTAGCGAACTCAACGGTATCGTTAACGATGGCATTGGCGATAGTGGCACCTGCTGAGGTAATAAAATCGCTCAGATAGTTTCCATTATCAACAATAAAGCTGGTAATGCTGTTAGCAAAACCGAGCAGATTAAAACCACCAGAAATAGATTCCATTTCGCCAATAGTTAATTCTTTCATTGGTATTCCTTGTTAAGTCTGATTAATTGTTATTAGTGGGGCTATTACCCACGGAAGAAATACTAACACCCTTAAATTAAATTAATCCAGAGTGCTAATGTGTGAAATATTTAATTTCATACAAACTTAATAAAATGAAGGTTATCTTCAGTGATAACGGCTTGAGTCATGAGTGTGAATTTTTTATTCGGGCCGGCTGGCTTTAATGTGAATTGGCGTGACAGCCGCTATAAAGAAGAATGCGCTGAGCGTGGTTAAAGAGGGGAGATAAGACAGGGTGTTATTTTCCCATTTAAAACTTTAATATTGTGCACTATAGATGCTATATGAACCGGGCAGAACAATATTCATGGCAAAAGAGAGGCAGCTCGCGCGGGGAAGGGGAGGGCAAGAGAACATCGCCCTGGTGTCATACCCCACGTTAATATGTTTATTTTCGATTTCACATTCGCCCACCGGGAATGACGGAAGCGCAGCCCGCTGAGTAAACGAGGGCTTAACAATGCCTTGTTAACCCGGAATGACGCCAGCGTTCGAAGAAACAAAAAGTTCGGGGTATGTCTCTTCTACTATATTGCGTACAATAAATTAATTTAGCGTATATATTCAGCTAAACCACTCAGCGCGGTAGCGGGATTCATCTCTCAATAGATACCATCGCTGTCCGCTATGGACAAACCATGTTTAGCGATCATTTGTTAAACAAAAGGCTAATTCATCTAAATAAACGATAACTGCAGGATAATGAATGGCTGCTGATTAATCTGATGCAGCTATTAGTCAAAACGAATTGGCAGTACTGCGTGACTATTATCGCCTCAGTATGGCTAAACCCGTTCCGGCAGTAAGTGGAGAAAGGCGTATCCGGAGGAGGGTTTTTGATCGAGGACGCTGAGGCGGAATTTAGCTACGGACAGAGAAAGCATTGAGAGGGCAGGGGGCACAATCTCAGAATAATAGAAAGGGGAGGAGTGAATGATTGTCCACTATCGGCGATGAGAGATTAACAGGGGGAAATAAGTAATGGCGTATCGCGCGATACGCCATTGAGAGATACTATCTGACCATGGTCAGCAGGTTGTGTGAATCCGGCACCATAAAGTCGACGGACATCATCACCGACAGCGCGGTAATGGCCACGATGGAAAAGACGAACAGCTTACGCGCCCAGACTTTATCATCCGCCACTTTATAACCGCGCAGCGCCATTCCGAGCCACCAGACGCTCACCGCCGCAGCGACAACCAGATATTTATATCCAGCGTAGCCGCCCAGGGAGAGCATCAGCGTGGCAACGGCGAAAGCGATGATGTAAACGGTGATATGGTTTTTCGCTACCGAAATGCCTTTCACTACCGGCAGTACCGGAATGTTCGCTGCCTGATAATCCTTGAAGCGGAAAATCGCGATAGCGTAAGAGTGAGGCATCTGCCACAGGCTGAAAATCGCCAGCAGAATCGCGGCACCGCTGTCAAAATCACCGGTAACCGCGCAGTAGCCAATCACCGGCGGCGCAGCGCCGGAGAGAGAACCAATCAGCGTGCCGTAGACGGAGTGGCGCTTCATGTACAGGCTGTAAACGCCGACATAAACCACGAACCCCATCACCCCCAGCCAGCAGGCCAGGGGATTCGCGCCAAACCACAGGAGCATGAAGCCAGCAATACCCAGCAGGGTGGCATATACCAGCGAAGCTTTTGGCGAGATCAGCCCTTTGACCAGCACCCGGTTTTTCGTCCGTTCCATCTTACGATCGATATCACGGTCGATATAGTTGTTGAAAACACAACCCGAGGCGACCACCAGGGATACTCCGAGGAGCGTCCAGATAAAGAGCGGATAGTCGATGTGGCCCTTGGAGGCCAGCAGGAAACCGCCAATCACGGAGATCAGGTTGCCAAAAATAATGCCTGGTTTCGTTACTTGCAGGTATTGCTTAAACATACTCGCCGCTCTTAGTGCATCATCATGTTGTAGTTCAGGTTCCACATAATCCAGATGGAGCCGACAACTACGATAGCAATGATGATTACGGTGAAGATAAATGCGGTCAGGTTCCAACCTTCGTCCGATTTACTGTTCATGTGCAGGAAGTACACGAGGTGTACCACAATCTGCACAACCGCAGTAACCAGGATGGTTCCCAGAATAGCCGCATGCGATGCAGATCCACTCATCACCATTGCAAACGGGATAACCGTCAGAATGATCGACAGGATGAAACCTGTCATGTAGCTCTTCACGCTGCCGTGAGAAGCGCCGCTATGATCGGTAGAATGACTCATTACATCGCCCCCATCAGATATACAACAGAGAACACGCAGATCCACACGACGTCCAGGAAGTGCCAGAACAGGCTCAGGCACATGATACGGGTGCGGTTAGTGCTGGTCAGGCCGCGACGAGAAACCTGAACCATCAGCACCGCCATCCAGATCAGACCAGAGGTCACGTGCAGACCGTGGGTGCCGACCAGCGCGAAGAACGCTGACAGGAAGCCGCTGCGATCCGGGCCCATACCTTCAACAATCAGGTGATGGAATTCATAGAGTTCCATCGCGATGAACCCAGCCCCGAAGAGGAAGGTCAGCGCCAGCCAGGAAACCACCTGGCTCTTGTTGTTTTTGTACATGGCGATAGCCGCCATGCCGTAGGTGATGGAGCTGAACAGCAGCAGCGCGGTTTCAACCAGAACGAACGGCAGTTCAAAAATATCTTTACCGGTCGGACCGCCCGCCGTGCCGTTCACCAGAACGGCATAGGTAGCGAACAGAGTGGCGAAGATAATGCAGTCGCTCATCAGGTAGATCCAGAAACCGAATACCTTCATCGGTCCTGTATCATGGTGCCCGTGTTCGTGCGCGTGGGCGTTATGCGCAAGAGTATCAGTTGCCATTTTTCAGCCCTGCTTTGTTAATCTCATCGAAATGCTGATTTTCCAGTTTTTCGACTACTGCAACCGGCACGTAGTAATCCACGTCCTCGTCAAAGCTCTTAATAATCCAGGTCGCCAGGATACCGACGAAGCTTGCAATCGCCATCCACCAGATATGCCAGATCATTGCGAAACCAAACACCGTTGCGAAAGCAGCAATAACGATGCCCGCGCCGCTGTTTTTCGGCATATGAATCTCTTCATAGCCAGCCGGTTTCTTATACGCGTCGCCTTTTTCTTTCATTTCCCAGAACGCGTCACGCTCGTGAACGACAGGAACGATAGCAAAGTTGTAGAACGGCGGAGGAGAAGAGGTTGCCCACTCCAGCGTACGGCCGCCCCACGGGTCGCCGGTCAGGTCACGGTTCTGCTCGCGATCGCGGATAGAAACGTAGAACTGAATCAGCTGGCAGAGAATACCGCAAGCGATCAGCGCCGCACCGCAGGCTGCAACAACCAGCATCGGGTGGAACTGCGGGTCAATCTGCTGGCTCAGGCGACGGGTCATACCCATGAAGCCCAGTACGTACAGCGGCATAAACGCCACGAAGAAGCCGATGATCCAGAACCAGAAAGCGCGTTTGCCCCAGGTTTCGTTCAGGGTGAAGCCAAAGGCTTTCGGCCACCAGTAGGTCAGACCTGCGAAGCAACCGAACACCACGCCGCCGATGATGACGTTATGGAAGTGCGCGATCAGGAACAGGCTGTTGTGCAGCACGAAGTCTGCGCCCGGTACCGCCAGCAGTACGCCGGTCATACCCCCTACGGAGAAGGTCACGATAAAGCCAATCGTCCACAGCATTGCTGAGTTGAAGACGATACGGCCCTGGTACATGGTAAACAGCCAGTTGAAGATCTTAACCCCGGTCGGGATAGCGATAATCATGGTCGTAATACCGAAGAAGGCGTTTACGTTCGCGCCCGCACCCATAGTAAAGAAGTGGTGCAGCCAAACGATGAACGACAGAACGGTAATACACACTGTTGCCCATACCAGCGAGGTGTAGCCAAACAGACGCTTACGCGAGAAGGTTGCGGCGATTTCGGAGAAGACACCGAATACCGGCAGAACCAGAATGTACACTTCCGGGTGACCCCAGGCCCAAATCAGGTTGATGTACATCATCATGTTGCCACCCATATCGTTGGTAAAGAAATGGGTGCCCAGGTAGCGGTCCAGGGTCAGCAGCGCGACGGTGACGGTCAGAATTGGGAAGGAGGCGATAATCAGGATGTTGGCGCACAGAGATGCCCAGCTAAACACCGGCATCTTGAACATGGTCATGCCAGGGGCACGCATCTTGATAATCGTTACGAAGAAGTTAATACCGGTGAGCGTTGTACCAATACCGGATAGCTGGAGAGCCCAGATCCAGTAATCGACCCCGACGCCCGGACTGTACTCAATTCCCGAGAGCGGCGGATAGGCCAGCCAACCGGTCTGCGCGAATTCACCGACGCCCAGAGAGAGGTTAACCAGAATCACGCCCACAACGGTGAACCAGAAGCTCAGGTTGTTAAGGAATGGGAAGGCAACGTCGCGCGCGCCGATCTGCAGCGGAACCACCAGGTTCATCAGACCGATAACAAACGGCATCGCTACGAAGAAGATCATGATAACGCCGTGGGCGGTAAAGATCTGATCGTAGTGGTGAGGCGGCAGGAAGCCTGCTTCCCCGGCCGAGGCCAGCACCTGCTGGCTACGCATCATAACGGCGTCAGCGAAGCCACGCAGCAACATGACGATTGCTACGATAACGTACATGATACCGAGACGTTTGTGGTCAACCGAAGTCAGCCACTCATTCCAAAGGTAGGACCACTTACCTAAGTAAGTGATGGCCGCCAGAAGCGCCAGTCCCCCAATGATAATTGCAGCCACCGTAACCACAATAATGGGTTCATGGTAGGGCACTGCATCCAGTGTAAGTTTTCCGAACATCGTTTTCTTCCTCGGCCCCTTAGTGAGCGGTTTCCGCGTGGCTCATGTCCATGCCTTCCATTCCTTCGTGCGCTGCGTGCTCGCCCTCAGGTTGGGTCATATCCATGCTCTTACCGTGAGACATAAATTTGTTAACAACATCTTTAAACAAATCTGGTTTCACGTTAGAGAAGTATTCCACTTTGTTGTATTCGCTAGGCGCAGCCAGTTTGTCGAACGTTTCCATGGAGTCCATGGCGTTCGCAGACTGTTTGGCTTTCGCTACCCACTGATCGAAGGTTGCACGATCCGGCGTGGCGATAGCTTTGAACTTCATTCCTGAGAAGCCCGGGCCGCTATAGCTGGCGGAGATACCGTCGTAAGTACCAGCTTCGTTCGCGATGAGGTGCAGCTGAGTCTGCATCCCGGCCATTGCGTAAATCTGGCTACCTAAACGTGGGATAAAGAACGAGTTCATCACGGAGTTGGAGGTCACTTTGAAGTGTACCGGTACGTTCGCCGGGAAGGCGATTTCGTTGACGGTAGCAATGCCTTGTTCCGGATAGATGAAGAACCATTTCCAGTCCATCGAAACGACTTCGATAGTGATAGGTTTCTCATCGTGAGCAAGCGGTTTGCTCGGCTCTAATGCGTGAGTGGTTTTCCAGGTCAGAACGGCCAGGAACAGGATGATCAGGATAGGAACCGTCCAGACCACAGCTTCCACTTTGTTGGAGTGTGACCAGTTCGGGCTATACTTCGCATCTTTATTGCTTGCACGATACTTCCAGGCAAATCCTACTGCCATCAAGACGGCTGGAATAACGACGATCATCATCAGGCCGAAGGCCGTCAGAATCAGAGAGCGTTGCTCCAGTCCAATCTGTCCTTTTGGGTCGAGGAGTGCAGAATCACAACCACTGAGTAATACAGTGCCTGCGATTAATGACATCCATCCCAAACTTTTATTGTATTTCCTAAGTCTCATTGAACGACCTCAATTCCACGGAATCTGGTGGCGCTTAAAGTGTACGGGCATTTTACGGGAAGGTTGCATTACTGTAAACATAGTTGGAGCTGTGTCTGCTCTATGTTAGCGGCTTCTGCTTGCCCTGTCACATATGTTACGGAGTGTGACATTATCGCTTGCAAACCTTGATTTAGGCGGGATTGATAAGGAAAGGGATAAGAACGAAAGGCTTTATAAGAGAATGAGCATAACTACCCGCAAAACAACACAAATAATTAACAATTAATTATCAAATAAAAGACATCGTAAAAGCGGAAAATAAAACCTGCAAAGCTGAATCGGTTAAATTATTTAAAGATTCGCATAAAAATTGTCAATAATTTCCAGAAATCTAAAACGCACAAAACAACAAATCGGCTACGATGAATATAAAATCGTTAATAAGACGTTATAATTACGTTTGGTAATTACAACGTCCACGTACGTTTCTGCGCTGATTTAAATCAGCTCGGTTTTACGTAATGCCAGATAGTCAAGGAAGGCGCCGAGTAAAATACCCGCAATGGCGGTGAGCACAGCGATCTCAAGCAGGCTGGCAAGGAAGGAGAAATTGGTGTAATCCAGCGCGTTGAGCGTCAGCAGCAGCAGCCATATCGCCAGCATCAGGCAGCCAGCAGCCAGAATAATCAATGCCAGCCCGTAGGTTTGTGGAAAGCGCGTGCGGGGCATAAAGCTTTCTGAGCGCTGGGTGTGTTCCAGCGTACGCCGGCAAATTAACAGCAGCACAATCCCCGGTACCGCGGCGACGACGGAAAAGAGATAGAAAGTAGGCCAGCCGTGGGCTTCAACAAACCAGCCGGCGATGGGGCCAACATACACGCGCCCAACGGCAGAGAGGGCTGAGAGCAGGGCAAACTGGGTGGCCGAAAACGATTTATTGCACAGCGTCATCAGCAGCGCGACGAACGCCGCGGTGCCCATCCCGCCGCACAGATTTTCGAAAAACACCGCCGTCGCCATGGAGAAAAGGTGCTTATCGGTAATTGAGAGCAGCCAATATCCGGCGTTGGATACCCCCTGCAGCAGGCCGAAAATCAGCAGCGCGCGGAACAACGTCAGGCGCTGCATAAGCACGCCGCCGTAAAGCGCGCCGACAATCGTGGCGAACAGGCCGAGCGTTTTATTCACCATTCCCACTTCACCCGCATCGAAACCGACGCCGCGAATCAGGAACGTGGTGGTCAGGCTCATGGCAAACGCGTCGCCAAGCTTATAAAGGACGATCAGCAGCAGAATGAGCCAGGCATTATTGCGGCCGAAGAAGTCGCGCAGCGGTGCGGCAACGGCCTGCTCCAGCGTTTTCGGCACCGGAATAACGTCGCTGGGTTCCGGCGCCAGCAGCGTGGCGATAATGCAGGGGATCAGCAGCGCGGCCATCAGCCAGTACATCCCTTGCCAACCCAGCCAGCGATCGGCCAGCCAGAGCGCCAGCCCGCCGGAGACCAGCATCCCCAGACGATAGCCCAGCACGCTGATTGCCGCTCCGGTGCCCCGCTCTTCCGCGGCCAGCACGTCAGTTTTCCACGCGTCAAACACGATATCCTGCGAGGCGGAACAAAAGGCGATGACCACCGCCAGCGCCGCCATCCAGCGCAGCTGCGTGGACGGTTCAAGGAAACCCATCGCCGCAATGGCGATAAGGAGCAGAAACTGGGTCGCCAGCAGCCAGCCGCGACGACGGCCGAGAAACGGCGGCGTATAGCGGTCCATCACCGGCGACCAGAGGAACTTAAAGACGTAGGCCTGGCCGACGAGCGAGAAAAAACCGATAGTTTTCAGATCGATGTTTTCAACGGTCATCCACGCCTGCAGCGTGCCGGAGGTGAGGGCGAGCGGTAATCCCGAGGCAAAACCGAGGATCAGCAGGATAGCTGATTTTGGCTGCGTGAAAATGCGTAAGTAATGATTAGACATGGCATGTCGTGCAGACCCGGCGCGAGGCCGGGTCTGCGACTTCAATTAACGCGCGTTTTGCTTGATGAAATCGTGAATGCTGGTGTCCTGCGCCATATCGCTAATGGTATCGGTCATGACGCTATTAACCGCATCGGCGATATTTTTATTCGAGGCCTGGAAGGCGCCTTCAACAGAGTAGCTGGCACGATAGTTTTTCGTCATCTTATTGCCGTTGGCGGCAGTGGCAACGATCGCAATATCGGCTTTGGTCGCAATGTTGTAACGCACGTTACCTTGAGAAACGTCGGCGTACAGTTTATTCACGATGATTTGCAGATCCACGGCGCCGTTCGGGCCAATCATATAGCCACGCGAGGTCATCTGTTTCTCGAGCACTTCCTGCAACAGGAAGCGCAGGTCGCGGGAAGCGGTGAGCGTAACCTGTTGGTTATCGCGGGTGACTTTCGCCAGTGCCTGATCCGGACGCTGATCGGCGCCGTTAATGCTGACGGTCACGCCCATCAGACTGGGATCCTGCTGCGGCAGGGTGATTTTCGGTGAAACATCGATGGTAGTCGGCGGAGTGGCGCATCCGGCCAGCATAAACAGCGCGACCAAAGGAAAAAGAATTTTCTTAAACATGTTCAGGGTCTCAACGCATGGTGGAGTGGTAATGAGGAAAATTCCCGCCATCATAACATCGCCAACGGCAAGGGGAAGTGGCAACGCATGTAAATTCATCGCCTTGTGCGTTTTCTGTCCTGACTGCATCTCTTATCGCAACGCAGGCAGGGCTTTCAGGACACCGAACCACTAAAGCCGATACTTTTGCATGAAAATATCAGAGGAATGCTAATTTTTTGTTGTTTTCGCCCAATGGAAGCGGTAAAAGCGGCTAACATTTAAAGGGAATGGCGGCAATACAGCGTTGTCGGAGGAGAAAATTCATGATGATACGTGAACAGATCGAAGCAAAACTTAGGGCAGCGTTCGACCCGGTGTATCTTGAAGTCGTGGATGAAAGCTATCGCCACAACGTTCCTGCGGGCTCTGAAAGTCATTTTAAAGTGGTGTTGGTGAGCGATCGCTTCCTTGGCGAGCGTTTTCTTAATCGTCACCGTATGATTTACGGAACGTTGACTGAGGAACTATCAAGCACCGTGCACGCTCTGGCGTTGCATACCTATACAATCAAAGAGTGGGAAGGGCTACAGGATACCGTCTTTGCTTCTCCTCCTTGTCGCGGGGCTGGAAGTATCGCGTAGAAATCGCATTTGCAACCGCTGGAGCTTTTCCAGTATGTTGCGTGAAGATTTATGAGAAAACGGCCTGCGGGCCGTTTTGTTTTGCCTGGAAAATGTGCAATTCACGCATATTTACAGGCAAATTTGCTCGGGAAATGTGAAAAAAGCCGCAGCAGTGGGCGACAACCGTTCTCGACTCACAAAAGTGATGCCGCTATAATGCCGCGTCTTTTATTATGAATGTCTTCGGGATGATTCTGACGACAGGGAATGTGTTTCTGATTTGAAGAGGGCATCCCGGTTCTGCGAAGCAACCTGTTCGCGCTTCCAGAGTTGACCGAGCACTGTGATTTTTTTGAGGTAACAAGATGCAAGTTTCAGTTGAAACCACTCAGGGCCTTGGGCGCCGTGTAACGATTACTATCGCCGCTGACAGCATCGAGAATGCTGTCAAAAGCGAGCTGGTCAACGTAGCGAAAAAAGTTCGCATTGACGGCTTCCGTAAAGGCAAAGTGCCGATGAATGTTGTTGCTCAGCGTTATGGCGCATCTGTTCGCCAGGACGTGCTGGGTGACCTGATGAGCCGTAACTTCGTTGACGCGATCATCAAAGAAAAAATTAATCCGGCCGGCGCGCCGAACTACGTTCCGGGCGAATACAAGCTGGGTGAAGACTTCACCTACGCGGTAGAGTTCGAAGTTTATCCGGAAGTTGAACTGCAGGGTCTGGAAGCGATCGAAGTTGAAAAACCGGTTGTTGAAGTGACCGATGCTGACGTTGACACCATGCTGGATACTCTGCGTAAGCAGCAGGCGAACTGGAAAGACAAAGACGGCGCTGTTGATGCAGAAGATCGCGTGACCGTTGATTTCACCGGTTCCGTTGACGGCGAAGAGTTCGAAGGCGGCAAAGCCTCTGACTTCGTACTGGCGATGGGCCAGGGTCGTATGATCCCGGGCTTTGAAGACGGTATCAAAGGTCACAAGGCTGGCGAAGAGTTCACCATCGACGTGACCTTCCCGGAAGAGTACCACGCTGAAAACCTGAAAGGTAAAGCGGCTAAGTTCGTTATCAACCTGAAGAAAGTTGAAGAACGTGAACTGCCAGAGCTGACTGAAGAGTTCATCAAACGTTTCGGCGTTGAAGATGGTTCCGTAGCCGGTCTGCGCGCTGAAGTGCGTAAAAACATGGAGCGCGAGCTGAAAGGCGCCGTGCGTAACCGCGTTAAATCTCAGGCTATCGAAGGTCTGGTTAAAGCTAACGATATCGACGTTCCGGCTGCGCTGATCGACAGCGAAATCGACGTTCTGCGCCGTCAGGCTGCTCAGCGTTTCGGCGGTAACGAGAAACAGGCTCTGGAGCTGCCGCGTGAGCTGTTCGAAGAGCAGGCTAAACGCCGCGTTGTTGTTGGCCTGCTGCTGGGCGAAGTGATTCGTACCAACGAGCTGAAAGCTGACGAAGATCGCGTTAAAGGCCTGATCGAAGAGATGGCTTCCGCTTACGAAGATCCGAAAGAAGTGGTTGAGTTCTACAGCAAAAACAAAGAGCTGATGGACAACATGCGCAACGTCGCGCTGGAAGAGCAGGCCGTTGAAGCCGTGCTGGCGAAAGCTAAAGTGTCTGAAAAAGCCACTTCCTTCAGCGAACTGATGAACCAGCAGGCGTAATTTCGCCCCAAGGTTTAAGGTTTGAGCAAAAACCCGTTGCCGAAAGGCTGCGGGTTTTTTTATTGCAATGATAGCCTTAGGATGAGTGCGAAAAGGCGATTTCAGTGATAGCGTTACGACAAAAGATTGTTATGCTTGAATTATGGCAACGTCATCCCCATAACCGGGAGACGTAACTGCATTGGCATAATCATGCGCCGTAATGAAGCGTGCATCTATGCACTTCTGCCCGACGGCAGAAATTCTGGCTGATAATCCGTCCGTAAGGTTACAATCAGTGCAGCGGTTTTTTTCAAATTAATCCAGGAGACGGAAATGTCATACAGTGGCGAACGAGACAACTTTGCACCCCATATGGCCCTGGTGCCGATGGTCATTGAACAGACCTCACGCGGCGAACGTTCATTTGATATTTACTCCCGTCTGCTCAAGGAGCGCGTCATTTTTCTGACCGGCCAGGTAGAAGACCACATGGCTAACCTGATCGTGGCGCAGATGCTGTTTCTGGAAGCGGAAAACCCGGAAAAAGATATCTATCTGTACATTAACTCTCCGGGCGGGGTGATTACCGCCGGGATGTCTATCTATGACACCATGCAGTTCATCAAGCCTGACGTGAGCACCATTTGTATGGGCCAGGCGGCCTCAATGGGCGCGTTCCTGCTGACCGCCGGGGCGAAAGGCAAGCGTTTCTGCCTGCCGAACTCCCGCGTGATGATTCACCAGCCGCTGGGCGGCTACCAGGGCCAGGCGACGGATATCGAAATCCACGCCCGCGAAATCCTGAAAGTGAAAGGTCGCATGAATGAACTGATGGCACATCATACGGGTCAATCCCTTGAGCAGATCGAGCGCGATACCGAGCGCGATCGCTTCCTGTCTGCCTCAGAAGCAGTGGAATACGGCCTCGTTGACTCTATTTTGACTCATCGTAATTGATGCCCCAGGCGCAAGGGTGCCGCTATACTTGTTTGAAAGAGGGCGGCACAACGCTTCACAGCGGTTTGCGCCTGAGAATGGCATTTGCGTCGTCGTGTGCGGCACAAAGAACTTAATAAGAGGTTTGGACTCATGACAGATAAACGCAAAGATGGTTCGGGCAAACTGTTGTACTGCTCTTTTTGCGGCAAAAGCCAGCATGAAGTGCGTAAGCTAATCGCCGGGCCATCCGTGTATATCTGCGACGAATGCGTTGATTTATGTAACGACATCATTCGCGAAGAAATTAAAGAAGTCGCGCCGCATCGCGAGCGCAGCGCGCTGCCGACGCCGCACGAAATTCGCCATCATCTGGACGATTACGTTATCGGCCAGGAGCCGGCGAAAAAAGTGCTGGCGGTGGCGGTATACAATCACTACAAACGTCTGCGCAATGGCGATACCAGCAACGGCGTTGAGCTGGGCAAAAGTAACATTCTGCTGATCGGGCCGACCGGTTCCGGTAAAACGCTGCTGGCGGAAACGCTCGCGCGCCTGCTGGATGTGCCTTTCACCATGGCGGATGCCACCACCCTGACCGAAGCCGGCTACGTGGGTGAAGACGTTGAGAACATCATCCAGAAGCTGCTGCAGAAGTGCGACTACGACGTACAGAAAGCCCAGCGCGGTATCGTCTACATTGATGAAATCGATAAAATTTCCCGTAAATCGGATAACCCGTCGATCACTCGCGATGTTTCCGGCGAAGGCGTGCAGCAGGCGCTACTGAAGCTTATTGAAGGTACCGTTGCCGCGGTTCCGCCGCAGGGCGGGCGTAAGCATCCGCAGCAGGAGTTCCTGCAGGTTGATACCTCTAAGATCCTGTTCATCTGCGGCGGCGCCTTTGCCGGTCTGGATAAGGTCATTTCCCACCGTGTTGAAACCGGTTCAGGTATTGGTTTCGGCGCGACGGTCAAGGCGAAGTCTGACAAAGCCAGCGAAGGCGAGCTGCTGTCTCAGGTTGAGCCGGAAGATCTGATCAAGTTTGGCCTGATTCCTGAGTTCATCGGGCGTCTGCCGGTTGTGGCGACCCTGAGCGAGCTGAGCGAAGAAGCGCTGATTCAGATCCTCAAAGAGCCGAAAAACGCCCTGACCAAGCAGTATCAGGCGCTGTTCAGCCTGGAAGGCGCTGAGCTGGAATTCCGCGACGAAGCGCTGGACGCTATCGCTAAGAAAGCGATGGCGCGTAAAACCGGGGCTCGCGGTCTGCGTTCTATCGTTGAAGCCGCGCTGCTCGATACCATGTACGATCTTCCGTCAATGGAAGACGTGGAAAAAGTGGTCATCGACGCTTCGGTTATCGATGGCCAGAGCAAGCCGCTGCTGATTTACGGCAAACCGGAAGCGCAGCAGGCATCTGGTGAATAATTAACCATTTTGCTCAAGCAGTTAACAAAAAGGGGGGATTTTATCTCCCCTTTTATTTTTCCTGCATTCCCGCCGTTGAATGTATGGAATACATCCCCATATACTGGTTTACATATTAACGGCGACGCGTCGTTGAGTTGCGTCGTCGGCTACCTGGCGGACTTTAAACTAAGAGAGAGCTCTATGAATCCTGAGCGTTCTGAACGCATTGAAATCCCCGTATTGCCGTTGCGCGATGTGGTGGTTTATCCGCACATGGTCATACCCCTGTTTGTAGGGCGGGAAAAATCTATCCGTTGCCTCGAAGCAGCCATGGATCATGATAAAAAAATCATGCTGGTTGCGCAGAAAGAAGCCTCGACGGATGAGCCGGGTGTAAACGATCTTTTCACCGTCGGGACCGTGGCGTCTATTTTGCAAATGCTGAAGCTACCGGACGGTACTGTCAAAGTGCTGGTCGAAGGTTTACAGCGCGCGCGCATCTCTGCGCTGTCTGATAACGGTGAGCATTTTTCGGCGAAGGCTGAATATCTTGAATCGCCGGCGATTGACGAACGCGAGCAGGAAGTGCTGGTTCGTACGGCCATCAGCCAGTTTGAAGGCTACATCAAGCTGAACAAGAAAATCCCACCGGAAGTGCTGACGTCGCTGAATAGCATTGACGATCCGGCGCGCCTGGCGGATACCATCGCTGCGCATATGCCGCTGAAGCTGGCGGACAAACAGTCCGTGCTGGAGATGTCCGACGTTAATGAACGTCTGGAATATCTGATGGCGATGATGGAGTCGGAAATCGATCTGCTGCAGGTTGAGAAGCGCATTCGCAACCGCGTGAAAAAACAGATGGAGAAATCTCAGCGCGAGTACTATCTGAATGAGCAAATGAAAGCCATTCAAAAAGAGCTCGGCGAGATGGACGACGCCCCGGACGAGAACGAAGCGCTGAAGCGTAAGATCGACGCGGCGAAAATGCCGAAAGAGGCAAAAGAGAAAACCGAAGCGGAACTGCAGAAGCTGAAAATGATGTCCCCGATGTCGGCGGAAGCGACCGTCGTTCGCGGCTACATCGACTGGATGGTGCAGGTACCGTGGAACGCCCGCAGCAAGGTCAAAAAAGACCTGCGTCAGGCTCAGGAGATCCTCGACACCGATCACTACGGCCTTGAGCGCGTGAAGGATCGTATTCTTGAGTACCTCGCGGTGCAGAGCCGTGTTAACAAGCTCAAAGGGCCGATCCTGTGCCTGGTTGGGCCTCCGGGGGTCGGTAAAACCTCTCTCGGCCAATCCATCGCCAAAGCCACCGGACGTAAGTACGTGCGTATGGCGCTGGGCGGCGTGCGTGATGAAGCGGAAATCCGCGGTCACCGTCGTACCTATATTGGCTCAATGCCGGGCAAACTGATCCAGAAAATGGCCAAAGTGGGCGTTAAAAACCCGCTGTTCTTACTGGATGAGATCGACAAGATGTCTTCGGACATGCGCGGCGATCCGGCCTCGGCGCTGCTGGAGGTGTTGGATCCGGAACAGAACGTGGCCTTTAACGATCACTATCTGGAAGTGGATTACGATCTCAGCGACGTGATGTTTGTCGCGACCTCCAACTCCATGAACATTCCGGCGCCGCTGCTGGATCGTATGGAAGTGATCCGTCTCTCCGGCTACACCGAGGATGAGAAGCTGAACATCGCCAAACGCCACCTGCTGTCAAAACAGATTGAGCGTAACGCGCTCAAAAAAGGCGAGCTGACGGTGGATGACAGCGCGATTATCGGCATTATCCGCTACTACACGCGTGAAGCGGGCGTGCGTGGTCTGGAGCGCGAAATCTCGAAACTGTGCCGTAAGGCGGTAAAACAGCTGCTGCTGGATAAATCGCTGAAGCACATCGAGATTAACGGCGACAACCTGCATGACTTCCTTGGCGTGCAGCGCTATGACTATGGCCGGGCGGATAGCGAAAACCGCGTGGGTCAGGTGACGGGTCTGGCGTGGACGGAAGTGGGCGGCGATCTGCTGACCATTGAGACCGCCTGCGTTCCGGGTAAAGGTAAGCTGACCTATACCGGTTCACTGGGTGAGGTGATGCAGGAGTCCATCCAGGCTGCGCTGACCGTGGTGCGTTCGCGTGCGGATAAGCTGGGTATCAACTCAGACTTTTACGAAAAACGCGATATTCACGTGCACGTGCCGGAAGGCGCTACGCCGAAAGATGGCCCAAGCGCAGGTATCGCGATGTGTACCGCGCTGGTTTCCTGTCTGACGGGCAATCCGGTGCGCGCCGATGTGGCGATGACCGGGGAAATTACCCTCCGTGGTCAGGTGTTGCCAATCGGTGGTCTGAAGGAAAAACTGCTGGCCGCGCACCGCGGCGGCATTAAGACTGTTCTGATTCCTGATGAAAACAAACGTGACCTTGAAGAAATTCCAGATAACGTTATCGCCGATTTAGATATCCATCCGGTGAAACGAATCGAGGAAGTTCTGGCACTTGCACTGCAGAACGAGCCATTTGGTATGGAAGTCGTCACGGCAAAATAGTGATTTCGCGCAAATTGCGCTAAGAAAAATAGGGCTGGTAAGTAAATTCGTACTTGCCAGCCTTTTTTTGTGTAGCTAACTTAGATCGCTGGCAGGGGGGTCAATTACAACTCTGTTGTAAGGGCATGACAGTCCTGATATAACTGCTGCGCGGTCGCGCCACGAAGGATTCTGGTGCGATATAAATTATAAAGAGAGGAAGAGAACAGTGAATAAATCTCAACTGATTGACAAAATTGCTGCCGGTGCGGACATTTCTAAAGCCGCAGCTGGACGTGCGTTAGATGCTTTAATCGCTTCTGTTACTGAATCTCTGCAGGCTGGGGATGACGTTGCGCTGGTAGGGTTTGGTACTTTTGCTGTTAAAGAGCGCGCTGCCCGTACCGGCCGCAATCCGCAAACAGGCAAAGAAATTACCATTGCTGCTGCTAAAGTACCGGGTTTCCGTGCAGGTAAAGCGCTGAAAGACGCGGTAAACTGATCGACTTCCCCACTGGGGTCTGTGACGAAGTACAAGGGCGCATCGTAAGATGTGCCTTTTTTATTTGCCAGAATGAGACTTAATGTGACTTTATACGCACTTGTGGGCTGACAATCACCCCGTTTTCTTGTCAAAATACGTCCTCACGCGCGGCGGCCATCACATGCTATGCTGCGCGAGCTAAAGTCATCTACAGCGGAGCGTTGTTACACCATGATGGACAACCTACGCACGGCCGCCAACAGCGTCGTGCTCAAGATTATTTTCGGTATCATTATCGTCTCGTTCATTTTGACCGGGGTGAGTGGTTACCTGATTGGCGGTGGTAACAACTATGCCGCAAAAGTTAATGACCAGGAGATTGGTCGCGCACAGTTTGAAAATGCCGTTGCCAGCGAGCGTAATCGCATGCAGCAGCAGCTTGGCGACCAGTTCTCAGAACTGGCGGCCAATGAAAATTACATGAAGACCATGCGTCAGCAGGTGCTGAACCGTCTGATTGACGAGGCGCTGCTCGATCAGTATGCCCGTGAGCTGGGTCTCAACATCAGCGACGACCAGGTGAAGAAGGCTATCTTCCAGACCCAGGCTTTCCAGGCGGATGGCAAATTTGATAACGAGCGCTTCAGCCGTATTGTTAATCAGATGGGGATGACGACGGATCAGTACGCGCAGGCGCTTCGTAATCAGCTGACGACTCAGCAGCTGATCAACGCCGTAGCCGGTACCGACTTTATGCTGCCGGGCGAATCCGACCAGCTGGCGGCGCTGGTTTCTCAACAGCGCGTCGTCCGTGAAGCCACTCTCGACGTAAACGCGCTGGCGGCGAAGCAAACCGCAACCGACGATGAAATCAACGCGTTCTACCAGCAGAACCAGGCGCGTTTTATGGCGCCTGAGCAGTTCCGCGTCAGCTACATCAAGCTGGACGCTGCCAGCATGCAGGAAAACGTCTCTGACGAAGAAATTCAGTCATGGTACGACCAGCATCAGGATCAGTTCACTCAGCCGCAGCGTAACCGCTACAGCATCATCCAGACCAAAACCGAAGCGGATGCGCAGGCGGTGCTTGATGAGCTGAAGAAAGGCGCTGACTTCGCCACGCTGGCCAAAGAAAAATCAACCGATATTATCTCTGCCCGCAGCGGCGGTGATATGGGGTGGCTGGAAGATGCGGCGACCGTGCCAGAGCTGAAAGAGGCCGGTCTGAAAGAAAAAGGCCAGCTTTCTGGCGTAATTAAATCCTCCGTTGGGTTCCTGGTTGCCCGTCTGGACGATGTACAGGCAGCACAGGTTAAACCGCTGGCTGAGGTTCGCGACGATATTGCGGCGAAAGTGAAGCAGGAAAAAGCCCTGGATGCGTACTATGCCCTGCAGCAGAAAGTGAGCGACGCGGCGAGCAACGATAACGAGTCGCTGGCGGGCGCAGCCCAGGTTGCCGGTCTTAAAGTGGTTGAAACCGGCTGGTTTGGCCGCGACAGCCTGCCGCAAGAGCTGAATTTCAAGCCGGTCTCTGAAGCTATCTTCAACGGCGGCCTGGTGGGCGAGAACGGCACGCCGGGCAGCAACTCCGATATCATCACCGTCGACGGCGATCGTGCGTTTGTTCTGCGCATCAGCGAGCATAAACCGGAAGCGGTGAAACCGCTGGCGGATGTAAAAGCGCAGGTGAGCGATATTGTGAAGCACACGAAAGCGGAACAGCAGGCGAAGCTGGATGCCGACAAGCTGCTGACGGCCCTGAAAGAGGGCAAAGGCGATGAAGCGATGAAAGCCGCAGGCCTGAGCTTTGGTGCGCCGCAGACGCTGTCACGCACCGGTCAGGAAGCGCTGAGCCAGTCCGTCTTTGCACTTCCGCTGCCGCAGGCGGGTAAGCCAAGCTACGGCGTGGGCTCCGATCTGCAGGGCAACGTGGTGCTGCTGGCGCTGGACGAAGTGAAAGCGGGTACGATGCCGGAAGAGCAGAAAAAAGCGATGATTCAGGGGATCACCCAGAATAACGCCCAGATCGCTTTCGAAGCGCTGATGAGCAACCTGCGTAAAGCGGCGAAAATTAAGCTCGGCGACATTATCGATCAGCAACAATAATTACGTGCTGCTTCGCAAAAGCAAGTAACGTGATGTCATTCTCAAAGGCCGCTTTCGCGGCCTTTTCCATTTCTGCATTTTGCCTTTTGTACTCTTTTCCCTTCGTCGCTATCGTGACCTTGCTGTCTACAAACAAGGAGATAACAGCATGAAACGAGGAATGAAAACGCTTATTGCCGCCGTACTGGTTTGCGCGGCGGGGAGTCAGATAGCGCAGGCGGCGCCTTCTGCCGGCAAAGCGTCGGCGCCGGTAAAGGAAAGCGTGCAGTCGCCGCAGTCAAAAGCGCCGGATGCGTTAAATGCGGCGGATAGTGAAGGCACCAGGGTGAGTATCAATAACGCCAGCGCGGAAGAGCTGGCTAAGGCGCTGAATGGCGTCGGCCTGAAGAAAGCACAGGCTATAGTGAGCTATCGCGAAGAGTACGGGCCATTTAAAACCGTTGACGATCTTAAGCAGGTACCCGGAATGGGCAACTCGCTGGTAGAGAGAAATCTGTCACATCTGAAGCTGTAAATTTTCAGCGAAAGTTTGCACAGTCGTCATTATTTGCCAGACTGAAGAGGTCATGCCAGTGGTGTGACCTCTGACCTCAAAACAACAATTAAAGATAAGGCATTTGCGCTATGCAGACACAAATCAAAGTTCGCGGCTATCATCTGGATGTCTATCAGCACGTTAACAATGCGCGTTATCTGGAGTTTCTCGAAGAAGCGCGTTGGGATGGCCTGGAAAGCAGCCCGGCCTTCCACTGGATGACCGCTCGCAACATCGCCTTTGTGGTGGTCAATATCAATATCAACTACCGCCGACCGGCGGTACTAGGCGATGTGTTAACCGTCACCAGCAAGCTCGAACAGCTGAACGGAAAAAGCGGGACGTTAAGCCAGGTGGTCACCCTCAACCCTAACGGCGAAGTGGTCGCCGATGCGCTTATCACTTTTGTCTGTATCGATCTAAAAACGCAGAAAGCGCTGCCGCTTGAGGGCGAACTGCGGGAGAAGCTGGAGCAGCTTGAGCCTCGCTAACAGGCCAGCCGGAGGGGGATGTCCCGGAGGCGGTGCTGCGCACCTGTCCGGGCTACTTTTCCTCAGCTGTCTGCGATCCGGTAGCGCGGGCTACGCGTTCTCAGCAGCCTGCGATCCGGTAGCCCGGGCAGGCGCACAGAAAGTGGCAGAACTTCCCCGAAGGCGCTTCTGCGTATCTGACCGGGCTATGCATCGTGAGCCGCCTGCGATCCCGCCGCGCCGCCGGGAAGTAACCGGTTACTGGAGCCCGGTTTTCTGCTTCATCACCGTCATCACCCCAACCTTATCGCCCAGATACTGGCTCAGCCCGTTGGCGCGGAGGTTACAGGCGGCGCACTGCCCGCAGCCGTCGCCTTTAATGCCGTTATAGCAGGTGAGGGTTTCATGGCGCACCAGGTCGAGCTGGCCCCAGTAATCGGCCAGGGCCCACGTTTCGGCTTTGTTAAGCCACATCAGCGGCGTCTCAAAGCGAATATCTTTCGCCATACCGAGGCTGACGGCATGGTGCAGCGCTTTCACGAACTCGTCGCGGCAGTCCGGGTAGCCCGAAAAGTCGGTCTCGCAAACGCCGGTGATAATGGCTTCCGCCTTCACCTGATACGCGTAAATGGCCGTCAGGGTTAAAAACAGAATGTTGCGCCCGGGTACGAAGGTATTCGGGATGCCGCTGGCGTCCGGTTCATAATCCGGAACCGGAATGCTATCGCGGGTCAGGCTGCTGACCGCCAGTTCGTTAAGCAGGGTGACATCAAGGACTTTATGGGCCACGGCCCCCAGCTTTAGCGCCAGTTCGCGAGCAACGTCAATCTCCGCGCGATGACGTTGGCCATAATCAAAAGTGACGCAATGCACTTCATCATACTGTTGCAGAGCCTGCACCAGGCAGGTCGTCGAATCTTGTCCTCCGCTGAAGACAACTACGGCGCGTTTCATGGTAATTCCTGACAATCGAAGTGAGGCGCATATGGTAGCGCCTGATGAACGTGACCACCAGCCCCGTCACGGCGCAGAGGCCGGTAGCCAGGCGCTGGCGAAATCAAACCAGCCGCGCGCGTTTAGCCGTAGTCCGTTGACCCCCGGCGGCGCGCTGATGCGATAATTATAATTAAACAGCGGCGTCATGATGGCATCGTCCATCAGGCTGTTAAAGACGTTGCGCAACGCTTCGCTACGGCTGCGTCCGTCCGGTAGGGCCTGAACGGCATCCAGCGTCGCCTGGAGATGCGCATATTGCGCCCCGGTCAGCAAATTAGGCCACAGCACGTCGCAGCGTAGCCACTGCTCCAGCGCATAGACCGGCGCTTCGCCAATCAGGCGGTCGCCCATCATCAGGTCCGCCTGTGCAAACTGCTGGCAGCCATCCCAGTTTTTCGCATCATGGAAAATAATCGTCAGCTCACAGCCCAGCTCCGCCAGCCGTTGACGAAGCCGATCCGCCATGGCGTGTAGCTCTACGGGGAGGTGATAGAGCAGCGTAAGCCGTTCGGGCAGAGGGGTATCATGATTTTCAGGCCACTGCGGAATAGACCAGCCCGGCAATACTTCGTTGCTGGGCGCGATCAGATCCTCATCCAGCGGCAGGGTTTCTAACAGGGTGGAGCGATGAATCAGCGAGACCAGCCTTTGCGCCTGCGCTTTGTTAAGACGAGGGCTCTGGCGCAGCGTCAGATAGCAAAAGCCGAGGCTAATACTGTTGCTGACCTGACGTAGTCTGGTCAGTTCGTCAGGATCGCCAATGGTTATCTGTACCGGATGACGACAGCTGGTGCCCAGATCCTGCTCGAACAGCTGCGGCGTGATCCAGTATTCCACGGCCTGCAGCAGCGGGTGAGTGAGATGATAGCGCTGATGGTTTTCCAGCCGCACCAGGTCCGGAGTAAATCGCTTCAGGCGAAACGGTCCGCTGCCGATCGCCGGATCGTCAGGATGCGCCAGCACGCTGCAGTAGCTGGCAAGGCGGAACGGCAGCCAATAATCGGCGCGATGCAGGGTGATAGTCAGACACTGGGAGTGGGTGACGCTAATCTCGCTGATACTGGCGAACAGCGTGCGCAGCGCGGGCAGCTGCAGCAGCATCAGGAGCCGCTGCTGCAGCTGTGAGGTTTTAATCGGATCGCCGTTGTGCCAGAACAGGGTAGAACGAATATAAAAGTGCCAGCGCAGGCCGTCAGGCGACACCTCCCAGTGATGGGCTAAATCGCCTATCGGACAGGTACTCTGCGCATCAAATCGGGTCAGACCGGAAAATATCTCCCCGGCCAGGTGCTGCTCCGCGCGTCCCGGCATAAAACCCGGGCGCAGCGGCTCCAGCGGACGGTAGTAAGGAATACGCAGGGTCGGCGTATTGTTCTGCCATTGGCCGCCGAGAAAGGGGGAAAGCAGCGCTTTAAGCTCCACCGGCGCCAGCTGGGCTAGTTCGAGGGCATTTTGCTGCTGCCCTTTATTCAGCGCCTGCTCCATCATCTCATTGCGCAGCGCTTCCGGCGCTTTATAAAACTGAAGTAGCCCGCGCTTTCCGCGACCGGAGCTGGCCTGCCAGCTTAGCCAGCCGGACTCTTGCGCCTGGCGCAGCAGGGTTCGAATGTGGCGTTCGCTGCAAAAGCAGCGTTCGGCCAGCTCGCCGACGGTTACCTGCTGCGGCTCTCCGGCGGAGGGCTGCCAGAGTCGCTGGTACTGATGCAGACGGTTTAATAGCCTCATCGCTGTGTAATCCTGCGTAGATTGGTAAACCCGGAACAATAAAATTTATCTATTCACTATTACTTCCGTATATCTCAGGCAATACTGCAACACAAGCAAAATCCACCACGATTTGGGGAGCAGAAGATGGCAAGACTGGCTGCATTCGATATGGACGGTACGCTACTGATGCCGGACCATCGTCTGGGAGAAAAAACGCTTTCGACGCTCAAACGTCTGCGCGATCGCGACATCACCCTGACTTTCGCCACCGGTCGTCATGCTCTGGAAATGCGCCACGTTATCGGGGAGTTCTCTCTGGATGCGTTTTTAATCACCGGCAACGGGACGCGCATTCACTCTCTGGAAGGTGAGGAGCTGTATCGCCGCGATCTGGCTCCCGATGTGGCGGAAGAGGTGCTGCACAGCGCCTGGGAAACCACGGCAAGTATGCATTTCTTTAACGACGGCGGCTGGTACACCGGGCAGGCGATCCCGGAATTACTGAAAGCGCACGTCTTTAGCGGTTTTCGTTATCAGCTGTACGATCCAAAGCGGATGCCGGCGCATCAGGTCACTAAAATCTGCTTCTGCGGCGATCATGACGATTTGCGGCGGCTAAGGCTTCAACTGAGTGAAGCGCTGGGCGGCCGGGCGGATCTCTGTTTTTCGGCGATGGATTGCCTTGAAGTGTTGCCTGGCGGCTGTAACAAAGGCGCGGCGCTGGCGGTATTAAGCCAGCATCTGGGGCTGACGATGCAGGATTGCATGGCGTTCGGTGACGCCATGAACGACCTGGAAATGCTCGGCAGCGTCGGGCGCGGCGTGATTATGGGCAATGCGATGAATCAGCTGAAAGCGGAACTCCCACATCTACCGGTTATTGGCGACTGCCGTCATCAGGCCGTCTCCCACTTTTTGACTCATTGGCTGGATAATCCCGATCTTCCTTATTCCCCCGAATAAAGAGACCCTGCCAGCAAGCCAGATATCCTGTGATATCTGGCTTCTTTTATTTTGCCTGCAGCAGGTCGGCGATTTGTGCCTGCCATGGGGAGATATCGCCAATATTGGCCGCTACCCACTGCGGGTTGTAGTAGGTTTCCAGATAACGTTCACCGCTGTCGCACAGCAGCGTGACGAGAGAGCCGGTGCGTCCCTCTTCGCGCATCCGCACGGCCAGCTGCAGTACGCCCCACATGTTGGTGCCGGTGGAGGCGCCGACCTTACGTCCGAGCAGCGTTTCCAGCCATAGCGCGGTGGCGACGCTGGCGGCATCCGGTACCCGCAGCATCTCATCGACCACGTCGGGAATAAACGACGGTTCGACGCGCGGGCGGCCGATGCCCTCAATTTTACTGCCGACCGGGCTGCGCAGGCTGGCGTCGCGGCTCTGCCAGTAGTCCATAAACACCGAGTTTTGTGGGTCAACCACCAGCAGCTGCGTATCGTAGCCCTGACAGCGAATGTAGCGTCCGATGGTGGCAGAGGTGCCCCCGGTGCCCGCGCTCATCACGATATACGACGGCTGCGGATGCAACTCGTGGTTCATCTGACGAAAGATACTGTCGGCGATATTATTGTTTCCCCGCCAGTCGGTCGCCCGTTCGGCATAGGTAAACTGATCCATATAATGGCCGTTCAGCTCGCGGGCCAGGGTTTCGGAGGCGGCATAGATTTCGCAGGCGCTATCGACGAAGTGGCAGCGGCCGCCGTAGAACTCAATTTGTTCAATTTTACGTTTTGCCGTACAGGAAGGCATCACGGCGATAAACGGCAGGCCTAAGAGACGGGCGAAGTAGGCTTCAGAGACGGCGGTCGAACCGGAAGAGGATTCGATAATCGTTGTCCCTTCTTTAATCCAGCCGTTGCACAGACCATAGAGAAACAGCGAGCGGGCCAGGCGGTGCTTCAGGCTACCGGTTGGATGGGTGCTTTCATCTTTCAGGTAGAGCTGGATCCCCGGGAACCCCGGAAGCGCCAGACGAATAAGGTGCGTGTCGGCGGAACGCTGATAATCGGCATTAATTTCACTAATCGCGTGTTTAACCCAGGCGCTGTTCATCTCAAATTCCTGTTTGTCATTTTGTGCCTAGCTTAGCGGAAATCGAAGGAAAAATTGTTGCCATTTAGCCTTTCAATTACAATGAATGGAGTAAATTTTTCTCCCAAGGTGCCCTATGTTAGATAAAATTGACCGTAAGCTGCTTTCTTTACTGCAAACCGACTGCACCCTCTCTTTGCAGGCGCTGGCCGATGCCGTTAATCTGACCACCACGCCCTGCTGGAAGCGCCTGAAGCGGCTGGAAGATGAAGGTATTCTGCGTGGGCGCGTCGCGCTGCTGGATGCGGAAAAGGTCGGGCTTGGGCTGACGGCGTTTGTGCTGATTAAGACTCAGCATCACAGTAGCGACTGGTATTGCCGCTTCGTCAGCGAAGTCACGCAGATGGCGGAGGTTCTTGGTTTCTGGCGTATGGCGGGGGAGTATGACTATCTGCTGCGGGTCCAGGTGGCGGATATGAAGAACTACGATGATTTTTATAAACGCCTGGTTAACAGCGTGCCGGGGCTCTCGGATGTGACTTCGAGTTTTGCCATGGAACAGATAAAATACACCACTGCCTTGCCGATTGATTAACGGCATCAGCCGCTACGAATTACACACTCAGGATTTAACTGCTTGCGATTATTTGCCCAACTTAGCTGGTATTTCCGCCGGGAGTGGCGTCGTTACCTCGGCGCTATTGCTCTGCTGATCGTCATTGCCATTCTGCAACTGGTGCCGCCAAAGGTGGTGGGTATCGTGGTTGACGGCGTAACAAAACAACATTACACCGCGGAAAAGGTGTGGATATGGATCGGCCTGCTGGTCGTTATTGCGGTGATGGTCTATCTGCTGCGCTACGTCTGGCGCGTATTGCTTTTCGGCGCCTCTTATCAGCTGGCCGTCGAACTGCGCGAGGATTTCTATCGCCAGCTCAGTCGCCAGCATCCGGCCTTTTACCTGCGCCACCGTACCGGCGATCTGATCGCTCGCGCCACCAACGATGTGGATCGGGTGGTGTTCGCCGCCGGCGAGGGGGTATTAACCCTGGTTGACTCGCTGGTCATGGGCTGCGCGGTGCTAATTGTCATGTCGACGCAAATCAGCTGGCAGTTAACTCTGCTGGCGCTGCTGCCCATGCCGCTGATGGCGCTGGCGATTAAGCGTAACGGTGATGCGTTACACGAACGCTTTCGCGTCGCGCAGGCGGCCTTCTCCAGCCTCAACGACCGCACCCAGGAGAGCCTGACCAGCATCCGCATGATCAAAGCCTTTGGTCTCGAAGACCGACAGTCGGCGCTGTTTGCCGCCGACGCCGCGGATACCGGGGCGAAAAACATGCGCGTGGCGCGTATCGACGCCCGCTTTGACCCGACGATTTATATCGCTATCGGGACCGCTAACCTGCTGGCCATCGGCGGCGGCAGCTGGATGGTGATCCAGGGCAGCCTGACCCTGGGTCAGCTCACCAGCTTTGTGATGTACCTCGGCCTGATGATCTGGCCAATGCTGGCGCTGGCGTGGATGTTTAACATCGTTGAGCGCGGCAGCGCGGCCTATGCGCGCATTCGCACCATGCTGGAGGAGGCGCCGGTGGTGAACGACGGCAGCGAGCCTACGCCGGAAGGCCGCGGTACGCTTAGCGTCGCCGTGCGCGAGTTTATCTACCCGCAGGCGAACAAGGTCTCGCTGGAAAAGGTCAACTTTACGCTCCAGCCCGGGCAGATGCTTGGGATTTGCGGGCCGACCGGCTCCGGCAAGAGCACCATTCTGGCGCTGATTCAGCGCCACTTTGACGTGACTGAAGGCGATATCCGCTTCCACGACGTTCCCCTGACCCGGCTACAGCTGGATAGCTGGCGCGCCAGGCTGGCGGTGGTTAATCAGACGCCGTTCCTGTTCTCTGATACCGTCGCCAGCAACATTGCCCTCGGTAAACCGGACGCCACGCAGGAGCAAATCGAGCACGTTGCGCGGCTTGCCAGCGTGCATGAGGATATCCTGCGCCTGCCGCAGGGGTATAACACCGAAGTCGGCGAGCGCGGCGTTATGCTTTCCGGTGGGCAAAAACAGCGTATTTCCATCGCCCGCGCGCTGCTGCTGGAGGCGGAGATCCTGATCCTTGATGATGCGCTGTCGGCGGTGGACGGCAGAACGGAGCACCAGATTTTGCATAACCTGCGGCAGTGGGGAGAGGGGCGGACGGTGATCATTAGCGCCCATCGCCTGTCGGCGTTGACCGAGGCCAGCGAAATTCTGGTGATGCAGCATGGGCATATTTCCCAGCGCGGTCGCCATGAGGCGCTGGCGGCGCAGCCGGGCTGGTATCGGGATATGTACCGTTATCAGCAGCTGGAAGCGGCGCTGGATGATGTCCCGCAGGAAGATAAGGAGGTCGCCGGTGCGTAGTTTCACTGAACTCTGGCCGACGTTAAAGCGCCTGCTGGCCTACGGCTCCCCGTGGCGTAAACCGCTGATGATAGCGGTTGCCATTATGTGGATTGCGGCGGTCGCGGAAGTCAGCGGCCCGCTGCTGATCAGCTATTTCATCGACAATATGGTGGCGAAGCACTCGCTGCCGTTGAAGCTGGTCTGCGGCCTCGCCGCGGCCTACATTGGCCTGCAACTCCTTGCCGCTGGCCTGCATTACTGCCAGGCGCTGCTGTTTAATCGCGCGGCGGTCGGCGTGGTGCAGCAGCTGCGCAGCGATGTGATGGACGCCGCGCTGCGTCAGCCGCTCAGCGAGTTTGATACGCAGCCGGTCGGGCAGCTCATCTCGCGGGTTACCAACGATACCGAAGTGATTCGCGATCTCTACGTGACCGTGGTGGCGACCGTGCTGCGTAGCGCCGCTTTGATTGGCGCGATGCTGGTGGCGATGTTCAGCCTTGACTGGCGGATGGCGCTGGTGGCTATCGCTATTTTCCCGGCGGTGCTGATCGTGATGATGATTTATCAGCGCTACAGCACGCCCATCGTCAGGCGGGTTCGCGCCTGGCTGGCGGACATCAACGACGGTTTTAATGAAGTGATTAACGGCATGGGCGTCATCCAGCAGTTCCGCCAGCAGGCGCGGTTCGGCGAGCGGATGCGCGAGGCCAGCTACGCCCACTATCTGGCGCGTATGCAAACCCTGCGTCTTGATGGCTTCCTGCTGCGCCCACTGCTGAGCCTGTTCTCTTCATTAATTCTCTGCGGCCTGCTGATGCTGTTTGGTTTCAGCAGCAGCGGAACGATCGAAGTCGGGGTGCTATACGCCTTTATTAGCTATCTTGGGCGACTGAACGAGCCGCTGATCGAGCTGACCACCCAGCAGTCAATGCTGCAGCAGGCGGTCGTGGCGGGCGAGCGCGTCTTCGAGCTCATGGACAAACCGCGTCAGGCGTGGGGTGAGGATAGCGAGCCGCTGCGCAGCGGGGCGATGAGTATCGATCATGTCTCTTTTGCCTACCGCGACGATAGCCTGGTGTTGCAGGATATTAATCTCGATATCCCGTCCCGCAGCTTTGTGGCTCTGGTTGGTCATACCGGGAGCGGTAAAAGCACCCTGGCCAGCCTGATGATGGGCTACTACCCGTTAACCCAGGGAGAGATTCGCATCGACGGTCGTCCGCTTTCTTCCTTAAGCCACAGCGCGCTGCGGCAGGGGATTGCGATGGTGCAGCAGGATCCGGTGGTGCTGGCTGACACCTTCTATGCCAACGTCACCCTCGGTCGCGACATCAGCGAAGAGCAGGTGTGGGAAGCGCTGGAAGCGGTACAGCTGGCGGCGCTGGCCCGTGAAATGGAAAACGGTATTTATACGCTGCTGGGCGAGCAGGGGAATAATCTCTCCGTTGGCCAGAAACAGCTGCTGGCGCTGGCGCGGGTGCTGGTCGATACGCCGCAGGTGCTGATTCTTGATGAGGCGACGGCCAATATCGATTCCGGTACCGAGCAGGCGATTCAGCAGGCTCTGGCTCGGGTGCGCGAGCACACCACGCTGGTGGTGATTGCGCACCGCTTATCGACCATCGTCGAGGCCGATACGATCCTGGTACTGCACCGCGGTCAGGCCGTTGAGCGCGGAAGCCACCAGCAGCTGCTGGCGGCCAGAGGCCGCTACTGGCAGATGTATCAGCTGCAGCTGGCTGGCGAAGAGCTGGCGGCCAGCGCGCAGGAAGAGTCGCTTATCGCCTGATGCACCATAAACAGGCAGCGCCGCCGCCGCGGCCTGAGGTGGTGCAAAATCGTCACAAGCTGCGCACTGAAATGGTGCAGTTTCAGGCAAAAGAGGCATTTTGCCGCTTCGTTTCCGCCGAATTATTCTCCTTCCTCCTCAAAAAGGGCCGCCTGGCGGTCCTTTTTCATTTCTGGCATAGCCCTTGCTTTATTAGAGACGTGTTAGCTGCGGCCATTACCGAATTCTGACTGGAGGGGACTTATGAAGCTGGTTACCGTGGTAATCAAACCATTCAAACTGGAAGACGTGCGTGAAGCATTATCTTCAATGGGTATTCAGGGCCTGACGGTCACTGAAGTTAAAGGGTTCGGCCGTCAGAAAGGCCACGCGGAGCTCTATCGCGGCGCGGAATATAGCGTCAATTTTCTGCCGAAAGTGAAGATTGACGTCGCGATTGCCGACGATCAGCTGGACGAAGTCGTCGATGTCATCAGTAAAGCGGCTTACACCGGAAAGATTGGCGACGGCAAAATCTTTGTCGCCGAGCTGCAGCGCGTGATTCGCATCCGTACCGGCGAATCAGACGAAGCGGCACTGTAACTTTCAGACCACACAGTGATGGGGAACGAAACAATGAAGATAGCAACAATGAAAACAGGTCTGGGAGCGTTGGCTCTCCTTCCGGGGCTGGCGATGGCCGCACCGGCGGTCGCGGACAAAGCCGACAACGCTTTTATGATGATTTGCACCGCGCTGGTGCTGTTTATGACGATTCCGGGTATCGCGCTGTTCTACGGCGGGCTGATCCGCGGTAAAAACGTTCTCTCCATGCTGACGCAGGTCATCGTGACGTTTGCGCTGGTCTGCGTACTGTGGGTGGTTTATGGCTACACGCTGGCCTTCGGCGCTGGCGGCAGCTTCTTCGGCAACTTCGACTGGGTACTGCTGAAAAATATTGAACTGAAAGCGCTGATGGGGAGCTTCTATCAGTACATCCACGTTGCTTTCCAGGGCTCCTTTGCCTGTATTACCGTTGGCCTGATCGTCGGTGCGCTGGCGGAACGTATTCGCTTCTCGGCGGTACTGATATTCGTTGTGGTATGGATGACGCTCTCTTATGTGCCGATTGCGCACATGGTATGGGGCGGCGGTCTGTTGGCTACGCACGGCGCGCTTGATTTCGCCGGCGGTACGGTTGTTCACATCAACGCCGCGGTCGCGGGGCTGGTGGGCGCCTACATGATGGGCAAACGCGTCGGCTTTGGTAAAGAAGCGTTCAAACCGCATAACCTGCCGATGGTTTTCACCGGCACCGCCATCCTCTACGTTGGCTGGTTCGGCTTTAACGCCGGTTCAGCAAGCGCGGCGAACGAAATTGCCGGTCTGGCGTTCGTTAACACCGTGGTTGCAACGGCGGCGGCTATCCTGGCATGGACCTTCGGCGAGTGGGCAACCCGCGGCAAGCCGTCACTGCTGGGCGCCTGTTCAGGGGCGATTGCCGGTCTGGTCGGCATCACTCCGGCCTGTGGCTACATTGGCGTCGGCGGCTCGCTGATTGTGGGTATCGCTGCGGGCCTTGCGGGTCTGTGGGGCGTCACCGTTCTGAAACGCTGGCTGCGCGTTGATGACCCGTGCGATGTGTTTGGCGTCCACGGCGTCTGCGGTATCGTAGGTTGCATCCTGACCGGTATCTTCGCCGCGACTTCTCTGGGCGGTGTGGGCTACGCGGAAGGCGTCACCATGGGCCATCAGGTTCTGGTACAGCTGGAAAGCATCGGTATCACCATTGTCTGGTCCGGCATCGTCGCCTTTATCGGTTACAAGGTTGCCGATATGACCGTTGGCCTGCGCGTACCGGAAGATCAAGAGCGTGAAGGGCTGGACGTAAACAGCCACGGCGAAAACGCCTACAACGCCTGATAAAACGAGTTATCTCCTGAAGCTGCAGAGCCTCCCCTCGGGGAGGCTCTGCTTTTTTATGCGTTGCGATTACGCATGACGCCTTCCTGTACCGTGGAAGCCACCAGCGTACCGTCCTGAGTGTAGAACTCGCCGCGGACAAAACCGCGCGCGCTGGAGGCGGAGGTGCTCTCAACGCTGTACAGCAGCCAGTCGTTGATGTTGAACGGGCGATGGAACCACATTGAGTGATCGATGGTGGCAACCTGCATGCCCGGCTCCAGAAAACCGACGCCGTGAGGCTGCAGGGCAACGGGCAGGAAGTTAAAATCCGAAGCGTAGCCCAGCAGAGACTGATGGGTGCGGAGATCTTCCGGCACTGCGCCGTTGGCGCGGATCCAGACCTGACGCGTTGGTTCTGCAACGTGCCCTTTCAGAGGGTTATGGAATTCGACCGGGCGAATCTCCAGCGGTTTATCGCAGAGAAATTTCTCTTTGACCTGCGGCGGCAGCAGGTGGGCCAGCTTGCGGGCAATATCCGTTTCGGAGGGAAGCGCGTCCGGAGCGGGTGCCGCTGGCATGGTTTTCTGATGTTCATAGCCGGGTTCTGGCGCCTGGAAAGAGGCGGTCATATAGAAAATGGGCTTCCCGTTTTGAATCGCCGCCACCCGGCGGGCGCTGAAGCTATTGCCATCGCGCAGGACTTCAACATCATAGATGATAGGTTTCAGGCTATCGCCGGGACGCAGGAAGTAGCTGTGAAACGAGTGAATCAGGCGTTCTGTGGGCACCGTCTCTTTTGCCGCATACAGCGCCTGACCCACTACCTGGCCGCCAAAGACCTGTCGCAATCCCAGATCTTCGCTCTGTCCGCGGAACAATCCCTCTTCAATTTTTTCCAGATTTAACAATGCCAGCAAATGGGTTAGTGCCTGACTCATAGTTATCCTCAATCAATGATGACTGCCTGGCGCAGCGCGTTATTGAGGCAAAGTATAACCTGGAATCGCAAGTGGTCCGATGGGTTCAATAATCTGAATATGGGCTCTTTTCCAGGAAGAGATCTGAGATCTGTGCCACACTTATTCACGATACTAATGTCCTGTCCCCGATTGTGGCTGGATGTACTCCTGTTAAAGAAGGGATGAAAAGGAGAAAAGAATGAAATTTGCCTATATGTTAAGTGCTTTAGCCGTAGCGGCTACGCTGTCTGCCTGTGCGAACAACCACAACAGCAATGCAGCGAACCAGGCGGCGCCCGATCCTTATGGCATTGCCTCACTAAGCTCCTCGCAGCAGCAGCCTAACGTATCCGGGACCATCAATATTCGACAGCGCGTGGCGTTACCGCCGGACGCGGTATTGACCGTAACCCTGTCGGATGCGTCTCTGGCCGATGCGCCAGCGCACGTGCTGTCGCAAAAAGCGGTAAGGACCGAAGGGAAGCAGGCGCCGTTTAACTTTGTCCTGCCCTATAACCAGGCGCAAATTCAGCCTAATGCCCGCATTCTTCTCAGCGCGGCGATTACCGTTAACGGTCAGCTGATGTTTATTACCGATACCGTGCAGACGGTGATTAACCAGGGCGGTAACCGGGCCGATCTGGTGCTGGTGCCGGTTCAGCAAACGGCGGTGCCGGTGGCGAACAACAGCGCTCCTGCTGCCCAGTAACTCCCCACCATGCCCCTTTACAGGGGCATTTTTTTGCCTTCAATAAATCCAGCGGTAGTGCTGCAGATCAATATGTCCGCTGCCTGAAACCTGGACGCCTTCCGCCAGTAGCGCCTGGCGTTGGCGCTGCAGATCTGGTCCGGTAAGGGAGATGTCGCCGTGGCGGTTGACGACCCGATGCCAGGGGAGAGTCGATCCTTCCGGCAGGCGCTTTAATACTCCGCCCACCTGGCGAGCCGCTCGCGGTGAACCCGCCAGCTGAGCAATGTCGCCGTAGGTGGCAACGTATCCCTCTGGAATCGAGGCGACTATCTGCCAGACCCGCTGTGGAAAAGTATCGTGAGAATCCATAGTACGTCCTGTTGCCGGAAAAGGCTCAGGATAAGCGTTGTATGACGGGCTGTACAGATAGCGGGTCAGGCCGATTTAACGACGGTAAATTCCAGCGCCAGACCCAGCACCTGCATGCCATGAACATTTTCATTCGCCGTATTGCTCAGCAGTGTTTCAAGAAACTTCAGGCGTTTTGACTGGGCGTTAATCACCAGCTTTGCGCGCATTGCCGGAAGCTTAAGCGTTGATATCGGATACACCACGCGACCGCTGACGTCGATGGGGAGTTTCCGTAATTCAATGTGCTGAAGGACGCCGACGGTAGAGTAGAGCAGCGCGACCGGGGTGACGGCGAGCAGCTGATTATTGCTAATCGTCACAAAATCGAGGATGACCTCCGGACGCAGAAAGTTTAAACCGCGGAAGGAAACGGTCACTTCGGCGATGGCCGGCATCGCCAGGGTAGTGATTAAACGCGGTGATTCGCTCATGCCTATACCATTGAGATAAAAAAGACGGTAGATAAGCCTCATTATGGCCGCTGGCGAGGATTTCCGCTGAGAGTGTGCTCGCAATCTCATCAGGGGATCGGGGCCATTTTACGCTGAGAAGCCGCTGTAGACGCGACTTTGCGCAATAAACCAGCACCCAATCGCCGGCGGCTTGCAATTCAGGGGTTCAGCAGGGATAATGCGCCAGCGCGTTAGGTAACTAGCGCTCTCAATGGGGGCTCTGTTGGTTCTCCCGCAACGCTACTCTGTTTACCAGGTCAGGTCCGGAAGGAAGCAGCCAGAGCAGACGACGTGTGTGCCGGGATGTAGCTGGCAGGGCCCCCACCCATTTCAGGGTGCCCTCTCGCTATTCGCATTCATTCCGTGGTTTCCCCCAGCCTTCATATTTAATATCCACAAATAGATTGTGAGTATTTTTCGTTTCTAAACCCTCTATTTTTTATGCCAAAAAATTCACTACGTCATAAATTTGAAATTTAACTGAAATATTATTGTCATCTTTATGTCATATATAACGTGCAGATTATTCATGGGAAAATGTTGTTTGATATAAGCTAAAAATATATCTCTGGATCAGCAAGTTAACTTCGTGTATTAATTATATGATGATTTTATTTCACGGGAAGCGTGACTATGACCACTGTGGTTCTGAACGTAAAAATTGATGGCGAGTTAAAAGAAAAGCTGCGTCAGTATGCGGAAGAAAATAACGAAAATTTAGGAACAGCTACGGAGAAACTGCTGCTGCTGGCCTTTCAGGTAGCGGAATCAGCAGACGAGGCGGGGGTTTCGGAAGAAGATATCGATAGCCAGCATACCGAAGAGGAAGCGTCTCCATTAACCCCTAAAGAAATCAAAGCATTACGTAAAATTCTGAAGAAGAAAAAATGAAACAACAACTCTCTACAGCCAGCAACTATAGCGAAGCCTGCGATATGCTGCGTTCCGGATACGTTAAGCACGTACGCCTGAACTGGAATATCGGTAGCGATGAGTTCTTTCGCATTGCCTCCGACTGGTGTGACACAGGGGCAAAAATAAAAAAAGATGAAGACGGCTTTATTATTTCTCTGAAAGGGTTTCCGATCCCGCGTCAGCATTAATGAAACTATTGCAATTTTGTCATCGGGCTGACACGTCAGAAAGACAAAATTGAAGCGCAATTTTATAAAAACATCTCATATGCGTCATGGATGATGGTTTTTGACGGGCTGGCTCCAGCCCGTCGATATTTTCTTAAATGATTTTCCTCAGGCGGAAGCTCTCTTTCTGCTCAGTCAGGCTATGCCACAACGGCTGCAATGTCGTAAATGCGCTGCGCAGTTCGTCATCCGAAAGGGTAAAGGGCAAACGCAAATAGCGATCAAACGCGCCGGCCAGGCCAAAGCGAGTTCCCGTCCCGATGTGAATCCCCCGGCTTTCAGCGCGAACGGAAAAGAGCGTCGCCAGCATTCCCGGTAATTCCACCCAAAAAGAGAGTCCTCCCTCCGGCGGCGTAAAGCGCCAGTGGGGAAAATATTCCGCCATCAGCGCGCCGCACATATTCCGGCGAGTCGCCAGCATGGCGCGCCGTGACGGTAGCAGCCTGTGCTCATTCTCAAGCAACCAGCAGCAGGCCAGCTGTTCCAGCAGCGGGGAGCCGAGATCGAGAGAGTCGCGGGCCTGAACCAGCGAAGCAATGGTTCGCGAAGAGGCGCGGATCCAACCTATGCGCAGGCCGCCCCAGAAGCTTTTTCCCGCTGAACCGATGGTTATCACCGGGGCATCAGGATTAAATGCTGCTAAAGGCGGCGGCGGCGGGGCGTCATACCATAAATCCACCATCGTTTCGTCTGCCACCAGCGTGGTGCGGGTTTGTGCGGCGATGTCCGCTACCCGCTGGCGCGTTGCGCTATCCATACAGCGGCCGGTGGGATTATGAAAATCCGGCATCAGCCAGGCCAGACGCGGTGCCGTTTGGGCAATCGTTGCCGCCAGACCATCGCAATCCCATCCCTGCTGCGGTAACGCCACGCTAACCGGACGACATGATGCGCCCTGTATCGCGCTAAGCGCCATGGGGTAAGTTGGCGCATCCACCACCACCCGATCGCCGGGCCCGGTGAATAAACGCAGTACCAGCGCAAAGCCGCTAAGCGCCCCGTTGACGATCATCACTTCATCGCTGCGGGTTGGCAGCCCGCGTTCGCTATAGCGGCGGGCGATGGCTTCGCGCAGAAGCGGGAGCCCTTGTTGATCGTAACCGGTGTTGGATAAATGTTCAGGCATGATCTTTAAGGCCTGGCTGTAGGCCTGATGGATCTCGGGGCCGGCGCTAAGGGCGGCAACGGCCAGATTCACCGATAGCGGGTCCGTTTGTTTGGCCGCCGCCTCTACCGGACGCTCCGGCAAGGCGATCCGCGAACCGCTTCCCTGACGGCTGTAGAGATAGCCTTCTTCCCGAAGCTGACCGAGCGCGCTGGCAACCGTGGTGCGGCTGATATTCAGGGCAGCCGCCAGTTCACGTTCGCCGGGCAGTCGCGTTTCCAGCGCCAGGCGGCCATCGAGAATGAGCAGGCGCAGCGCTTCTGCAAGCTGACGCCAGATAGGCGTGCGAGAAGTGGACTCCTGCCAGTGACCGAGCAGCCGTACCAGCGATTGTGCACCAAAGCGACGAGATAACATAGCAATCCACTTTTTAAAAACTGGCCATTAATTATCAATCCATTTTTACTGATGATAAGGGAAATCGCAATTGCCCTGAGGTGAAAAATGGTACGTCGCTTGCTGCAACTTTACATTGGTCTGGTCCTGTACGGCGTGTCGACCGCGTTATTTGTGCATGCCAATCTGGGGGCCGATCCGTGGGATGTTTTTCATCTGGGGATCGGTAAGCAGTTTAATCTGGATTTTGGTACGGTCATGATCCTGACGGGAGCGGCAGTGCTGCTGCTGTGGATCCCGCTACGGCAAATGCCGGGGCTGGGTACGGTGAGCAACGTGATTGTGCTGGGGCTGGCGGCAAACGCGACCTTAGCCGTGCTGCCGCCGTTGGATTCGCTGGTGGCGCGTAGCCTGCTGCTGGCGGGCGCTATCGTACTGAATGCGCTGGCGACGGGGATGTATATTGGCGCGGGCTTTGGTCCCGGGCCGCGCGATGGGCTGATGACCGGTCTGCATGCTCGTACGGGGTGGTCGCTGCGCGGTATCCGCACCGCGATTGAAGTTTCGGTCCTGCTGATTGGCTGGATGATGGGCGGCAAGTTTGGCGTGGGAACCGTACTCTATGCGTTAACTATCGGCCCGCTAATCCAGCTGTGCCTGCCGTGGTTTCATCAGCCAGCCGCGCGGAAGGCTCTGGCGAAACCCGGTGAGGCTATCTCCTGATTTTACGCTGCCATCAGACCTGGAGACTAAACTTATCAATTCAGATACGGCCGGATTCTCCGGCCGTACTGTTCACTTCGGAGAGCAGACTCATGAAGTACGTTGATGGTTTTGTCGTTGCCGTACCGGCGGAAAATAAGGAGGCATACCGCGAGATGGCAGCAAAGGCCGCGCCATTATTTAAAGAGTTTGGCGCACTCCGCGTGGTCGAGTGCTGGGCGGATGATGTCCCGGATGGCAAGCTGACCGATTTTCGCCTGGCGGTGAAAGCGGAGGAGAGTGAAGAGGTGGTGTTCAGCTGGATTGAGTATCCCTCTAAAGAGGTTCGCGATGCCGCGAATGCCAAAATGATGGCCGACCCGCGGATGAAAGAGTTTGGCGAATCGATGCCCTTTGATGGAAAACGAATGATATACGGCGGCTTTGCCCCGCTTCTGGATGAGTAATTCATCTTTGCCATCCCCATAGCTTTTGGGGATGGCGATAGATGCGCTACAGATGACTCCAGCCATGCAGCAGCATATAAAAACCCACCACCATAATCAGGGTGCCGGAAATCCACGGCGCTTTGCGCGAGAGATCGTTCAGCCCGGGCCAGCGGTTTGCCACGTGCTTCAGGCTGAGGGCGGCAATTGCCCCGGAAGCCACCAGGGTGATCGCCAGCCCAACGCTAAACCCCAGTACCAGGGTTGCCCCCAGCGAGAACTTTTTCAACTGCAGGCAAATGAGCAGTACGGTAATGGATGCCGGGCAGGGAATGAGTCCCCCGGTCAGTCCGAACAAGACGATCTGCCCGGTGGTGACCCGCTGGCCGTTAAAGCGGCGATTGATCGCTTGCGCATGCGCGCGCTGGTGGGCGTCCTGCCAGTCATCGGCGGCAACCCGCGAAGGTTGGTGAGCGTGAGGATGATGTTGATGCGCAAGGTGGCGATCGTGATGATGTTCATGTTCATGTTCATGTTTATGTTTATGGTCATGGTCATGTTCGTGTCCATGGATATGTGAACGCGATTCGCGCCAGGTACGCGCCAGCATCCAGCAGGCAATCAGTACGATAAGGCCCCCTGAGATCAGCTGAAACCAGGGTTCCGACGTTTGTGCATTCCAGCCGCGGCCGAACCACAGGCCTGCCATGGCCACCAGCCAGACCACCGCCGTATGCGATACCGTCGCCGCCAGCCCCAGCAGCACCGCCTGCTTTAATGTTCCCCGCACCGCCACGATAAATGCCGCCATCATGGTTTTTGAGTGCCCGGGCTCAAGGCCGTGCAGCGCGCCCAGCAGAATCGCGCTGGGAATAAATAGCCAGGCGTTGCCCTGCTGCAAGAGTGAAGCGAAATCGTTCATAACGTGATCCCTAACTAAAAAGTGCTTGTATGCTACTCCCCCCCAGTACATAAATACTACCCCCCAGTAGAAAAATACTCCGGGGGAGTAGGGCATGTTATGCTGTTCTGATTGCATACAAGGGTCGTTAGTGGAAACGATCGATTAATCAAATAGTGGATCGCGAAATGTCACATACCGTTCGTCACAAGAAGATGTTATTGACCCGATTGAAGAAAATTCAGGGGCAAAGCGCCGCGCTGGAAAAAATGCTTAACCGCGAGCATGAATGCGCAGAGGTTCTACAGCAGCTGGCTGCCATTCGCGGTGCGGTAAACGGCATGATGATGCAGGTTATCCAGGGGCATTTAACGGATCATGTCGTGAAGGAGCCGGAAGAAGGTCAGCGTGAGGCTGACCTTGATGTGGTGATGCAGGTGATAAAATCCTATCTGAAATAGGCTCAGTCATCATGTGTTCCGGACGGCGATGAATACGCCTTAAGGTTATTCTCGGCCCACAGAATAAATTTCTCTTTTGGCAGCGCCTTACTATAAAGCCAGCCCTGTGCATACAGCACGCCATGCATGCGCAGCCAGTCGCGTTGGCTTTCGGTTTCGACGCCTTCTGCGACGGTCGCCAGATTGAGCGCTTTCGCCATTTCAATGATGTGCGGCGTCAGCGATTCACACTCCAGCGTATCGACAAATGCTTTATCGATTTTTAGGGTATCAACGTCCAGCTTTTGTAAATAGCTCAGGCTGGAATAGCCGGTGCCGAAGTCATCGATGGAGATACGGTGTCCGGCCTGACGGTAGCCGGCGATGACTGGCAGAGTGGTTTGCGGGTCGACAAAACCGCGCTCGGTGATTTCCAGAATGATCTGCTGAGCGCTGATGCCCCAGCGCTGAAGCTGCTCTTGTAACAGCATCGGCAGCTTTGGCGAACGCAAATCATCAACCGACAGGTTTATCGAGATGTGTATCTCCGGGCGCTGCCGCAGCCAGGTACCGAGATCGGTAAATATTTTCCGTACAATATCTTCGGTTAAGCGGGTAATCAGCCCGGTTTGTTCGGCAAGCGGAATAAAAATATCCGGTGATAAGAAACTGCCATCGGGCTGCCTCCAGCGAGCAAGCGCCTCTGCGCCGACGATCTTTCCACTCTGCAGCGAAATAATGGGCTGGTAATAAACCTGAATGGCATGAGAATTCAGCGCGTCCAGCATCCCATTACGCGGTGAGCGCAGCCTCCGCAGCAGGCGAAGCAGCAGAAATGAGGCCAGAAGGCTGGTGAACAGACCAATCGGCAGCCACAGCATCAGCTGCTGATGTAGCTTTTTCTGCAGCGGCACCGTCGAGGACCAGGTGGCAATGGCCAGCCCCAGCTCCGGGAGACGATGAAGACGATAAACGGTGCTATCGAGGGTTAGGGTCCTGGCATACTGATGCTTAATTTTCTCCCAGACGGCAGCGTTGAGTGGTTTACTGCTAATGATGATTTGATCGCGCTGCGTGCCGAATAAGAGCGTGTGAATCTTTTCATGGCCTAATGGAATGACATCGATAAACGACACGGGATCGATCATCACCACGTGATGCTCGCTGCCCATGGCCGTCATTTTATGTTTCAGACCCAGGTCGTTAACTGAGGTAAGCCAGGTACGGTAGCCATCGGCCGTGATATGGTCGGGAGCAGGAAAGGTAACCGAAACCTGATGCTCTTCGAGGGAAGAGCACTGCGGAATACCCTCATGTAACCACAGCACTTCCTGAACGTAGCGATGGGTATAGGCGATCCGTCGCATCGTGAGCAAATGCTGCGGACTGCAGGTGGTAGCCGCATGCGCATCAGCTTCCTTCAGCGCCTCTCTTGCCTGATCGGCAACCTGCTGAACGCGGGCCAGTACGCGGACGGAAAAGTTGTCCAGTTCGCTATAAAATTGCTCTTTGGCCTGCTGCATTGCCAGCCAGATGCTCAGCGCGACCGGCAGGATAATGGCGAGTATCAATACCCCTGTAACCAGACTCACCTGATGCCGGGTCGTCATGAGTATTTCCTTATTTTATTGAGGGGTTCGATGAGTATACGCGAAAGATAAAAGAGGATTCAGCACGGGGTAGAAAAAGGCCCGAACCGCAAGATAGCAACGAATTCGGGCTAACAGTGGATGAACCGCGACGCCCAAGGCCTGGAGCGTCGCGGAGAAAAACGAGGGCTGGTATGCTGGCAATAAGCGTTGTCAGCACAGATTCATATTCTAAAGCGCAATCATGACAGTCATATGTTGCGCTTAATGGGCGTCCGGGGCAGCGATGTCAGCGCTAATCCGCTGGTCGTTTTCGTCGAAGACCATGCAGTAGCGATCGTCAAACGCGACCCTTATCTTCTGCCATGGACGGAAATGAACGTCGCCGGGCAGCAGAATTTTGACGTTATCGTGGCCGTAGCACTGGCCGAACAGATAGGTGTTGTTACCCAGTCTCTCCACGACTTCACATTGAAACTCAACTACGGTACCGATATTCACATCAGTTGAGAGATGTTCAGGGCGAATACCGAGGGTAACGGCAGCGCCGGGCTGCAGCGGCGATGTGGTGATATTAAGCGTCAGATTATGATCTTGCGCCATCTTCACGCTAAGCTGGCCCGGCTGCCATGCGGTGACCGTCGCGGGCAGGAAGTTCATTTTCGGCGAACCGATAAATCCCGCAACGAACTTATTGACCGGGTTGTAATACAGCGACATCGGCGAACCCATCTGCTCAACTTTGCCGTAGTTCATCACCACGATTTTATCGGCCAGCGTCATCGCTTCAACCTGATCGTGGGTGACATAAACCATGGTGGTTTTGAGTTCATGATGCAGTTTAGCAATATGCAGGCGCATCTCAACGCGCAGCTCGGCATCCAGGTTGGAGAGGGGTTCATCAAACATAAACACCCGTGGATTACGCACGATGGCGCGACCGATCGCCACGCGCTGGCGCTGGCCGCCGGAAAGCTGCTTAGGTTTGCGATCCAGCAGATGAGAGAGCTGCAGCGTTTTCGCCACCATTTCAACCTGGCGGCGAATTTCATCTTTTGGCACTTTATTCACCTTCAGGCCATAGCCCATATTTTCCGCTACCGTCATATGCGGGTAGAGCGCATAGGACTGGAATACCATGGCGACGCCGCGATGGGCAGGAACGACATCATTCATCACCTCATCGCCAATAAGCACTTCACCTTCGCTCACCTCTTCGAGACCGGCAATCATTCGCAGTAGCGTCGATTTGCCGCAGCCTGACGGACCGACGAAAACCGCAAACTCGCCATCTTCAATATCAAGATTTACCTGATGCAGCGTCACTGTACTGCCGAACCGTTTGGTGACATTCCTCAGTCGTATATTGGACATCAACATTCCCCGGGTTAGTAGCCGTTTTTGCCGTTGGGATTTGGGCTGTGACGCATTATTTGTATAACGTGTAACAATTCAGCCTGGCGATGCTCAACGACACTAAAATCATGCAGTGACTATAACTTCCAGAGTTTTAGCGCCCTATATCGATGTTTCATTTCTGCAATCACGATCACACAACTGGCAGCTTTCAGTAGTTTTGTCAGCATTCAAAGCGTACCGTAAAACAAATCAGGAATAACGGCATATTTGTTTATGAATCACCGTTTATCAGTTAACTGAAAGATTCTCGGAAGTCACATTGCCCAATAAAAACCATTAAATTGTTATACCTTCACATGAGGTTGATAATGAAAAAGAACACTCTTGCTGCACTGATCCTTACTACTCTGGCTGCCGGGCAGCTGGTTAGCCTGCAGGCGCACGCGGCCGGACAGCTCAACGTCTGGGAAGACATCAAAAAATCCGACGGCATTAAGGCCGCGGTAAGCGATTTTGAAAAGCAGTTCAACGTTAAGGTGAACGTGCAGGAAATGCCGTACGCCCAGCAGCTTGAAAAGCTGCGCCTTGATGGCCCGGCGGGCATTGGCCCGGACGTGCTGGTGATCCCTAATGACCAGCTAGGCGGTGCGGTCGTCCAGGGACTGCTGTCTCCCCTGACGCTGGACCCGGCGAAGCAGGAGGCCTTTACGCCGGCATCAATCAACGCGTTCCATATGGATAACGTGCTTTACGGCGTACCGAAAGCGGTGGAAACCCTGGTGCTGATTTACAACAAAGACCTGATCGATAAGCCGCTGGATAGCCTGCAGGACTGGTTCGACTATTCGAAGAAGCAGCGCGAAGAGGGTAAGTACGGCCTGCTGGCGAAGTTTGACCAGATCTATTACAGCTGGGGCGCTATTGGCCCAATGGGCGGCTATATCTTTGGCAAAAACGACAAAGGCGGCTTCAACCCGCAGGATGTCGGCCTGAATAAGCCAGGCGCGGTGGAAGCGGTGACTTTCCTGAAAAAATTCTACACCGACAAGGTATTCCCGGCGGGGATCCTCGGCGATAACGGGCTGAACGCCATCGACTCGCTGTTCACCGAGAAGAAAGCGGCTGCGGTGATTAACGGCCCGTGGGCCTTCCAGCCGTATGAAGCGGCAGGCATTCATTATGGCGTCGCGCCTTTGCCGACGCTGCCGGATGGCAAACCAATGAGCTCCTTCCTCGGCGTGAAGGGCTATGTCGTCTCGACGTGGAGTAAAGATAAAGCGCTGGCGCAGCAGTTTATCGAGTTCATCAACCAGCCGCAGTACGTGAAAGCGCGCTATGTCGCCACCGGGGAAATCCCGCCGCTGAAGGCCATGATTGACGATCCGCTGATTAAGAATGACGAAAAGGCCAGCGCGGTGGCGGTGCAGTCAGCGCGGGCGACGGCGATGCCCGGGATCCCAGAAATGGGAGAGGTATGGGGCCCGGCGAACGCCGCGCTCGAGCTTAGCCTGACCGGTAAACAGGAGCCGAAGGCGGCGCTCGATAACGCTGAAAAGCAGATCAAGATGCAGATCGAAGCCATGCAGGCCAGCAATCAATAATTCGGTGATGTAACAGAACGGGAGGGCCGTCCTCCCGTTTTCAGAAGGAGTCGTGTGTGATTATCAATCCCAGCGAAAATATTGCCGAAGCGCGCGGCGCAGGACGCCATGCGTGGTGCGGCCTGTTGCTGGCTATCGTGCCGGGTTTTGGGCAGTTTTATCACCGCCAGTGGCTGAAGGGGATTGTCTTCCTGGTGCTGCTGAGCAGTTTTATGAGCATTTTCTATGACTTTCTCAGCGAAGGCCTGTGGGGGTTATATACCTTAGGCGAGGAAGTCCCGCGGGATAACTCTATTTTCCTGCTGGCGGAAGGGATAATCAGCGTACTGATTATCGCATTCGGTTTGTTGGTCTATTTCCTCTCGCTGCGCGATGCCTGGGTTAACGGCAAAAAGCGCGATGAAGGCATGGCGCTGAATAGCGTACGCAAGCAGTATCAGATGCTGCTCAGCGAGGGTTTCCCGTATCTGATGATCACGCCCGGCTTCATACTGCTGGTGTTTGTGGTCATCTTCCCGATCCTGTTTGGTTTTGCTATCGCCTTTACTAACTACAACCTTTATCACACGCCGCCGGCGAAGCTGGTGGATTGGGTGGGATTCAAAAACTTCATCAATATCTTCACATTATCCATCTGGCGCTCGACCTTCTTTGACGTACTGCAGTGGACGGTGGTGTGGACGCTGCTGGCGACGACCCTGCAATGTACCGTCGGCGTGCTGCTGGCGATTCTGGTCAACCAGAAAGATCTGCGCTTTAAGCCGATGATCCGCACAATTTTCATTCTGCCGTGGGCGGTGCCGGGCTTCGTGACGATTCTGGTTTTTGCCGGCATGTTCAATGATTCATTCGGGGTGATTAACAACGCCATTTTGTCCTTCTTTGGCATCACGCCGAAGGCCTGGCTGACCGACCCGTTCTGGACTAAAACGGCGCTGATCATGATGCAAACCTGGCTGGGCTTTCCGTTTGTTTTCGCCATGACCACCGGCGTCCTGCAGGCGATCCCGGACGATCTGTATGAAGCGGCCACCATGGACGGCGCCAGCGCGTTTACCCGCCTGCGGACCATTACTCTGCCGCTGGTGCTCTACTCCATTGCGCCGATCATCATCACTCAGTACACCTTCAACTTTAACAACTTCAATATCATCTACCTGTTCAATAACGGCGGACCGGCGGTAGCCGGGTCGAATGCCGGCGGTACGGATATTCTGGTGTCGTGGATCTACAAATTAACGATGTCGTCTTCGCAATACGCCATCGCGGCCACCATCACGATTCTGCTGTCGATTTTTGTCGTCGGCCTGGCGTTGTGGCAGTTCCGCGCCACGAAATCCTTCAAAAACGACGACATGGCGTAAGGGAAGCAACATGGCTAAATCACCGAGTATTAAACGCGAAAAGTGGATTCGCCTGTCTCTCACCTGGCTGGTGGTCCTCTTTGTATCGACGATCATTATATATCCGCTGGTCTGGACGGTAGGGGCGTCTCTGAACGCCGGGAACAGTCTGCTGAGTACGTCGATTATTCCTGAAAACCTGTCGTTCCAGCATTACGCGGATCTGTTTAACGGCAATGTGAATTATCTCACCTGGTACTGGAACTCGATGAAAATCAGCTTCATGACCATGGTGTTGACCTTAATCAGCGTGAGCTTCACGGCCTATGCGTTCTCTCGGTTTCGTTTCAAAGGGCGGCAGAACGGGCTGATGCTGTTTCTGCTGCTGCAGATGATCCCGCAGTTCTCGGCGCTGATTGCGATCTTTGTTCTCTCTCAGCTGCTGGGGTTGATCAACAGCCATCTGGCGCTGGTGCTGATCTACGTTGGCGGCATGATCCCGATGAATACCTGGCTCATGAAGGGGTATCTGGACGCGATCCCCAAAGATCTGGATGAATCCGCGCGGATGGATGGCGCCAGCAGCTTCCGCATCTTTATCGAAATCATTATGCCGCTGTCGAAGCCGATTCTGGCGGTGGTGGCGCTGTTTTCATTTACCGGCCCGCTGGGGGATTTCATCCTCTCCAGCACCATTTTGCGTACCCCGGATAAATACACGCTGCCGATTGGCCTGTATAACCTGGTGGCGCAGAAAATGGGCGCCAGCTACACCACCTATGCGGCGGGCGCGGTGCTGATTGCCGTCCCGGTGGCGATTCTCTATCTGGCGCTACAAAAATACTTTGTTTCCGGCCTCACCTCAGGCAGTACAAAAGGATAACCCCATGAAAAGATTAACACCCGCGTGGCTTGCTGTTTCTCTGGCATGCTGTTTTTCCGCCGGTACGCTGGCGGCAGACGCGCTGCAAACGAAGGCGTTTAGCAATATGCCCGCTGATTTTATTAAAGGCGCGGATATCTCCACGCTGCTGGATGCGGAAAAGCACGGCGCGAAGTTCTTTAACCACAACAATCAGCCGCAGGATCCGATCGCGATTCTGAAGGCCGACGGCGTGAACTATGTTCGCCTGCGCCTGTGGGTGGATCCAAAAGACGCCCAGGGTCAGCGTTACGGCGGCGGCGATAACGATCTGGCGGCGACGCTGGCGCTGGCGAAGCGCGCAAAAGCGCAGGGTATGAAGCTGCTGCTTGATTTTCACTACAGCGATTTCTGGACCGATCCGGGCAAGCAGTTCAAGCCGAAGGCCTGGGAGAAAATGGATTATCCGCAGCTGAAAACCACGATCCACGACTACACCCGCGACACGATTGCCCGCTTTAAGCAGGAGGGGGTGCTGCCGGATATGGTCCAGATCGGCAACGAGATCAACGGCGGTATGCTGTGGCCGGAGGGCAAAAGCTGGGGGCAGGGCGGCGGCGAGTTCGATCGCCTGGCGGGGCTGCTTAACGCCGCCATTGACGGCCTGAAGGAAAACCTCACCGGCGGCGAGCAGATTAAAATTATGCTTCATCTGGCCGAAGGCACGAAAAACGACACCTTCCGCTGGTGGTTTGATGAAATCAGCAAGCGCAACGTGCCTTACGACATCATTGGTCTGTCGATGTACACCTACTGGAATGGTCCGATTAGCGCGCTGAAAGCCAATATGGACGATATCAGCAAGCGCTATAACAAAGACGTGATAGTGGTGGAAGCCGCTTACGCCTATACCCTGGAAAACTGCGACAACGCCGAAAATAGTTTCCAGGCGAAAGAGGAAAAGGATGGCGGTTATCCTGCCACCGTACAGGGGCAATATAATTATATTCACGACTTAATGCAGGCCGTTGCGGACGTACCGGACCACCGCGGTAAAGGTATTTTTTATTGGGAGCCGACGTGGATTGCCGTACCGGGAAATACCTGGGCGACGCCTGCCGGAATGAAATATATCCATGATGAATGGAAAGAGGGGAATGCCCGGGAAAATCAGGCGCTGTTTGATTGCCAGGGAAAAGCATTGCCGTCGATGAAGGTATTCAATTAATTATTCAGCTTTACACTTCAGGATGTTTATTATGAAAAAATTTGCGCCTTTGAGTCCGAAGGTCAATGCGCTATTGCATGGCGCCGACTATAACCCCGAGCAGTGGGAGAACTATCCCGATATTATCGATAAAGATATTGCCATGATGCAGCAGGCAAAATGTAATGTCATGTCGGTAGGGATATTTAGCTGGGCGAAACTTGAACCTCAGGAAGGCGTATTTGAGTTTGGCTGGTTGGACAGTATCCTGGATAAACTCTATGCCGCCGGCATTCATGTCTTTCTCGCGACCCCAAGCGGCGCGCGCCCGGCCTGGATGTCGCAGAAATATCCTCAGGTCCTGCGCGTCGGTCGCGATCGGGTGCCTGCGCTGCACGGTGGACGTCATAACCACTGTATGTCGTCGCCGGTCTACCGTGATAAAACCCTGAAAATAAATTCCCTGCTGGCGGAGCGCTACTCGCAGCATCCCGCGGTGCTGGGCTGGCATATCTCCAATGAATACGGCGGAGAGTGCCACTGTAGCCTGTGCCAGGAGCGTTTCCGCGACTGGCTGAAAGCGCGCTATGAAACGCTGGATAACCTCAATCACGCCTGGTGGAGCACCTTCTGGAGCCACACCTACAGCGACTGGTCGCAGATCGAATCTCCGGCCCCGCAGGGGGAAGTCTCCATTCATGGTCTGAACCTGGACTGGCATCGCTTTAATACCGCTCAGGTGACGGACTTCTGCCGCCACGAAATTGTGCCGCTGAAAGCGGCGAATGCTGCGCTGCCGGTAACAACCAACTTTATGGAGTATTTCTACGATTACGACTACTGGCAACTGGCGAAGGTGCTGGACTTTATCTCATGGGACAGCTACCCCATGTGGCACCGTGATAAAGATGAAACCACGCTGGCCTGCTACACCGCCATGTATCATGACATGATGCGCAGCCTGAAGGGCGGCAAACCGTTTGTATTAATGGAATCCACCCCGAGCGCGACCAACTGGCAGCCGACCAGTAAGCTAAAGAAACCGGGAATGCATATTCTCTCTTCTCTGCAGGCGGTGGCGCACGGCGCGGATTCGGTGCAGTACTTCCAGTGGCGTAAGAGCCGCGGTTCGGTTGAGAAGTTTCATGGCGCGATTATCGATCATGTCGGTCATCTGGATACGCGCGTGGGTCGTGAAGTGACGGCGCTCGGCGAGATGCTAAGCCAGCTGCCGGGCGTCGTGGGCTGCCGGACGGATGCGAAAGTGGCGATTATCTTCGACCAGCAAAACCGCTGGGCGCTGGATGATGCACAGGGGCCGCGAAATCTCGGCATGGAGTATGAAAATACCGTCAACGAACATTATCGTCCGTTCTGGGAGCAGGGGATTGCGGTTGATGTTATCGATGCTGACGTTGACCTGAGTCCTTATCAACTGGTCATTGCGCCAATGCTGTATATGGTTCGTGAGGGATTTGCCGAACGCGCCGAAGCGTTTGTGGCTAACGGTGGTTATTTAGTTACAACATACTGGACGGGTATTGTTAACGAATCCGACCTTTGCCATCTCGGCGGTTTCCCGGGCCCGCTGCGTAAACTGCTGGGCATTTGGGCGGAAGAGATTGACTGCCTGAACGACGGCGAACGCAACCTGGTACAGGGGCTGGCGGGCAATGAAGGGGGCCTGCAGGGACCGTATCAGGTACGCCATCTGTGTGAACTGATCCATGCCGAAACGGCGCAGCCGCTGGCGACCTACCGCGATGATTTTTACGCGGGAAGACCGGCGGTTACCGTCAATCACGTGGGTAAAGGTAAGGCCTGGCACGTCGCTTCGCGCAACGATCTGGCTTTCCAGCGGGACTTCTTCACCGCCATAAGTAAAGAGCTGTCGCTGCCGCGTGCGGTGGCGGCCGATTTCCCGCCGGGCGTGGTGGCGACCGCACGGACGGACGGTGAGACCACCTACGTATTCCTGCAAAACTACAGCGCGCAGCAGCAGCAGGTGACCTTACCGCAGGGCTATCAGGACAGCCTCACCGGCACGGCACTGAACGCGCCGTTGACCTTAAAAGCGTGGGATTGCCGCATCCTCAGCCGTCACGCGTAATTTTTCTCTATCCACGCCTGCTCGCAAGAGCAGGCGTTTTTTTATCTGCTTATCAGGAGTCTATTATGGTGAGTTTAAAATCCTTTCTGAATTACTTCTCCCAGTCTCGTCCGGCGGTAACGTTAAGCCCGACGGAACAACAACAGATTGAACGTTTAATTCAGGCTTTTGGCGGCGAGGCGAATATTGTCAACGTTGACGCCTGTATCACCCGCTTACGCGTCACGGTGAATAATCTGTCGATTGTTGACTCTCAGGCACTACAGCAGCAGGGAGCGCTTGGCGTTATTATCCTTGGGCAGCAGGTGCATGCTATTTTCGGTAAACAGTCGGATGCTTTGCGTCAATTACTTGACGAACACTTTGCCAGCCGTAAATAAAATAAAACGGGATAACGCAATAATGAGTTATCCCGAAAAGAAAACAAAGCATTCAATGGCAATAATGATTACCGGAGGGTAATTAACGACCTTACAGCTGGAGATAAAACAGTTAAATGACGGCTACCACCAGGCCTCGACCTGTACACCAAAGTTCCACGTATTATTGGCAGTTTGATCTTCGAACGGTTTACCGTTTTCAGAGTCATTCAGATACGAAGCGAAAATGCGCAGTTCCGGGCGAGACATAAAGTCAGGGCCATCGGCCAGGCCCAGCGCGATGGTATATTTCTCACCGGCCTGCTTATAATCAGTATTGTTCTTGTAGCTATCTTTTTGGTAAAAGCCGCCCACTTCGCCAATCAGGCGCACGTATTCGGTGAACTGATACTGCCCACGAGCCACCAGCGACAGCATGCGCGTTTTATCCGTGTAATCGGTGATGTTGTCCGCGGAGCCCCAGGTGAGAACGTGGTTAATGGAGAACTTTTCGGTAATCGGAATTAAACCGGTATTAATCACGCGGTATCCGGTGGCGTCATTGACGTAGTTCCACATGTCGTACCAGCCGCCGCCCTGGGAAACCATGTTCTGCGCCAGCCCTTTGTTGGCGTACTGCAGCACCGTTTTGTTGTAACCACCCAGCATATCCTGGCTGATTTCACCGGTCAGCATGACGCCGTTTTCAGCATCGTATAGACCACCGTAGGAGTCCTGCTTTTTAGTGGTATTCGGCATCGCGTAGTCGATACCAAATTCGGTCCACGAACCGGCCCAAGGCTTCCAGCCTGCGTAGCGCAGGTCTAGGTAGTTAATGTTGACGTTGCTGTCGCCATCGACGCGGTAGTCGACGTCATTGGCATCGCCGCGGATCCAGGCAAATGAAACGGCCCCCGGGCCGAGCGTATAGTTTTCGATCCCGGCACCGGATCCGGAAATGTTCCAGTATTTGGTATCAATGATGTGGAGATCGTGGCGCTGGTAGTAGCGTTTACCGCCCCAAATGACCGCGTTCGGATCGCCGGGGACCAGCCCTTTGATTTGCAGGTTGAGCTGGCGCAGGCCGAATTGGGCATCATCATCGAGCGTGGTTTCGTTATCGTTAGAACCGTCAGAGACCATGCTGACCATGCTATCAAGATAGAAGCTCACGTCATTCTTCTTATAGACCTCTGATCCCAGCTCCAGCTCGCCGTAGGTATCGGACTCATTACCCAGACGGCCAATTTTGTTTTTTTGCCATTCGGCCTGACTACCGTCGCCGGAGACCCCAACCCCGGCGCGCATATAGCCATGAAAATCGATACCCGGAAGCGTGGCGGAAGCAGCAAACACGGATGGTGAAATCAGCGCAGCGGCCAACGCAGCGGAGAGTGTGCGCAGCGTAGTGTTCATGTCTATCCTCTTATTGTTTTGTATTACGTTCACATAACCGATGTCATAAAATGCCTAAACCAGAATTCAGGCAATTGAATGATCGCTATATTGTGATTAACTGCAAATAAATTGGCGGGTTTTGTTACGACTAGTGAGTCTATTCACAATTTGTTGTATTGTGAGCGTAATACTTTTTGTGATGATTGTGGTTCGGGGGACGCGGTGATGAGCGTTTTTTCACATTGCCCCTGTTACAATCCAGGGATAACAACATAAGGAACCGGACTATGAAGTCTAAAAGCGCGACCTTAGAAGACGTTGCTCGCCATGCGGGCGTCTCCTATCAGACCGTGTCCAGGGTACTCAACAAATCTGCTAATGTATCCAAAGCCACACGCAGCAAGGTGGAGAAATCCATCGAGGCGCTGCGCTATGTCCCAAACCGCCTGGCACAACAGCTGGTAGGAAAGCAAAGCCGCACCGTGGGCCTGGTCACCATCTCCCTCGCATTGCACGCGCCTTCTCAGGTGGCTGCTGCGGTAAAACGCTATGCGAATGTGGAAGGCTATCAGGTGCTCATCTCTATGATTGATGAGAGCGTCAACCAAAGTATTCAAGATTCCATTAATGAACTTAAGTCTCAGCTGGTAGATAAGGTCATCATCAACGTGCCGCTGGAGACTGAACTGGCTCAAAAAATTGCCGATGATAACGATGATATCGTCTGTCTGTTTTTAGATGTTGACCCCTACAGCTCCGTGTTTAACGTTTCGTTTAACCCGGCTGACGGCACCCGGGCCAGCGTCAAATATCTCTATGAAATGGGGCATCGGGAGATCGCGCTGCTAGCCGGCCCGGAAAGCTCGGTATCGGCCAAACTGCGTCTGAAAAGCTGGATTGAGACCCTTGAGGGATATGGCCTGCAGCCGGTCACGGTGATTCGCGGTAACTGGGATGCGCAGAGCGGCTATGCCGGCGCGCTGCAAATGCTGCGGGAGACGCCAAACTTTACCGCCGTTCTGGTGGGTAACGATCAGATGGCGCTGGGCGTACTGAGCGCGTTTCACCAGCACCAGGTGCCGATTCCGGGGGAAAAATCGGTTATTGGTTATGATGACACCTATGAGAGTTCGTTCTTTTACCCGGCGCTCACCACCGTTTCGCTGGATCTTGATTTACAAGGAAAAGAGGCCGTCCGGCGCCTTCTCGATAGCGGCGATCACGAGACATCTCATACTTCCTCTATCCTTCCGGCTCGTCTGGTCGTGCGCCACTCTACCGGGCCGAAAACGGAGCCGGGCAAAAACCTGCAGTCTATTGCCGAACAGCTCAGAGCGCTGGCGCATCAGCTTAATCCTTAATCCGCAACGGGCGGCCTGCGCCGCCCTTTAGCCCCTTCCATTCTCAGGGTTGATCTTTGTATTCACCCGGCGTACCATGATGTTATGTTATAACGTAATTATTGAGGTCGCTATGAAACCCAATATTCATCCGCATTATCGTACGGTGGTTTTTCACGATACCAGCGCCAACGAATACTTCAAAGTTGGATCAACGATCCGTACCGAGCGCGAAATTGAGCTGGAAGGCGAGACGTATCCCTACGTAACGCTCGATGTCTCCTCCAAATCGCATCCGTATTACACCGGCAAACAGAAGGCCTTCAACAATGAAGGCAGCACCGCGCGTTTCCGCCAGCGCTTCGGCGGTTTTATTGATGCGAAAAGGAGTAAATAATGCAGGTGCTCAACTCATTGCGTAGCGCGAAACAGCGCCACCCGGATTGCCAGATCGTCAAGCGTAAAGGGCGGCTGTACGTTATCTGCAAAAGTAATCCTCGCTTTAAGGCCGTCCAGGGGCGCAAGAAGAGACGTTAACGGAAGCTCTCCAGCGTTCGTAACTGCCGGCCGTCGGCGCTAAAGTTGTCGGCGGCCAGCCACTGCTGCATTGCCTTGTCAATATGCGGCCACTCGGAATCGATAATCGAAAACCAGTCGGTATCGCGGTTGTGGCCCTTTATCACCAGCGCCTGACGAAAACGCCCCTCATACTGAAATCCCAGCCGCAGCGCCGCCCGGCGTGAAGGCTCGTTCAAACTGTTGCATTTCCACTCGTAGCGACGATAGCCGAGCGTTGCAAAAATATAATGCATCAGCAGCCATTGGGCCTCGGTGGCCATCGCCGTCCGGCTTAGTAAAGGCGAGAAGTGAACGTGGCCGACTTCAACAACGCCATTTTTAGCATCGATTCTCATCAGCGCCAGTGAGCCAACGGGCTGGTCTGTCCGTTGATCTATCACGGCAAAGTGGATGGGATCGGCCTGCCCGGAAACGTGCTCTATCCACGCGCGGTATTCCTCTACGCTGTTATCCGGCTCACGCAGCAGCCACGTCCAGCTTCGGGTGTCCGGGGCCAGCCGATGGGCGTCAAACAGCGCACCGGCATGCGTGGAGCGCAATGGCTCAAGGCGGCAAAGGCGACCTTGCAGATTCAACCTTTCAGGATGCGGACGGGGCTGCCAGTCGGGCAGGGCTGCGCCAACGGGTTGATCGAATTGATTAAGATGGCTCATGAGGTTTTCCTTTGGCAGGTGAATGCTGCGAGATTAGGCGCTTGTTGGTTCCATAAAAAGAGCCACAGGAGTATGTTTTTAGGGTGCCACGAGGAGCGATGATGAATATTCCGGATGATGCTTTTTTTGCTTTACTGGAGCAGGCCCTGCGCGGCAGGGGAGGTGGAACCCTGCAGCGTACGCTCTATCAGACACTACGCGAGGCGATTTTGCAGGGGGCGCTGGCAGGTGATAGCCGTTTACCCGGCTCGCGCGCCATGGCCCTGCGTCTGGGGCTGTCGCGCAACACCGTCAACGGCGCGCTGGAGCAGCTGGCGATAGAGGGGTATTTATTACGTAGCCGCCAGGGGACGTCCGTCGCGCCTTTAGGAACTCAGGGAGAGGGGGACGTTGAGGCGCGCCATATTGTGCTCCCTGAATACTTACAGGGATTACCGGCGGCAATCCATCGTGATTCACCCACGCTGCTCTTTACGCCGGGAATGCCTGCGGTTAACTACTTTCCGCTTTCCATCTGGCGCCGGCTCCTGGATCGCGTACTGCGTGAGGAGGGAAGCGCATTATTGGGCTACGGCGATGCGCAGGGAGAGCTCGTACTGCGAAAAGCCATTGCCCGCCACCTTGCGCTCTCGCGGGGGATCCGCTGTGAAGCCAGCCAGATTGTGATTACGGAAGGTGCGCTGGAAGGCGTCGATTTATGCACGCATTTGCTGAGCGTTGCTGGCGATACGGCATGGGTAGAAGAACCCGGCTATCCGGGAGCAAAAAGCATCTTTCTCAAATCCGGACTTCATATAGAGGGCGTGCCGGTTGATCATGAAGGGATGCGTTTTGATAGCCATAATGATAGTGAAGCGCCGCGATTGATCTTTACTTCACCTTCCCATCAATACCCCTGCGGGGCAGTGATGAGCGCCGGGAGGCGACTGGCGCTACTGGAGTATGCCCGCCGGCATGATTCATGGATTATTGAAGATGATTACGACAGCGAGTTTCGCTACAGCGGTGAGCCCATTCCGGCCATGCTGGGGATGGCCAGGCAGGCGCCGGTGGTTTATCTGGGGACATTCAGCAAAACGCTATTTCCGGCGCTGCGCATTGGCTTTATGGTGATGCCTCCCGCGCTGGCGGAGGCCGCACGTGGCGCCATTGGTTCGCTATTACGCGGCGGCCATCGGGCCGAACAGAGGGCGCTGGCGTTGTTCATTGAGGAGGGGCACTACGCACGTCATTTAGCCGCCATGCGCCGTTTATACCGCAAACGTCAGCAGCAGCTGCGGGAGATTCTGGCTCAAGAGCTCAGGCATCCTTATGAACTGTTTGGCGGCGAGGGGGGCCTGCACCTGACCGTTGCTATCGACAACGTGGATGACCTGGCGATTGTGCAGCAGGCCCGGCGGTTTCAGCTGGCACCCGGGGCGTTAAGCCGTTTTTACCTCGATGTAAAAACGGCGCGAAGCGGCTTTGTTCTGGGCTACGGTAATACGTCCGCCTCGCATTTTAGGGCCGCGGTACGCACGCTGAACCGTCTTATTGCGCTGGACCGACGCGGGTAAGAGAAAATACATCGTAAAAGGAGAGTTCGCCTTTGGTGGCGATCATTTTTTGTAGCTGAGCCTTTTGTTCGCCGCCGACGCGTGGCGATTGCAGGATGCGTTCAAGCAGCTGCTCAGGGACAAATCGGGTGTTGTACCACTCACCGTTGTAGCACACGCGGAAATCAAGAACGTCAATATCTTCATAACGATAGCGCGGGTAGACGTCGAAGAAGAAGAAACCGTTTAGCAGAACAAATAACACAATTAACAGCCAGACAGAATCTACCAGCGTTTCTGAACGTAGCATCACAATAAGCGTGGCCAGGAAAGCCGCGTACATGGCGACAAAAAGCCATGGATGGTTGCGAATAAAGCTAATGCTAAAGCGCGGACGGTTGTCGCGCTTCTCTTTCACATTAAGCTCATCAATGGTGCTCTTCAGCAGTAGCTGTATTTCTGTCATCTTATTCCCCAAATTCTGCCATGAGCCCGTATCCAGGCGTGACAAACCGGGCTCAGCCTGAAGGCTATTTTATGTTGCGTAAATCCATGGGGAAAGTAACAGATTGGTTGCAGAAAAGCATAACAGTTACCGTTTTTCGCTCTCCAGCATTTTAATTATCCGTGCCGGGTTTCCGCCGACGACGGCGTTGGCCGGCACATTTTTTACTACGACGGCCCCCGACGCCACCACGGCATTATCGCCGATAGTGACGCCTGGATTAATCACTGCCCGGCCGCCAATCCACACATTGTGGCCAATGGTGACGGGTTTTCCGTACTCTTGACCACTGTTGCGGTCGACAGGGTCAAGGGGATGCGTGGCGGTATAAATATGCACGCCCGGCGCCAGCATGCAGTTATCGCCAATATGAATTGGACAGACGTCAAGCATGACGCAATCAAAGTTAGCGTAGAAATTTTTACCGAGGAAGATATTGTAGCCATAGTCACAGCGAAATGTGGGTTCGATGTACGCGTCACTCGCGTGCCCAAGCAGTTCAGAAAGTAATGCGTTTCTTAATTCACTTTCTTCAGGCCCCGAATGATTGTAGCGGTGCAGCAGCTGTCTGGCCCGCAGACGATCGGCTTTCAACGTGGCGTCACCTGCCAGATACAGTTCGCCGGCAATCATTTTTTGTTTCTCTTCACTCATGGAGGCTTTCCTTATTTCCTTATCGTTAGGCCGCCATAGTATAAAAAAGAAACCGGTTTCATATTCGCGTTAAGCCAACATCTGTGAGCACTGTCACACTTATTATCATCACGAGAGAGGGGCGTTTTCGGCACGAGATGTATGACTTTCATTTGAAGTAAACTAGCGGATAAATTTCCAGACTGAAGGGGGGATCTTGTCATACAGTTTATTCATCGTCAGCTCTGCAAGACGATGATCGGCCGCAGAGTAAAATACCGCCAGTTCATTATCGGAAAGTTCATATTTATTTTTTTCAATTACGCGCTCCAGCGTATCAATTGTCTGACAGCGTCGTAAACGCATCAAATAGTCTATTTTGGTTAATGTTTTATCAGACATAAATTCACCTTTTGATTGTAATAATACTAACAAGAAAGACTGGCCGGGTTTTCCCGACTGGCGTTGACAAAGCAGCGGAATAACCGATTGCCAGATTTACGCCATTTCTGCAGATCTGCGCTGTTAATGCCGTAGTTGCTGAACAAGACGAAAGTGTCATCCAGATATTCGTCAATCTGGGTAATCAGCTTATTATCCTCTGCGTACTTAATTTTATAATTAAGTGCAAACGCGGCAATGTGCTCGATCAATTCATTAAGTTGAAGATTGACAGCCGAGGTTGGATCATTAACCCAGCCGTGGTTGCTCTCTTCCAGGTTTGCAAGACAGTCATGATACAGGGTTTCGCAGAGAAATTTAAGCTGCGCAATATCATGTCTTTTTGGCGAGTATTCGTCCATAACGCATCCCCTTTTGAGTGGTTTAAACGACGATTATCGACACCGTTGTGGGATGAACACGACTAACAGACCTGACACATACATTGTAATCTTGCTGTTTAACTATAATCCACTCTTAAAAAGATTTCATCGTGCTATTACGAAAAATTACAATTATCAGCGTCCTTTTATCTTCAATGACTCGGACTTTATTATATCGTGCCGTTACCCCGATCGGAAAAAACGAATACTGACCTTATATTTCATCAGGTTAGCCGACGCGTTTAGCCGTTATAGAGAGACAACCATACACAAAATCAGTGATTAAGAATATTCTGAGTTAGGGGCGCAGGAAAGAAAATTGTGGAAAAAAATGGAGATAAGCACCGCGACTCATCATTAAATATTATATCTCAGCTTATAAATTAGACAATAACAATCCGTGCGTTTTAACGAGGAACAAAAGAAAAGGGCCGCAAATGCGGCCCTGAGAGGAGAGATTAATGATGCTCAACCGGATGGCTGTGCTCAATATCCTCATTTTTCTTACTAAAGCGGCGGCGAACCACCACGAAGAATACCGGCACGAAGAAAATCGCCAGCACCGTCGCGGTCACCATCCCACCCATTACGCCAGTACCGACGGCGTTCTGCGCGCCGGAGCCTGCGCCGGAGCTGATAACCAGCGGCATGACCCCAAGGATGAACGCCAGCGAGGTCATCAGAATCGGACGCAGACGCATACGAACGGCTTCCAGCGTGGCTTCGATCAGGCCTTTGCCCTCTTTATCCATCAGGTCCTTGGCGAATTCAACGATAAGTATCGCGTTCTTCGCCGACAGGCCGATGGTGGTCAGCAGACCAACCTGGAAGTAGACGTCGTTGGTTAATCCACGGAAGGTAGCCGCCAGCAGCGCACCCACAACCCCCAGCGGAACAACCAGCATGACCGAGAACGGAATCGACCAGCTTTCATACAGCGCCGCCAGGCACAGGAAGACGACAATCAGCGAGATAGCGTACAGCGCTGGTGCTTGGTTGCCTGACAACCGTTCCTGATAAGACATACCGGTCCAGTCATAGCCAATACCCGCAGGCAGTTTACCCGCCAGCTCTTCCATCAGGTTCATCGCTTCACCGGTACTCTTGCCCGGTGTCGCCTGGCCGAGGATTTCCATTGATGGCAAACCGTTGTAACGCTCCAGACGCGGCGAGCCGTATTCCCAGCGTGAAGTCGAGAAGGCGGAGAAGGGCACCATCTGTCCATCGCTGCCGCGTACGTACCAGTTGCCGATATCTTCCGGCAGCATACGGTATTTCGCTTCAGACATGATATACACTTTCTTCACGCGACCGCGGTCAATGAAGTCGTTGACGTAGCTACCACCCCATGCTGCGCCAAGCGTCGTGTTAATGTCGCTGATAGACACGCCGAGAGCCTGCGCTTTTTCCTGATCGATATCCACTTTGAACTGCGGAGTATCTTCCAGTCCGTTTGGACGCACGCCGGTTAAGACGTCAGGATGCTGCGCGACCATACCAAAGAGCTGGTTACGTGCCTGGGTCAGTTTTTCATGGCCCAGTCCCGCCTGGTCGATCAGCTGGAAGTCAAAGCCCGTTGCGGTACCCAGTTCAACAATTGCCGGCAGGTTAAAGGCAAAGACCATTGCGTCTTTAATCTGCGAGAAATACCCCATTGCGCGACCGGTAATCGCCTCAACTTTGTTCTCTTCGCCCGGACGCTGGCTCCAGTCCTTCAGAGAAACGAACGCGATACCGGTGTTTTGCCCACGACCCGCGAAACCAAAGCCGTTTACGGCGAATACCGATTCAACGTTGTTTTTCTCTTTGGTGAGATAGTAGTCGGTCATCTCATCCAGAACTTTCTGGGTACGCTCCTGAGTTGCGCCAGCAGGCAGCTGCGCCATGCTCAGGAAGACGCCCTGGTCTTCGTCCGGCAGGAACGAACTTGGCAGACGAACGAACAGCCAGGCCATGCCGACAACGATGATCAGGTACAGCACCAGATAACGGCCGGTACTGCGCAGGATATTGCCTACGCTATCGGTGTAGTGATGCGTGCTCTTATCGAACATGCGGTTAAACCAACCGAAGAAGCCGGTGGTGGCGCCATGGCTGCCTTTCTGGATGGGTTTCAGCATCGTGGCGCAGAGCGCCGGGGTCAGAATCAGTGCCACCAGTACCGACAGCGCCATCGCGGAAACGATAGTGATCGAGAACTGACGGTAAATCGCACCGGTAGAACCGCCGAAGAAGGCCATCGGGATAAATACCGCGGAAAGCACCATCGCGATACCCACCAGCGCGCCCTGAATCTGGCCCATTGATTTACGCGTGGCTTCCTTCGGCGGTAGCCCTTCTTCGGCCATTACACGCTCGACGTTTTCTACCACCACGATGGCGTCATCCACGAGCAGGCCTATGGCGAGCACCATACCAAACATGGTGAGGGTGTTTATCGAGAAGCCGAACAGCGCGAGGATAGCGAACGTCCCCAGCAGTACAACCGGCACGGCGATAGTCGGAATCAGCGTTGCGCGGAAGTTCTGCAGGAACAGGTACATCACCAGGAACACCAGAATGATGGCTTCAACCAGCGTTTTCACCACTTCGTGAATGGAGATCTGCACGAAGGGGGTGGTGTCATACGGGTAAACAATCTTCAGGCCTGACGGGAAGAAAGGTTCCATTTTCTTCAGTTCGGCACGAATGGCGTTGGCGGTATCCAGCGCGTTCGCGCCGGTCGCGAGCTTAATACCCAGACCGGACGCGGGCTGACCGTTAAACTTCGCAACGACGTCGTAGCTTTCGCCACCCAGCTCAATCTTCGCGACATCGCGCAGACGCACCTGGGAACCATCCTGGTTAACCTTCAGCAGAATGTTGCCGAACTCTTCAGTATTGGTCAGACGGGTCTGCGCCACGATGGAGGCGTTCAGCTGCTGACCTTTCACCGGTGGAGTACCGCCTAACTGTCCTGCTGCAACCTGGGCGTTCTGCGCTTTCAGGGCGCTGATCACGTCAACCGGCGTCAGCTGGAAGTTATTAAGCTTGTTCGGATCCATCCAGATACGCATCGCGTACTGGGAACCGAACAGCTGCACGTCACCGACGCCGCTGGTACGGCTAATCGAATCCTTCATGTTGGCGGCAACATAGTCAGAAATGTCATCCTGATTCATGGTGCCGTTGGTATTGATAACGCCGACAACCATCAGGAAGCTGCTGGATGCCTTTTCAACGCTAATACCCTGCTGCTGAACTTCTTGCGGCAGCAGCGGCGTTGCCAGCGCCAGCTTGTTCTGTACCTGTACCTGGGCGATATCCGGATCGGTACCGGATTCAAAGGTGAGGGTGATGGTTGCTGTACCGGTGGAGTCGCCATTTGAAGACATGTACATCAGGTGATCGATACCGTTCATGTTCTGCTCGATAACCTGGGTCACGGTGTTCTGCACGGTTTCAGCATCGGCACCGGGGTACATGGCTGTAATGGAAATTGCCGGCGGCGCAATCGTCGGATATTGCGCTATCGGCAACTTGAGGATCGATAACCCCCCAGCCAGCATGATGATAATGGCGATCACCCACGCAAATATGGGGCGATCGATAAAGAAATTAGGCATGTCTTAACGGCTCCTGTTTAAGTTAAGACTTGGGTTGTTCTGACTGAGCGTTGCCTGCGGCTTGCTGTTTATCGTCAGAAACGACTTCCTGCGCTTTAACCTGCACGCCAGGTCTGACTTTTTGCAGACCGGTGATGATGACGCGATCGCCCGTTTTCAGCCCTTCGGTGACCAGCCATTTATCACCAATAGCCTGAGTGGCGGTAATCTGGCGAACTTCGACTTTATCACCTTCGCCGACGACCATCGCGCTGGCATCGCCGCGCGGGGTGCGGGTTACGCCCTGCTGAGGAACCAGCAGCGCATCCGGGTTGACGCCTTCTTCCAGACGCGCGCGGACGAACATCCCCGGCAGCAGAGTGTGATCCGGGTTCGGGAAAATGGCGCGCAGCGTGATAGAACCGGTGGTCTGATCAACGGTGACGTCAGAAAACTCCAGCGTACCGTTCTGCGGGTATTTCAGACCGTCGTTCGTCACCAGCTCAACCTTCGCTTTGCCGTTTTCCTGCTGCAGCTTTCCGTTGGCCAGCTCTTGTTTCAGACGCAGGAAATCGTTGCTCGATTGCGTCACGTCAACATAGATAGGATCCAGCTGTTGCACGGTCGCCAGGGCGGTGGTTTGGCCGTTTTGCACCAGAGCACCTTCCGTGACCGCGGATTTACCAATGCGGCCTGAGATTGGCGAGGTGACTTTGGTGTAGGCCAGATTAATGCGCGCGGTTTCAACCGCTGCTTTGGCGGCAACCACGGCGGCGTTGCTCTGTTGCGCGGTCGCGACGGCAGTATCGTAATCCTGTTGACTGATGTACTTAGTGCCTAACAGTTTCTGATAACGTTTAACCGTCAGCTGATCCATATTTGCCGCGGCCTGCGCTTTGGCTAAATCGCCTTTCGCGCTTTCATAAGTGGCCTGATAGGTCGCCGGATCGATTTGATAAAGAGACACCCCTGCCTGGATATCGCTCCCTTCGGTGAAGTTACGTTTAAGAATAATGCCACTGACCTGAGGACGAACTTCCGCAACGCGATAGGCGCTGGTACGGCCTGGCAGTTCGGTTGTAATTTGTAGAGGAGCGGATTTGAGCGTCACAATACCGACTTCCGGCATTTGTTGGGCTCCTTGCTGAGCCGGTTTGTCGTCACATCCTGTTAGCGCTAAGCTGCCTGAGAGCATCAGAACGACCGCCAGAGGCGTTAACCCTCTGTTTTTGTTCATATGTAAACCTCGAGTGTCCAATTTCAAATTGTTCAGTGGCTCAATCGACCACAAACCCACTGCTGTGTTTCTATTATGGTCATGCTATGGTACATACATTCACAAATGTATGTAAACGTAACCTCTGTAAACTCATCGACCTATGGCACGAAAAACCAAACAACAGGCGCTTGAGACCCGGCAACATATTCTGGATGTTGCTCTGCGTCTGTTTTCGCAGCAAGGCGTATCATCCACCTCGCTGGCCGCAATTGCAAAAGAGGCCGGTGTGACGAGGGGCGCTATCTATTGGCATTTCAAAAATAAATCAGATTTATTTAATGAAATATGGGTGCTTTCAGAAGCCAACATCAACGATCTCGAAGTTGAGTATCGGGCAAAATTCCCCAACGATCCACTGTCAGTTGTCAGAGAGATCTTAGTGTATATCCTTGAAGCAACGGTGACAGAAAAACGCAGGCGCTTGATGATGGAAATCATTTTCCATAAATGCGAGTTCGTCGGAGAGATGGTCACGCTGCAAGAAGCGCAGCGAAGTTTATGCCTTGAGAGCTACGATCGTATCGAGCAGACATTAAACGAGTGCATTGCGGCGAAGATGCTGCCCGCCAATTTACTCACCCGGCGGGCGGCGATTTTAATGCGCAGCTATCTTTCTGGCCTGATGGAGAACTGGCTGCTGGCGCCCAACGCTTTCGATCTGCAGCATGAAGCGCGGGCATATGTCGAAACGCTGCTTGAAATGTATCAATTGTGCCCCTCTCTGCGCAGTTCTGAAGGCGCGGAAGCTTAAGTATCCTCGCGGACAAAAGGGGTATTTTTCCTGCTGTCCGCCGCTATTCGCGCGATAACAGAAGTGCTATTCTTCGCGCTGCGACGATCCCCGGTATTCTCCGGCTTTTGCAATCACTCATGTTAACACTATGCTGCATACTATCCGTTGGCGAAACGCCATATCCGCTTTTGTTCTTACCCTGATGTTTTTTATCGGCTGTATTAGCGTTAACACGGCGCTGGCGGCTGACTTACCTGAACGTTCCGAGGTGCAAAGCCAGCTCACGACGCTGAATAAGCAAAAAGAGCTGACCCCGCAGGACAAGCTGGTTCAGCAGGACCTGACCCAGACCCTGGAAACCCTCGATAAAATCGAACGCATTAAGTCGGAAACGACGCAGCTGCGTCAGCAGGTGGCTCAGGCGCCAGCGAAAATGAATCAGGCTATCGATAGCCTCAACGCGCTAAGCGATGTTCCCGATGATGAGGCGACGCGTAAAACGCTGAGCACGTTATCGCTACGTCAGCTGGAATCGCGCGTCTCTCAGACGCTGGACGATTTGCAAAACGCGCAGAACGATCTGGCAACCTATAACAGCCAGTTAGTCTCCCTACAAACCCAGCCGGAACGTGTGCAGAATGCGATGTACTCCGCTTCGCAGCAGCTGCAGCAGATCCGTAACCGCCTGAATGGCACCTCGACGGGCGAGGAGACGCTGCGTCCTACCCAGCAGAGTTTGCTGCTGGCGCAGCAGGCTCTGCTGAATGCGCAGATAGACCAGCAGCGCAAAAGCCTGGAAGGTAACACGGTCCTGCAGGATACCCTGCAAAAGCAGCGTGATTACATCACCGCCTACAGCAACCGTCTTGAACACCAGCTTCAGTTATTGCAGGAAGCGGTGAATAGCAAGCGCCTGACGCTGACGGAAAAGACGGCTCAGGAAGCGGTTTCCCCGGACGAAACGGCGCGTATTCAGGCAAACCCGCTGGTGAAGCAGGAGCTGGAGATTAACCACCAGCTTAGCGAAAGACTGATTTCGGCGACGGAAAATGGTAATCAGCTGGTTCAGCGCAACATCAAAGTGAAGACCTGGCTCGATCGCGCTTTGCAATCCGAGCGTGATATAAAAGAGCAGATTTCCGTGCTGAAAGGCAGCCTGCTGCTGTCGCGTATCCTTTATCAGCAGCAGCAAACGCTGCCCTCTGCGGAGGAGCTGAGCGATATGACGAACCGCATCGCCGACCTGCGCCTCGAACAGTTTGAGGTTAACCAGCAGCGCGATGCGTTGTTCCAGAGCGATGCGTACGTCGCGAAGCTGGAGGAAGGGCACAGCAGCGATGTCAATGCCGAAGTGCATAGCGCGCTTCTCGAAATCGTTGATATGCGCCGGGAGCTGCTCGATCAGTTCAACAAACAGCTGGGTAACCAGCTGATGATGGCCATTAACCTGCAGATCAATCAGCAGCAGTTAATGAGCGTGTCGACCAACCTGAAAGCCATTCTGACGCAGCAGATTTTTTGGGTAAACAGTAACCGTCCGATGGACTGGGAGTGGGTTAAAGCCTTCCCGGAAGCGCTGAAAGGGCAGTTTAAGGCGATGAAAATCACCGTAAACTGGGAAAAAGCCTGGCCTGCGGTATTTATCGCTTTCCTTGCCGGCCTGCCGTTGCTGCTGATTGCCGGTCTGATTCGCTGGCGCCTTAACTGGCTGAAAGCGTATCAGGCGAAGCTGGCTTCACAGGTGGGGCAACTGCGCAATGACACTCAGCTTCACACGCCGAAAGCGATTCTTATCGATCTGATCCGCGCGCTGCCTGTGGTGCTGGTGATTCTGGCCATTGGCCTGATTCTGCTGACCATGCAGCTGAATATCAGCGATTTGCTGTGGGCCTATAGTAAGAAGCTGGCGTTGTTCTGGCTGGTGTTTGGCCTGTGCTGGAAGGTGCTGGAAAAAGACGGCGTGGCGGTGCGCCACTTTAATATGCCGTCGCAGTTGACCAGCCACTGGCGGCGGCAGATTGTCCGCGTCAGCCTTGCGCTGCTGCCGCTCAATTTCTGGTCGGTGATGTCGGAGCTGTCGCCGCTGCACCTGATGGATGACGTGCTCGGGCAGTTTGTTATTTTCCTCAACCTGCTGCTGATTGCGGTGCTTGTTCTGCCGATGTGCCGCGAGAGCTGGCGTGATAAAGAGTCCCACAGCCTGCGCCTTATCACCGTCACCGTGCTATCGATTGTGCCCATCGCCCTGATGGTGCTGACGGCAACCGGCTACTTCTACACGACGCTGCGTCTGGCCGGCCGCTGGATTGAAACCGTTTACCTGGTGATGCTGTGGAACCTGCTGTACCAGACCGTTCTGCGCGGCCTGAGCGTGGCCGCCCGGCGTATTGCCTGGCGCCGTGCGCTGGCGCGTCGTCAGCATCTGGTTAAAGAGGGCGCTGAAGGGGCCGAACCTCAGGAAGAACCGACGATTGCCCTGGAGCAGGTTAACCAGCAAACGCTGCGTATTACGATGCTGGTGATGATTGCGCTGTTTGCCGTGCTGTTCTGGGCGATTTGGTCCGATCTGATCACCGTGTTCGCCTATCTCGACAGTATTACGCTGTGGCATTACAACGGTACGGAAGCCGGCGTCAGCGCCGTGAAAAGCGTCACCATGGGCAGCCTGCTGTTCGCGATTGTCGCGTCGATGGTCGCCTGGGCGTTAATCCGCAACCTGCCGGGCCTGCTGGAAGTGCTGGTGCTATCGAGACTCAATATGCGCCAGGGGGCGTCGTATGCAATTACGACCATCCTTAATTACGCCATTATTGTTATTGGCGCGATGACGGTATTTGGCTCGTTGGGCGTTTCGTGGGACAAACTTCAGTGGCTGGCGGCCGCCCTGTCGGTTGGTTTAGGGTTTGGCTTACAGGAAATCTTCGGTAACTTTGTTTCCGGTCTGATTATTCTCTTTGAGCGCCCGGTGCGTATTGGCGATACGGTGACCATTGGTACCTTCTCCGGTACCGTCAGCAAAATCCGCATTCGCGCCACGACGATCACCGATTTTGACCGTAAAGAGGTCATTATCCCGAATAAGGCCTTCGTGACGGAACGCTTGATCAACTGGTCGCTCTCCGACACCGTCACCCGCGTGGTCATCCGCCTTGGCGTGGCCTATGGTTCCGACCTGGATAAGGTTAAAGAAGTGCTGCTCCAGGCCGCGCATGAGCATCCGAAAGTGATGCAAGAGCCCGCGCCCTCGGTCTTCTTTACCACCTTCGGCGCCAGCACGCTCGATCATGAACTGCGCCTGTACGTGCGTGAACTTCGCGATCGCAGCTATGCGGTGGATGAGCTTAACCGCGCTATCGATCGTTTGTGCCGCGAGAACAATATTGACATCGCCTTTAACCAGCTGGAGGTGCATCTGCGCAATGAGAAGGGCGATGAGGTGACAGAGGTGAAGCGGGATAAGGGCGACGATGCCTCCCCGGCGATAAGCTAAGCATAACGGGGCGGTGGGTATCCGCCCCGCAGATGTTAATGGCTGAGCGAGGAGAGTTCTTCCTGGCTCAGACCTGTCAGTTCCATCACCATCTTCGGCTCCAGCCCGCAGGCGAGCATTTTCAGGGCAATGCTGCGCGAGATTTCTCTACGGCCCTCCTGCAAACCTTCCTGCAAACCTTCCTGTCTGCCTTCTTTTCTACCTTTTTTACGGCCTTTCTCTTCCAGCCATTCGGCAATTGTCATCAGTAGCTCCTTGTGCCTGGGCGACTGCTTCGCCAGCTCGCGAATCAGGGGCCCGGGTTTTTCCGAGGTTCCCGCCTGCAGCATATAGCTGATGAGGATATTGATCTGGTTTTCCGTCAGATATCCTTGCGCCAGCAGCGTAATCAGCATCGGTTGCAGTTCGGCCAGATCGCGCTGGCGGATATGCTTTTGCAACAGTTCCAGCATCGCCATACGCTGGTGGCGGAGGATATGATTATCTGGCATAACGGTCAGGTCCACCAGCGGAAAATCTCCGCCGTACAGCGCGCCGGCAAGCTCAGGATAGTCAAAAAGCTGGAGCCAGTTGAGCGTATGTGGCCAGGGGCTGACGGTGCCGTGATAAAACAGAATCGGGACCACCAGCGGCAGCGTATTGTGGCCGGCATCCAGGTGGCGCTGCATGGCGGCCAGCGTATAGCGCATCAGGCGAAAAGCCATCAGCTTATCCGGCGAGCTTTGATGTTCAATCAGCGCGTAGATATATCCCGCGCCGTGCTGCGTTTGTAGGGAGTAGAGAATGTCGGAGTAGCTGGATCGCAGGTCTTCCTCGATAAAGCTGCCGGAAGCCAGCTGCAGCGTATTGAGATCGCAGATACTTAAAAACTGCGCGGGAAGATAAAGCTGTAAAAAATCGCGAGCGACCTCTTTCTGGGCCAGCATTTGACGAAAAATAGCATCGTGCGGCGTACGTGAGAATCTTTCCATGAGCATCTATCCGTTGTGGTAAGGGGCAGGCGACAACTCTGCCACCCCCAAAGATCCGCCAACAGACTACTCCTGTGCGTTTTGCGAGGCCTCTTCCGCACTTTTTACTTTGTTTTCATAGTCTCGACGGATAATTTCCAGCGCAGCTAGCACGGTTTGCGCAGGAACTTTATTCTCCTCAAGCAGCATAATTAAATCGACGGCCAGCTTGACCTCGTCAGGGGCATTTTCCAGCGACATACTTCTTCCTCCCGTTAGCGCGTTAAGCGGGCCAGTCTGTTTTCAATTTTTTCCAGCGCGTCGCGACAGCGGGCCAGGCGCCCGGTATAGGCTTCAACTTCCTTTGCCAGCCGCTGCTGGTCATCAAGGCTTATGGCTTGCGCCAGTCGTCTTTGTCGGTCGTTGCGCATGGCCAGCAGGCGCCGTTCATACTCCTGATGCTGTAGACGTCGGCGCTGCCAGCGGCTAAGCGTTGGCGACGCGCTATCCCAGGCGCGTAATGACCAGGTCGCCGTTTCCCGGTTAATCGCGGCGATTTGAGCAACGAGACGTTCCGCCAGCCAGGCGACCTGCGCAAGCTGCTGGCGTTCGGCCGCCTGTTTTAACGCCGTAAAGCCGTCTCTGGCCTCATTGAGATAAGCCTGCATCTGCGTGCTGCGGGTACGGAACAGCTGACGATCGAAGCGCGGGCTGAGGGTCGCGTGATTGGCCATGGGCGCCACCTGAGCGGCCAGCTCCGCAAGCTGGTTTTCCAGTGAATGTAAAAGCCGGGCGGTTTTCAAATAACTCCTCCATCCCCTGATAAGCAACTGTGCTACATTAGCGTTATCTTCGTGATAACGATTCGCATTATGCCACGTATTATTTTGATCATCATTGGCTGGCTGGCGGTAGCGCTGGGAACGCTGGGCGTGTTTTTACCGCTACTGCCGACGACGCCGTTTATCCTGCTTGCCGCCTGGTGCTTTGCGCGCTCGTCGCCGCGCTTTCACCACTGGCTTTTGTATCGCTCATGGTTTGGCGGCTACCTGCGTCACTGGCAGAAATACCGCGCCATGCCGCCGGGCGCGAAGCCGCGGGCGGTCGCGATGATTTTGCTGACCTTTGCCATTTCGCTGTGGCTGGTTAATCTTACCTGGGTGCGCATCTTGCTGCTGATCATTCTGACCTGTCTGCTGATATTTATGTGGCGCATTCCGGTGGTTGATGCAAAGCAACAAAAGCACTGATGCGCAATAATGATGGTTGCAATTGTCGCTGACAGCCAGTAAATTCTGGCGTTTTCGAGCGCGGGTAAGCCTGGTCAAAGGTTAAACAAAAGTTTCTTTGGCCCATTTGGCATGCCCGTGAGTAACACCGTTTTAATCAGGCATACACTTATGACCGCAACAGCACAGCAGCTTGAATATCTGAAGAACAGCATCCAAAGCATCCAGGACTATCCGAAACCTGGCATCCTTTTCCGTGATGTCACCAGCTTGCTGGAAGACCCGAAGGCCTACGCGCTCAGCATTGAGCTGCTGGCCGAGCGTTATAAAGACGCGGGGATTACCAAAGTGGTGGGCACCGAGGCGCGTGGCTTCTTATTTGGCGCACCGGTTGCGCTGGCGCTGGGCGTAGGCTTTGTTCCGGTACGCAAGCCGCGTAAGCTGCCGCGTGAAACTATCGCAGAAAGCTACGAGCTTGAGTACGGCACCGATCAGCTGGAAATCCATGTCGATGCGATCAAAGAAGGCGATAAAGTCCTGGTGGTTGACGATCTGCTGGCAACCGGCGGCACCATTGACGCCACCGTGAAGCTTATTCGTCGCCTGGGCGGTGAAGTGCACGATGCGGCCTTTATTATTAATCTGTTCGATCTGGGCGGCGAGCAGCGCCTGGAAAAACTGGGAATCAACTGCTATAGCCTGGTCCCTTTCCCGGGCCACTAAGCAAATCCCGCCACATAGCCTCGCTGATTGAGCGGGGCTGTGATAGCATGACCCCTCGTGATTTCACCTTCCAGCGTTTCAGAGCCAGCCCATGAGTTATCAGGTCTTAGCCCGTAAATGGCGCCCACAAACCTTTGCTGACGTCGTCGGCCAGGAACATGTGCTGACCGCACTGGCGAACGGCTTGTCGTTAGGGCGCATTCACCACGCATATCTTTTTTCCGGTACCCGCGGAGTCGGTAAAACCTCTATCGCGCGCCTGTTGGCAAAAGGATTAAACTGCGAAACCGGCATTACCGCCACGCCGTGCGGCGTCTGCGATAACTGCCGTGAAATAGAACAGGGGCGCTTTGTCGATCTGATTGAGATCGATGCCGCCTCGCGCACCAAAGTCGAAGATACCCGCGATCTGCTGGATAACGTCCAGTACGCGCCGGCCCGCGGTCGCTTCAAGGTCTATCTGATCGATGAAGTCCATATGCTTTCGCGCCACAGCTTCAACGCGTTGTTAAAAACGCTGGAGGAGCCGCCGGCGCACGTTAAATTTCTGCTGGCGACGACCGATCCGCAGAAGCTGCCGGTGACCATTCTTTCCCGCTGCCTGCAGTTCCATCTTAAGGCGCTGGACGTCGAACAGATTCGCCATCAGCTGGAGCATATTCTCGGCGCCGAGCAGATCGCTTTTGAACCGCGCGCGCTGCAGCTGCTGTCGCGCGCGGCGGACGGTAGCCTGCGCGATGCGTTAAGCCTGACCGATCAGGCCATTGCCAGCGGCGACGGTCGCCTGACGGCTGAATCCGTCAGCACCATGCTCGGCACCCTTGACGACGATCAGGCGCTTTCGCTGATTGAGGCGCTGGTGGCTGCCGACGGCGAGCGGGTCATGGCCGGCGTCAATGAGGCTGCCGCCCGCGGCGTGGAGTGGGAGGCCTTGCTGGTGGAGATGCAAAGCCTGCTGCACCGTATTGCGATGGTTCAGCTCTCGCCGTCGGCGCTGGGAGCGGATATGGCCGCGATTGAGCTGCGCATGCGCGAGCTGGCGCGGACGGTGCCGCCAACCGATGTTCAGCTGTACTATCAAACGCTACTGATTGGCCGCAAAGAGCTCCCGTACGCCCCGGACAGACGAATGGGCGTCGAGATGACGCTTCTGCGTGCGCTGGCTTTCCATCCGCGTATGCCGCTGCCGGAACCGGAGGCGCCGCCGGTGCAGGCTATTCAGGCCGCACCGGCCCAGCAGGCTGCCCCGGCATCCGCGCCGCCGTCGCCGCCGCCGAATTTGCCGCAGACCACCAGCCAGGTGCTGGCGGCCCGCAGCCAGCTGCAGCGTAGCCAGGGAGCGCCCACCCCAAAAAAGAGTGAACCGGCAGCCGCTTCCCGCGCGCGGCCGGTGAATAACGCTGCGCTGGAACGACTGAGTTCAATTACCGAACGCGTACAGGCGCGTCCGGCGGCGGCTGCGCTGGAGAAAGCGCCGGCGAAAAAGGAAGCCTATCGCTGGAAATCGACGACGGTTGTTGAAGCCGTAAAAGAAGAAGTGGCGACGCCGAAGGCGCTGAAAAAAGCGCTGGAGCATGAAAAAACGCCGGAACTGGCGGCAAAGCTGGCAGTCGAAGCGGTCGAGCGCGATAGCTGGGCGGCGGAAGTCAGCCGGCTTGCGGTACCCAAACTGGTGGAGCAGGTCGCCCTGAACGCCTGGAAAGAGCAGGAGGGCAATCGCGTCTGCCTGCATCTGCGTCCGAGCCAGCGTCACCTGAATTCGGCGGGCGCGCAGCAAAAGCTGGCGGAAGCGCTCGGTATTTTGTACGGTACGCCGGTTGAATTGACCATCGTGGAAGATGATAATCCCGCGATGCGCACGCCGCTTGAGTGGCGGCAGGCAATTTATGAAGAAAAGCTCGCGCAGGCGCGTGAAGCGATTATTGCGGATAATAACATTCAGACGCTGCGTCGATTCTTCGATGCGGACCTGGATGAAGAGAGTATTCGCCCCATTTGATTGCAAGTCTGACTTGCGGTCAGCATCCTTAACGATGACTTACTGAGAGAGAAGCCTATGTTTGGTGGAAAAGGCGGTCTGGGTAACCTGATGAAGCAGGCCCAGCAGATGCAAGAAAAAATGCAGCAGATGCAGGAAGAAGTGGCCCGACTGGAAGTGACCGGTGAATCCGGCGCTGGCCTGGTAAAAGTCACCATCAACGGCGCGCACAACTGCCGTCGCGTTGAGATCGACCCGAGCCTGCTGGAAGACGACAAAGAGATGCTGGAAGATCTGGTGGCTGCCGCGTTTAACGACGCCGCCCGCCGCATTGAAGAGACGCAGAAAGAAAAAATGGCGTCCGTGTCCGCCGGTATGCAGCTGCCGCCAGGCTTTAAGATGCCGTTCTGATGCAGACCAGTCCGCTGTTAACGCAGCTTATGGAAGCACTGCGCTGCCTGCCGGGCGTCGGCCCGAAGTCGGCGCAGCGCATGGCGTTTACCCTGCTGCAGCGCGACCGCAGCGGCGGAATGCGCCTGGCGCAGGCGCTAACGCGCGCGATGTCGGAAATCGGCCACTGCGCCGATTGCCGTACCTTCACCGAGCAGGAGGTGTGCAATATTTGCAGCAACCCTCGGCGCAAGGAAAACGGCCAGATCTGCGTGGTAGAGAGCCCAGCGGATATCTACGCTATCGAGCAGACCGGGCAGTTTTCCGGTCGCTACTTTGTGCTGATGGGCCACCTGTCGCCGCTTGACGGTATCGGGCCGGATGACATTGGGCTCGATCGTCTGGAACAGCGTCTGCGTGACGAATCGATGCAGGAAGTGATCCTCGCGACCAACCCAACGGTAGAAGGGGAGGCGACGGCCAATTATATCGCCGAGCTCTGCGCGCAGTATGGCGTAGACGCGAGCCGTATCGCCCATGGCGTACCGGTCGGCGGCGAGCTGGAGATGGTTGACGGCACGACGCTATCCCACTCGCTCGCCGGGCGGCATAAGATTCGTTTTTAATCAAACGGAGGCGCTTTTCGGGGCCTCCGCTTGAAAACTTCTCCCTCTGTCCCCATCTCACCCTCAACGGCTTTTTTACCATTAACAATGGCATTGTTGAGGTTGATTTAGATGAAAGGACAAGAAACTCGTGGTTTTCAGTCAGAGGTCAAGCAGCTTCTGCACCTGATGATCCATTCTCTTTATTCCAATAAAGAAATTTTCCTGCGTGAGCTGATTTCCAACGCCTCCGATGCGGCCGACAAGCTGCGCTTCCGCGCGCTGTCCCAGCCGGATCTGTACGAAGGCGACGGCGAACTGCGCGTGCGTGTTTCATTTGATAAAGACAACCGCACCCTGACCATCGCCGATAACGGCATTGGTATGAATCGCGATGAGGTCATCGACCATCTCGGCACCATCGCCAAGTCCGGCACCAAAGCGTTCCTTGAGTCCATGGGCTCTGACCAGGCGAAAGACAGCCAGCTGATTGGCCAGTTCGGCGTGGGCTTCTATTCGGCGTTTATTGTTGCCGATAAAGTTACCGTCCGTACCCGCGCGGCGGGCGACAGCGCCGAAAACGGCGTCTTCTGGGAATCCGCTGGCGAAGGCGAATATACCGTTGCCGACATTAACAAAGCCGATCGCGGTACCGAGATCACGCTGCACCTGCGCGAAGGCGAGGACGATTTCCTCAACGACTGGCGCGTGCGTTCGATCATCAGCAAATACTCCGATCACATCGCGCTGCCGGTGGAAATTGAAAAGCGCGAAGACGTTGACGGCGAAACCGTCATTAGCTGGGAGAAAATTAACAAAGCCCAGGCGCTGTGGACGCGCAATAAGTCGGAAATCAAAGACGACGAATACAACGAGTTTTATAAGCACATTGCCCACGATTACAGCGATCCGCTGACCTGGAGCCACAACCGCGTTGAAGGTAAGCAGGAGTACACCAGCCTGCTGTATATCCCGTCGCAGGCGCCGTGGGATATGTGGAATCGCGATCATAAACACGGCCTGAAGCTGTACGTGCAGCGCGTCTTCATCATGGATGACGCCGAGCAGTTTATGCCGAACTACCTGCGTTTCGTCCGCGGCCTGGTCGACTCTAACGATCTGCCGCTGAACGTGTCGCGTGAAATCCTTCAGGACAGCAGCGTCACCCGCAATCTGCGAACCGCGCTGAGCAAACGCGCCCTGCAGATGCTGGAAAAACTGGCGAAAGACGACGCGGAAAAATATCAGACCTTCTGGCAACAGTTTGGCCTCGTGCTGAAAGAGGGGCCGGCGGAAGATCAGGCTAACCAGCAGGCCATCGCCAAACTGCTGCGTTTCGCCAGCACCCATACCGACTCCGCCGCGCAGACCGTGTCGCTGGAAGAGTACGTCTCCCGCATGAAAGAAGGGCAGGAGAAGATTTACTACATTACCGCCGACAGCTACGCCGCCGCGAAAAGCAGCCCGCATCTGGAACTGCTGCGTAAGAAAGGCATTGAAGTGCTGCTGCTTTCCGATCGCATCGACGAGTGGATGATGAGCTATCTGACCGAGTTCGACGGTAAGCCGTTCCAGTCGGTGGCGAAAGCCGATGAGTCGCTGGATAAGCTGACGGACGAAGTGGATGAAACCACTAAAGAAGCCGAGAAGGCGCTGGAGCCGTTCGTTGAGCGTGCCAAAACGCTGCTCGGCGACCGGGTGAAAGAGGTTCGTCTGACCCATCGTCTGACCGATACGCCGGCCATCGTCACCACCGACGCGGATGAAATGAGCACCCAGATGGCAAAACTGTTTGCCGCTGCGGGCCAGGCCGCGCCGGAAGTGAAGTACATCTTTGAACTGAACCCGCTGCATCCGCTGGTAAAACGCGCGGCGGATACCCAGGATGATGCACAGTTCGGCGAGTGGGTTGAGCTGCTGCTCGATCAGGCGCTGCTGGCCGAGCGCGGTACGCTGGAAGATCCGAACCAGTTTATCCGCCGCATGAACCAGCTGCTGGCGTCGTAATCTTTACCCTCACTCTACCCCTCTCCCGCTGGGAGAGGGCCGGGGTGAGGGCATCAAACCGCACTCTACGTAAAATATCTCACCATTAACCGTTTCAGCCGCCCCGCCTTCCTTGAGCCATCCGCGTTCTGGTGGTATGGTTTAGCGTTTTTTGAAAAATTGAATCAACTTTTGAGGGGATTTTCGTAATGCGTATTATTCTGCTTGGCGCTCCGGGCGCGGGTAAAGGAACTCAGGCTCAGTTCATCATGGAGAAATACGGTATTCCGCAAATCTCCACCGGCGACATGCTGCGTGCCGCGGTGAAGTCAGGCTCCGAGCTGGGCAAACAGGCGAAAGATATTATGGACGCCGGTAAGCTGGTCACCGACGAACTGGTTATCGCCCTGGTCAAAGAGCGTATTACTCAGGAAGATTGCCGCAACGGTTTTCTGCTGGACGGCTTCCCGCGCACCATTCCGCAGGCTGACGCCATGAAAGAAGCGGGTATCACCGTGGATTACGTGCTGGAATTCGATGTTCCTGACGAACTGATCGTTGACCGCATCATCGGGCGTCGCGTTCACGCAGCTTCCGGCCGCGTTTACCACATTAAATTTAATCCGCCGAAAGTTGAAGGCAAAGACGACGTGACCGGCGAAGAGCTGACCACCCGTAAAGACGACCAGGAAGAGACCGTGCGTAAGCGTCTGGTTGAATATCATCAGATGACGGCTCCGCTGATCGGCTACTATCAGAAAGAAGCCGAAGCGGGCAATACCCAGTACGCGAAAGTCGATGGCACCAAAGCGGTGGCCGACGTTCGCGTTGAACTGGAAAAAATCCTCGGTTAATTCCGTTAGTTCTCATCCCGCCGCGGCGGGGTGAGAACTCCTCTCATTTTACCTTTTTCTATGATTGGTTCCGTTTAGCGCCATTTCAGCTACAATTGTCAGCGATTCAAATGGTTAAGAGGCGGTAATGCATCAGACGAAAACAGGTATCTTATTAGCCAATTTAGGCACTCCCGATGCGCCTACGCCCGACGCGGTAAAGCGCTATCTACGACAGTTTCTTAGCGATCGGCGCGTGGTGGATACCTCCCGTCTACTGTGGTGGCCGCTGCTGCGCGGCGTGATACTGCCCCTGCGCGCCCCCAGGGTCGCCAAGCTCTATCAGTCCATCTGGATGGAAGATGGCTCGCCGCTGATGGTCTATAGCCAGCAGCAGCGGCAGGCGCTGGCCGCGCGGCTTCCGGATACGCCGGTGGCGCTGGGGATGAGCTACGGTTCGCCGTCGCTGGAGAGCGCGGTTGATGAACTGCTGGAGCAGGGCGTGGATCACATCGTGGTGCTACCGCTCTATCCGCAGTACTCCTGCTCCACCGTGGCGGCGGTCTGGGATGAACTAGGGCGTATCCTTGCCAAAAAGCGCGCCATCCCCGGCATCTCTTTTATTCGCGACTACGCCGATGACGCGGACTATATTCACGCGCTGGCCGCCAGCGTGTGGGCATCCTTTGCGGTGCACGGTGAGCCAGATTTACTGCTGCTCTCCTATCATGGCATCCCTCAGCGGTACGCCCAGCAAGGGGATACCTATCCTCAGCGCTGCCGCGATACCACCCGTGAGCTGGTTTCAGCCCTGGGGCTGCCGCCTGACCGGGTGATTATGACGTTCCAGTCGCGCTTTGGTCGTGAGCCCTGGCTGACGCCCTACACCGACGAAACGCTGAAAATGCTCGGTGAGAAAGGGGTGAAGCATATTCAGGTTATCTGCCCCGGCTTTTCCGCCGATTGCCTGGAGACGCTGGAGGAGATCGCGGTGCAGAACCGGGAAATCTTCCTCGAAGCCGGCGGCCAGCAATATGAGTACATTCCGGCGCTTAATGCGGACACCGCGCATATTGAAATGATGGTCAACCTGACGGCGAAATATCGCTGATCGCGCGTGCGGCGGGGAGTATGCTACTATTCCCCGCTTGTTCACTGTCAATAAATCGCCACTATGAAATTTCCCGGTAAACGCAAATCCAAACACTATTTTCCCGTCAACGCTCGCGATCCGCTGCTGCAGCAAATTCAGCCGGACAATGAGTCTAACGTCGCCTGGGTGGTCGGCATCGATCAAACCCTGGTCGATATCGAAGCGAAAGTGGATGAGGCGTTTATCGTACGCTACGGCCTGAGCGCCGGGCATTCGCTGGTGATTGAAGACGATGTCGCCGAAGCGCTGTATCAGGAACTGGTCCGCAACGACCTGATTACCCATCAGTTTGCCGGCGGCACCATCGGTAACACCATGCACAACTACTCGGTGCTGGCGGATGACCGTTCGGTTCTGCTTGGCGTCATGTGCAGCAATATTGAAATCGGCGGCTACGCCTACCGCTACCTGTGCAACACCTCCAGCCGTACCGATCTGAACTACCTGCAGGGGGTGGATGGGGCGATTGGGCGCTGCTTTACGCTGATTAGCGACTCCGGCGAGCGCACCTTTGCGATCAGCCCCGGGCATATGAACAAGCTCCGTCCGGAAAGCATTCCGGAGAGCGTCATCGCCGGCGCCTCCGCGCTGGTGCTGACCTCCTATCTCGTGCGCTGCAAGCCGGGCGAGCCGATGCCGGACGCGACGATGCAGGCCATCGCATATGCGAAAAAGCACGATGTACCGGTGGTCCTGACTCTGGGGACCAAATACGTTATCGCCGATAATCCGGCGTGGTGGCAGGCGTTCCTCAAGGAGCATGTCTCTATTCTGGCGATGAACGAAGAGGAGGCGGAAGCGCTGACCGGATTATCCGATCCGCTGCTGGCTTCCGACAAGGCGCTGGAGTGGGTTGACCTGGTACTGTGCACCGCCGGGCCTGCCGGGCTGTATATGGCCAGTTTTACCGAGGATGAGGCTAAGCGCAAAACGCAGCATCCGCTGCTGCCGGGCGCGATTGCCGAGTTTAACCAGTATGAATTCAGCCGCGCGATGCGCCATCAGGATTGCGAAAATCCGCTGCGTATTTATTCGCATATCGCACCCTATATGGGCGGGCCGGAGAAGATCATGAATACCAACGGCGCGGGCGACGGCGCGCTGGCGGCGCTGCTGCACGATATCACCGCCAATAACTATCATCGCAACAACGTGCCGAACTCCAGCAAGCACAAGTGCAAGTGGCTGACCTATTCCTCGCTGGCGCAGGTGTGTAAATACGCTAACCGCGTGAGCTATCAGGTGCTGAACCAGCACTCGCCGCGTCTGACCCGCGGCCTGCCGGAGCGTGAAGATAGCCTGGAAGAGGCTTACTGGGATCGCTAAGCCGGTAAGTAAAGCCGGCCCCGAGAAGTCGGGGCCGGAAGCATTAACCGGTAATAAGCTCGCCTGCTGGCGGCGTTTCGAGCAGCTGCAGCATGGCGCGGGCGATTTCCCGCTCGCCCATCACCACCTGGTTGGCGCCGCGTTCAACGATATACTCCACTTCATCGTCGTAGTGGGCGCGCGCGATGATCTCGATATTCGGGCACTTCTCGCGCGCGGAAGCCACGATTTCCCCGGCTTCATAGCCGTTAGGGATGGTCAGCAGCAGCCAGCGGGCGCAGTCAAGATGCGCCAGATTCATAATCTCTTCATTGGCGGCGTTGCCTAATACCGCGCGAATACCGCGTGCGCGCAGTTCGTCAACGCGGGTACGCGAGGTTTCGATAACCACCAGCGGCACGCCCTGCGCCATCAGTTTTTCACCGAGCAGGCTCCCGACGCGACCGAAACCGACCAGCAGCGCGTGGTTACAGATATCGACGGGGATCTGTTTCTCATCTTCAAGCACTTCTTCCAGCGTCTGTTCGTCCAGCGTCTCCGTTTTATCGAGATATTTTTCCAGCAGGGTAAACAGGACCGGGTTGAGCATGATGGAGATAATGGCGCCGGCAAGCACCAGGTTTTGCCCGGCCTGCGGCAGCAGATCCAGCGCCATTCCCAGCCCGGCGAGAATAAAGGCAAATTCACCGATTTGCGCCAGGCTGGCGGCAATGGTCAGCGCGGTGCGCGGCGAGTGGCCGAACATTCGTACCAGGAAGAAGGCGGCGGCCGATTTACCGAAAATAATGATGACCAGCGTCGCCAGCACCGCCAGCGGCTGATCGATCAGGATCATCGGGTCAAACAGCATTCCCACGGAAACAAAGAACAGTACGGCGAAGGCGTCGCGCAGCGGCAGGGTATCGTGGGCCGCGCGATGGCTGAGCTCGGATTCATTGAGCACCATACCGGCGAAAAAGGCGCCGAGGGCGAAGGAGACGTCAAACAGCTCAACGGCGCCGAAGGCGATGCCGAGCGCTAACGCCAGCACCGACAGCGTAAACAGCTCGCGCGAGCCGGTTGCCGCGCTGCGTGACATAATCCACGGCACCAGGCGGCGGCCGACCAGCATCATAATGGCGATAAAGGCAACGACTTTACCGATGGTAATGCCCATATCGAGGGCCAGGGTAGCCAGGCCAACGTCGCCTTTCTCGGTCATGCCGGCGACTGCCGGCAGCAGCACCAGCGTCAGCACCATCACCAGATCTTCCACAATCAGCCAGCCGATGGCGATTTGCCCCCGCTGGCTATCAATAAGCTGTCGTTCTTCCAGCGCGCGCAGCAGCACCACGGTACTGGCGGTAGAAAGACACAGACCAAAAACGATCCCGGTCATTAACGACCAGCCCAGCATGGCAGAGAGCGCCATACCCAACAGCGTCGCCACGGCGATCTGGGCGATTGCCCCCGGAATAGCGATAGCCTTGACCGCCATCAAATCTTTTAAGGAGAAATGCAGACCCACGCCGAACATCAGCAGGATCACGCCAAGCTCGGCCAGCTCCGGCGCCAGCTTGGTATCAGCAACGAAACCTGGGGTAAAAGGTCCGGCCAGCACGCCCGCTAATAAATATCCCACCAGAGGAGAAATACGTAGCTTATTGGCAATCATGCCGAGAATAAAGGCGAGCACAAGGCCGCCGACAATGGTGGTGATTAGCGGTGTTGCGTGGTGCATTCCGTCTCCTTGCAGTGGTGAGCTGATCCATTTTCGGCATATACCCGTCATACTTCAATTTGCATGGGCGTTGGCTTTCCTCGCTCACCCCAGTCACTTACTTCAGTAAGCTCCAGGGGATTCCCTGCATCGCCGCCTTCCTGCAACTTGAATTATTTAGGGTATAAAACCAAAAAACCGAATAATAGTTTATGACAATTTCAGCGGTTTTGTTTATGAATAATCGTTGAATTTTGCAGAAAGATGGAATTGGCATGCAAAAAAGCACGGACCGCAAAATGGCAGCAGCTTATGCGGGGTAATGCTGGTGGAGTAAGGGATTGAGGCAGCCAAAGTTACACTTTGGCTGCCGAAGAATCAGGACTTTTGGTGGTTGTTAGGCAGAAATATCGTCAGGATGCCAATCAGTGGCAAGAAAGCGCAGATTTTATAGACCAGCTCGATACTGGTATGGTCAGCTAACAGCCCCAGCACCGCGGCGCCAAGGCCACCCATGCCAAAAGCGAATCCGAAGAACAAACCAGAAACCATACCGATCCGCCCCGGCAACAGCTCCTGAGCGTAGACCAGAATGGCGGAAAAAGCCGACGCGAGGATAAAACCAATTATCACCGTTAAAATGCCGGTCCATTCCAGCGATGCGTAGGGTAAAACAAGAGTAAACGGCGCTACGCCAAGGATAGAGCCCCAAATAACATATTTGCGCCCAATCTTATCGCCTACAGGCCCGCCAATCACCGTTCCCGCCGCGACGGCAAAAAGAAAAGCAAACAGATGAAACTGCGCGTTTTGCACCGATAATCCAAACTTTTGCATCAGATAAAAGGTGTAATAGCTGCTGATGCTCGCCATATAGAAGTATTTTGAGAAAATCAGCAGCAAAAGAATGCTAACCGCCAGAATGACTTTGTTTTTCGGCAATGGATTGACAATGACCGCTTTGGGTTTACCTTTGTTCATACGGTGCTGAGCGGCATACCAGCGGCTGATCTGCGCCAGCACGACGATCGCCAGCAGCGCCGCCAGGACAAACCAGCCAACGTTACCTTTGCCGTAGGGCGCGATAATCAGGGCCGCAAGCAGCGGGCCTAACGAACTGCCAAAGTTGCCGCCGACCTGGAATATCGACTGCGCCAGGCCATGGCGACCGCCGGAGGCCATTCGCGCCACGCGTGAAGACTCCGGGTGAAAGACCGAAGAGCCGGTACCGACCAGCGCGGCAGCCAGCAGAACCATCCCGAAGCTCCCGGAAATCGCCAGCAGTACCAGACCGCTTAAGGTAAAGCACATGCCTATCGGTAGCGACCACGGCATCGGGTGTTTGTCGGTCAGATAGCCCACGACCGGCTGCAGCAGCGATGAGGCCAGCTGAAAGGTGAGGGTAATCATCCCTATCTGCACAAAGGTCAGCGAAAACTCGGCCTGCAGCAGCGGGTAGATAGCCAGAATAAGCGATTGGATCATATCGTTTAGCAAATGTGAGAGGCTGATAGCGCCGAGAATGCGAAACGAGGTGCGTGCTTTTTGCGGCGCAGCAGCAGGGCCGGATAAGGGTTGTGCGGTCTGATTCATTGCCATAGGTTCGCTTAAGTATTTTTTATAGAGGATGCAGGTGGAATTATTATCTGCCTAACATACCTGCCCCTAAGGTTTGAAGGAAGTCGCAATTCTGAAAACATATTTGTCTAATCGGCTAACTCGCTATACTTTCGGCACTTGTCATTTCGTCAGGGAGAGAAATATGCACTTTATGAAGCAAGGCGTTGCGCTGGCGCTATTCACGGCGTTATCGCTGGGGAGCCTGTCTGCGCAGGCTTATGAGCAGGATAAAACCTATAAAATTACCATCCTGCATACTAACGATCATCATGGCCACTTCTGGCGCAGCGACTACGGCGAATACGGGCTGTCGGCACAAAAAACGCTGGTGGACGGCATTCGCAAAGAGGTGGCGGCAGAGGGCGGCAGCGTGCTGCTGTTATCCGGCGGCGATATCAACACCGGCGTGCCGGAATCCGACTTACAGGACGCGGAACCCGATTTTCGCGGGATGAACCTGATTGGCTATGATGCGATGGCGGTAGGCAATCACGAGTTTGATAATCCCCTTAGCGTACTGCGTCAGCAGGAAAAATGGGCGAAGTTCCCGTTCCTCTCCGCCAATATTTACCAGAAAAGCACCGGCGAGCGTCTGTTTAAGCCGTGGGCGCTGTTCAAACGCGGCGGGCTGAATATTGCGGTTATCGGCCTGACGACCGACGATACGGCCAAAATTGGTAACCCTGAGTTCTTTACAGATATCGAGTTCCGCAAACCGGCGGAAGAGGCCAAACTCGTTATCCAGGAGCTGCAGCAGAATGAAAAACCGGACGTCATTCTGGCCACCACCCACATGGGCCATTATGACAACGGCGCCCACGGCTCGAATGCGCCGGGCGACGTCGAGATGGCGCGCAGCCTGCCGGCAGGTTCGCTGGCGATGATCGTCGGCGGCCACTCGCAGGACCCGGTATGCATGGCCTCTGAGAATAAAAAACAGGTGGATTACGTTCCGGGCAGCCCGTGCGCGCCGGATAAGCAGAACGGTATCTGGATCGTCCAGGCCCATGAGTGGGGCAAATATGTGGGCCGCGCCGACTTCGAATTCCGCAATGGCGAAATGAAGCTGGTGCACTATCAGCTGATCCCGGTCAACCTGAAGAAAAAGGTCACTTACGACAACGGCGAGAGCGAGCGCGTGCTCTATACGCCGCAAATCGCCGAAAATCCGCAGATGCTCTCCCTGCTGACGCCGTTCCAGAATAAGGGCAAAGCGCAGCTGCAGGTCAAAATCGGTAGCGTAAACGCGCACCTGGAGGGCGATCGCAGCAAAGTGCGTTTTGTGCAAACCAATATGGGACGTCTGCTGCTGGCGGCGCAGATGGCGCGCAGCAATGCCGATTTCGCGGTGATGAGCGGCGGCGGCGTGCGTGATTCGATTGAAGCGGGCGATATCACCTATAAAGACGTGATGAAGGTACAGCCTTTCGGCAACGTGCTGGTGTATGTCGATATGAGCGGTAAGGAAGTGACGGAGTATCTGACCGCCGTGGCGCAGATGAAGCCCGATTCTGGCGCCTATCCGCAGTTTGCCAACGTCGGTTTTGTGGCCAAAGACGGTAAGCTTAATAATTTGACCATCAAAGGCGAACCGGTCGATCCGGCGAAGACCTACCGTATGGCGACCCTGAGCTTTAACGCCACCGGCGGCGACGGCTACCCGCATATTGATACCAGGCCCGGCTATGTGAATACCGGCTTTATCGACGCCGAGGTGCTGAAAGAGTATATCCAGAAAAACTCACCGCTGGACGCGGCAGCTTATGAACCGAAAGGCGAGGTAAGCTGGCAGTAACGTCAGAGCAGCGCCCCGGTGGCGCTGCTCTTACCGGGGCGACAGGTCTGAGCGGTTTTGGATTTTATAGCCCGGACAAGGCGCGTCAGCGCCGCCTCCGGGAGTGTTCCCTGACGAAAAACCGTCAATTAATCGCGACGCGCGATATCGGCGAATTTTGCCTCAAGGATCTTCGCCAGATCGCTGGCCGCCAGCTCAATATCCAGCCCGCGTTTGCCGCCGGAAATATAGATGGTGGCAAACGACTGGGCCGGCGCGTCAATCACCGTCGGCAGGCGTTTTTTCTGCCCAAGCGGGCTGATCCCGCCCACCAGATAGCCGGTGACCCGCTGCGCGACCATCGGGTCTGCCATATCGACTTTCTTAGCGCCTAAAGCCTTCGCCACCTTTTTCAAATCCAGCTGACCCGCTACCGGCGTCACCGCGACGGCCAGATGCTTCATATCGCCGTTGACGGCGACCAGCAGCGTTTTATAGACCTGGTCGGCGTTGAGCCCCAGCTTACGCACTACCTCATCGCCAAAACTGGTTTCGTTCGGATCGTGATCGTAGCTGTGAATGTGAAAACTAATTTTGTTTTTTTCGAGTAATTTTACGGCGGGAGTCATCGTTATCCTTCTTACCAACCGATTTAATGTGACATAAGCATACGCCCGACGGCTGTCTAAAAAATAGTATCATCTTGCGCAATAGTATTGGCAGTGATGGTCACTTTGAGCGACAATCAGACGATCCGGGGCGCGAACCCCGGAATAATAATAATGATGAAATTCCTCTTTGACGGGCCAATAGCAATATTGGCCATTTTTTTACGTCAGCATGTCCGGCAGATTCCCTTCCCCGTACAAATGAAGCGCCCCTACGGCAACCACGTAGCGCCCCGGCGGCAGCGCCAGCAGCGTTTCGCGCCAGGCGAGATTGCGCTGATGCATCAGCACATCATATAGCGACTGGCTAAACGTTGTCGGCAGCGAGGTTGCGCCCGTTGACGGCGGCTGCTCCAGCCACCAGCCGATCATCACCTGCAGCAGACGCGCATTAGTGCGCCAGTGGGTGAGGGTATCCTCCAGCAGCGCCAGGCCGCCGTCGGGCAGATCCCGCAGCAGCGCTATCTGGCTGTCGGCTCCCTCCAGCTCCATCACGCGGATATTGCTCTCGCGCGCCGCCATCAGCAGTTGATAATCAATGCCGTAATCCGCCCTTAGCCCCAGTTTTTGCGCCTGAGTCGCCTGCAATACCATCGCCACCTGCCACAGCGGCTGGCTGTCGAACAGCGCGATGGACAGCCCCATTTCTCCTGCCCGCTCTTGCAGTTCAGCAAGCAGGGAGGCGCTCAGGCGTTCCGCCAGCGGCGGACAGGAGGGGAGGTTGCTGAACGGCGTTTCGCTGCCGCTAATATCCGCTTCCACAATCAGCGCATCGGCCTGGCGGATCTTTTTTAATAACCTGGCAGGCGGCGGCGACATGTCGCGGGTGCCCATATGAATACTGCCGACCAGGTGCAGATAGCGCTCGCCGGGAAGCGTGATATCCAGCGCGGGCCAGGAATAAGACGAGCCGACGGCGGCTTGCCACAGCATTTTTATTCGGTTTAACAGGCCCATACGTGCTCCGTAGTGTGAGGAAGCCATGCTAGCGCGCGGGGGGCTGGGGCGCAAGGGGACTCAACGTGCGCGACGGAAGAGGCGATTTGCAATGTCACGAAAATAACAAAAAAATTTGATGTTCTCTTTTTCGTCATTTCTGTAATGGCGTTTTGAAATTAATTATCACTTAAAAAACAATGGAATGACTATTTATAACGTGAATGACTATGGTGTTTTTTTCTCAAATATTCCTCTGTTGTGATAATAAAATAAAAAATCTGTAACAAAAAATAAACAAAACGCTTCTATATTGGCCCCTTCAATTTTTGGGGGGAGTGACATGCGTAACTGGAGTGAGCCTAAAAAGAATAAAGCCCATATCGAGCTGATCCCGATGATCGATGTGATGATGTTTCTACTGGTTTTCTTTGTCCTGATTAGCCTGAATGTGATCCCGGCTCTGGGCTTGAAAACGCAGCTGCCGTCGGCCGGCAGCGCCCAACAGCTTAAACCGCAAAAAAAAGCCATTATCACCCTCGGCGCCGGCGACCAGCTGCAGCTTGATGGCCAGCCGCTGCCCCTGAATGCGCTGGTCAATACCCTGAAGCAACAGCAGCAGGAAAACCAAACCACCACCATTATCGTGAACAGCGATAAAGAGGTTGCGGTGGAACGCCTGATCGCCGTGATGGATACCCTGCGTCAGGGTGGTTTCTTCTCCATTTCCATTGCCACACGGAAGCAGTGATATGTATCTGCTTTATCGCTCACGTCACGTTGTTAGCTGGCTACCCGCTATTGTCGTCGCCGGATGTTTACTGTTTGTCAGCCAGCAGGCAGTGCTGCAGGTCAAACCGCATTACGACGATACGGTCATGGAACTGTCGCTGGCTGAACCCGAACCGCCGCAGCCGGAGCCTGTCCCGGAACCGCAGCCGGAAATACCGCCGCAAATTCAATCTGAGCCGGAACCGGAGGCGGCCGCTGAACCCGTCGTTCCTGCGCCAGAACCCATTATCCAGGCCAAACCGGTTGTTAAACCGAAAGCCAAACCCAGACCCAAACCGGTTGTGAAGGAAAAAGCGCCGAAACCGCAGGCGATCGCGGCTCCGCAGCCCGCCGCCGTTCGTAGTCCGGTGAGTAAACCGGCCCCGCCGCCTTCTCCCCCGGCGCCGAAGGCGAACGCGCAGGCGGTGGAAAACGGCTATCTGCAGGCGCTGCGCCGGGAGCTGGAGCAGCGCAAGCGCTACCCGAGCGGCCGTCAGGCTTCGCTGGAGCGCCCGCAGGGCAACGTGGAGGTCTGGCTGGAGGTTGACCGCAGCGGCAGGGTGCTGGCTTCCGGTATTGCCAGCAGGGCGCCGAACATGCTGCTCAATCGCGCTGCGCTTAGTTCCCTGCAAAGCATCAGCCAGCTGAAGCCCTTTCCTGAAGAGGCTTTTGCCGGACAAAGCAGCAAAAAATTTACCGCGACGTTTAATTACCAGGCGCCATAAGCCTAATTAATCATTTGTTTTTACAGGAAAAGAAATGAAAAACTTTAATTATTCTGGGATTGCGTTAGCCGTGGTGTCGACCCTGTTATCGGGGTCCTCGCTGGCGGCGGAAAGCAGCGACGTGGGGGAGATTAACGTTAAGGGGCAATCGCTCGGCGGCGGTCTGATGGTGCAGGAAGACAGCGGCAAAGCGCGTTCCACCCTGACCAAAGAGGCGATGGAAAAAGCCCCTGGCGCCAGCAACGCTATCGACATGCTGAAATATACGCCGGGAATGAACGTCAACAGCAATGACGCCAGCGGCCTGAGCGGTATCGACTACACCATGCGCGGGATGAACTCGGATCAGATCGGCCTGTCGATGGACGGCATCCCGATTAACGACTCGGGCAACTATGCGGTCTACCCCAACCTGCTGGGCGACGCGGAAAACCTTGAGCAGATCTTTGTCACCCAGGGCTCTTCCGAGGCTGACGGCCCGCATATTGGTTCCAGCGGCGGTAATATTGGCCTTGTGACAAAGCGTCCCTCAAAGGAGTTTGGCGGCTTCGTCAAACAAACGCTCGGCAGCCATAACCTCAGCAAAACTTTCGCTCGTCTGGAGACCGGGGAGTACAACGGTTTTAGCAACTGGCTCTCGTACTCACATACTGAAGCCAAAAAATGGCGCGGGGAGGGGCGTAATTATTCCGATAAGTTCGAAATGAACTCGCTGTACGAGGATGGCAACGGCAACAGCAGCAACCTGATCATGAAGTATAACCGTCAGGATAACAGCAACTATAACACCCTGAGTAAAGCGCAGTTCGAAGAAGACCCGCGTCAGGACTACTCGACCACCCCGGTCTACAACAGCAAAGGTCAGCTGAGCAAATATTACAAGCTGAACCGTAATCCGTTTGAAACCTTCACCCTCTCTTTTGCCCAGCGCTTACAGCTGCGCGATAACCTCGCGTTGACCGTTCAGCCCTATTACTACTGGGGTAACGGCGGCAGCTTTACCGGACAAACGGCCTCGGTGCTGTCCAATACGTCTGATACCGCCGGACAGTACGATCTCAGCAACCTGACTTCCAATACCTACTACCGGCCTTCGTGGACCCAGACCTGGCGGCCGGGCGTTACCACGAAATTGAAGTGGGATATTAACGACGAACACAGCCTGGATATTGGCTACTGGTACGAGCGCGCGCGTCAGTCGCAGACCCAGCCGTTTATTAGCATTCAGGACGATGGCAACCCGGCGAACGTTTCCGGCAAACCGGGCGGTTCCGATCAGGTTAAAGATGCGAACGGCAATACGGTACAGGGGCGTAACCAGTACACGGTGACTCCTGCGCACAAAGTATGGCTTCAGGACAGCTGGTTCGTGACGCCGGACTGGACGCTGGTGGGCGGGCTGGCTTATCAGTATGTTGAACGTAAAGGCGATAATAAAGGCAGCCTGTATAGCGCTGCGGAAAAACGCCAGGCGACCTACCATGAATTCCTGCCGAACTTTAGCATCAGCTATAAGCCGGATAGCGAAAATCAGCTGTTCTATAACCTGACGCGCAACATGCGTACGCCACCTAACTACGTGCTCTACAACGTCGGCGACTCGATCAGCACCAAACCTGAGCTGAGCTGGAACCACGAGCTGGGCTGGCGTTTTCAGCGCGAAGATATGCTGCTGAGCGCGACGCTCTTCTATATGCGCTATACCGACCGGCAGATTTCGACCACCAATGCGGATGGTGACTACGAAATGATGAACATCGGCAGCGTGGAGAGTAAAGGTCTGGAGCTGGAGTGGAGCGGTAAGCTGCCGTACAACTTCAACTACTACACCTCTTATACCTACACCCATTCCGAACAAAAAGACGACATTGTGAGCAACGGCGGACATCCGCTGCCAACGGCGGGCAAAACGGTGCCAAACGTACCGAAAAACATGCTTAACGCGTCGCTGGGCTATGACGATGGTCTCTACTACGGCAGCTTCGGCGGCAAATACGTCAGTTCGTTCTACGGCGATTTGACCAACGACGAAAAAATCGGCGGGCGCACGGTCTTTGATGTCGCCGCGGGCGTGCATCTGCCGGTGGATAAAAAGATTGTCAAAAGCGCCACCCTGCGCTTTGGCATCGATAACCTGTTCGATAAACAGTACCTGACCTCCGTCCGCTCGACGACTTTTAACGCGGCGGCTTACGACGGCGTGAAGGCCAGTACCCCGTACTACAACGTTGGCGAAGAGCGCACCTTTAGCGTCTCGCTGGAAGCCACCTTTTAATTAACCGGAGGGCACTCTGATGGATGCCAATCTGATTCACGATATTATTTTCTACGTTATGTACGCCGCGCTGGCGATCGCCGTGGTGATACTGGTTGAACGCGGCCTCTATTTTTCGTGGGCCCAGCGTCAGGCTTTGCGCTTTGAAAAGGCGCTGACGCCGGACGTTCGCCGCGCGTCGGATCTGCCGGAATCGCTGACCGGCCGCAGCAGCCTCCCGCTGACCCTCATTCTGCCGGTGCTGGAGAAAAAGCAGACGGCGGAAGACCGTGAGGCGATGAGCGATCTGATCGACGCTCAGTATCTGCTCAGCAAACCGCAGATGTCGCGTGGGCTGTGGATGCTTGAAACCGTTGTCACCGCCGCGCCGCTGCTGGGCCTGCTGGGGACGATCCTCGGTATTATGGATACCTTTAAGGCCCTTTCCGCCTCCGGCGTCTCCGATGCCAGCATGGTTTCTGCGGGTATGGGGACCGCCCTGTATGCCACCGGCCTGGGCATTGCTATTGCGCTGCTGTGCCTGGTGGGCAATAACTATTTGCAAAGCCGCATGGAGCGAATCAACGAACTGCTGAAGGTGCTGCTGATCCGCGCCGGCAGCCCGGTCAGCCGTCCGGAGCAGGGCGGCAAACGCTGGGAAGGCCACGAGGCGCAGCGCTATGCCTGAACATGGTCAATGCGGGTGGCCGGCAGGCCGCCTGATGAGCGCGCTGGCGGGGAGCTGGATGCTGTTAAGCCAGCCGCTATGGGCGGCGTTCTCTATACCCGGCTACGAGCTGGTGTATAACGCGCCGCAGGAAACCACCTTACAGGATAACGACTTACGTCATGCCGCCGAGGTCTGGCAGCAGATGTTCGATGCGGCACGCAGCCATATCGATCTGGCGCAGTTTTATGTGGCGAATGAAAAAGGCTCTCTGCTGGATGGGGTTCTGGCACGTCTGCGGGCCGCCGGGGAGCGTGGAGTAAAAATTCGTTTTCTGATGGAGGAGAAGGGCGTGGGCCTTTCAACGCCGGAAACGCTGACGGCGCTGAAAGCGATCCCGAACCTGGAATTGCGAGTGATTCCGTTCCATCGGCTGACCGGCGGTATTGTTCACGCCAAGTATCTGCTGGTGGATGGCAAAGAGGCTTTTGTCGGTAGCCAGAATTTTGACTGGCGGGCGCTGGAACAGATCCAGGAGACCGGTCTGCGCATCAGCGATCCGCAAACGGTGCAGCAGATTCAGGCTATTTTCGATCAGGACTGGCAGGTGCAAGCTCTGCTGGCGGAGAGTAAGCCGGTACCGAAGCCGGCGCGGCAGGCGGTAGCGTCGGCCCCGCAGGGCAATTATCTGGTTGCCAGCCCGCGCGATTATAACCCGAGCGGGGTGATTGATTCGCAGGTGGCGCTGCCGCGGCTGCTGGCGAGCGCCAAATCGCGGATCCGGGTGCAGGTGATGGACTATGCGCCGCTGGCGTGGGGAGAAAAGGGGAGCCGGCCCTTTTATGCGCCCATTGATAACGCTCTGCGCAGCGCGGCGGCCCGCGGCGTACAGGTGGAGCTGATGGTGGCGAACTGGAACCTGAAAAAGCCGGAGGTATTCTGGCTGAAGAGTCTCTCTCTGGTGCCAAACGTTCAGCTAAAAGTGGTGACCATACCTCCCGCCAGCCGGGGGTTTATCCCCTTTGCCAGGGTGGTACACAGTAAGCTGATGACCATCGACGGTACGACGGCGTGGGTCGGAACCAGCAACTGGAGCGGAGGCTATTTCGATAACTCACGCAACCTTGAGCTGGTGCTGAATAATGCGTCGATGGCCGCGCGCGTGGACGCGCTTTACAGCCAGCTGTGGAATAGCCGCTATGCGGCGCCGATCAAGGTCGATTTTGATTATCCGGTTCCGCATCCTGGCCGCGAGTTCGAATAGATAAATCGGCTGAGGCTTCCCCTCTCCCGAAGGGGGAGAGGGGAAGCCTGTTTTCGTCCTCGCCAGAGGCTGCCTTATGCTTTGGGCTTATAGCGCAGCAGGCGGTTGGCGTTGCTCACGACGGTAATCGAAGAGAGCGCCATGGCCGCGCCCGCCACCACCGGGTTGAGCAGCGTTCCGGTCAGCGGCCACAGGATCCCGGCGGCAATCGGAATGCCCAGCGAGTTATAAACAAATGCCCCCAGCAGGTTCTGCTTCATATTACGCAGCGTGGCTTTGGCGATGTCCAGCGCATCGGCAACGCCGTTCAGGCTATGGCGCATCAGGGTAATCGCCGCCGTCTCAATGGCGACATCGCTGCCGCCGCCCATGGCGATCCCCACATCGGCCTGCGCCAGCGCGGGCGCATCGTTGATACCGTCGCCGATCATCGCCACCTGATGCCCTTCGCTTTGCAGGCGCTTAATCGCATCGGCTTTACCGTCCGGCAGCACCCCGGCAATCACCTCATCAATGCCCGCCTCTTTGGCGATAGCGTTGGCGGTGGTTGGGTTATCGCCGGTCAGCATCACCAGACGATAACCCTGGCGGTGCAGCCTGGCTAATGCCGCCACGCTATCTTCGCGCAGCGGATCGCGGATGGCGAACAGCGCCGCCGCCTGACCATCTACCGCCAGCAGCACCGGCGTGGCACCCTGTGACGCCTGGGCGGTCATGTCGTCTTCTATTTCAGCCGTTGCAATCTTGTGCTCATTAAGCAGCGCCTGGTTGCCGAGCAGCAGACGGCGGCCTTCGGCTTCGCCGCTGACCCCCAGCCCGCGCAGGGTGCGGAAGTTTTCTACCGCAGGCAGGCGTTGGTCCGCGGCTTTGTCGAGAATGGCGCGCGCCAGCGGGTGGCTGGAACCTTGCTCCAGAGACGCCGCCAGACGTAGAGCGGTGGACTCATCCATGGCGGTAAAGGTTTTTATCGCCACCACCTGCGGTTTACCCTCGGTCAGGGTACCGGTTTTATCAAAGACCAGCGTATCGAGAGTGCTGGCGCGCTGCAGCGCATCGGCGTCGCGCACCAGTACGCCGTACTCCGCCGCGCGGCCCACGCCGGAGATAATCGACATCGGCGTTGCCAGCCCCAGGGCGCACGGACAGGCGATAATCAGCACCGTGGTGGCGATCACCAGGGTATAGACAATTTGCGGCGCCGGGCCAAAAAAGTACCAGATCGCGGCGCTGAACAGGGCTATCGCCACAACCGCCGGGACGAACACGGCGGAGATTTTGTCCGCCAGCTGGCCGATTTCAGGTTTACTGCTCTGCGCCTGGCGCACCATGCGGATAATGCGCGCCAGGGTGGTTTGACTGCCGACGGCGCTGGCGGTAAACAGTACGCTGCCGTCCTGCACTACGGTCCCGGCATGAACGGCGTCACCGTCGCCTTTTTGCTGCGGCACCGGCTCGCCGGTGAGCATCGCTTCATCGAACCAGGCTTCGCCCTGGCTAATGACGCCGTCGACCGGTACGCGATCGCCGGTGGTCAGACGCAGGATCATTCCCGCCTGAACCTCAGCCAGCGGCAGATCTTTTTCGCCTTCGTCGGTGACCACCCTCGCTGACGGCGGGGTTAAATCGAGCAGTTTTTCCAGCGCTTTCGAAGAGCGCTGGCGCGCGCGGGCTTCCAGCATATGGCCGAGGTTAATCAGACCGATAATCATCGCGCTGGCTTCATAATAAAGGTGGCGGGCTTCCATCGGAAACCACTGCGGCCACAGGTTGACGCTCATTGAATAGAGCCAGGCGACGCCGGTACCCAGCGCCACCAGAGTATCCATGGTCGCGGTGCCGTTTTTCAGGCTTTTCCACGCGCTGCGGTAGAAATGGCCGCCGGCAAAGACCATCACCGCCAGGGTGACAACACCGATAGCCAGCCACAGGGCGCGGTTATCATCGCTGACCATCATATTGTCGCCGATCATTCCCCAGCCCATGACCGGGATACCGACCAGCAGGGCGACGATAGCCTGCCAGCGGAAGCGCTTCATTGTGGCGACGGCGGTTTCCTGCTGGCGCTCGCGGCGTTCGAGGTCGTCTTCGATAGCTTCCGCGCCGTAGCCCGCTTTCTCTACGGCCTGGACTAATTCTGCGGCGGACGCGCTGCCCATCACCAGCGCAGTGCGTTCCGCCAGGTTGACCCGCGCCTGCGAGACGCCCGGCACCGCGGCGAGCGCGTGTTGTACCCGGGATACGCAGCTGGCGCAGCTCATGCCGTTGATTAACAGCTGCTGGCTGTCATCTTCGTCACGGGCTGCCGGAAGCTCAGAGGTGGCCGCTGTCAGCGCTTCCGGCGGGATTGATGATTCTGCCAGCGGTTTAGCCTTTGGGTGGCTGAGCTCCGCGCCGTATCCGGCCTGTTTAATGGTCTCAATCAGCGCTTCCGCGCTGGCGCTGCCCGTGACGTGGGCTTCGGTAACGGTGACTTCCGCCTGCTCAACGTCGGGACGCTGCTCCAGACTCTCTTTCACCCGTTTAACGCAGTGACCGCAGGAGAGGCCATCAAGCGTGAGGTCGATAGTGGTAGACATACATAACTCCTGAATAAATTTCCGGTTAATGATTGACCGAACACACTCTTTCATCGAGTATTAACAAGGTTAAACCTTCCAGCAAGGGGAAGGTCAAGGGGGAAAGATGAATATTAGCGATGTGGCGAAAAAGACCGGCTTAACCAGCAAAGCGATCCGTTTTTACGAGGAGAAGGGGCTGGTGACGCCGCCGCTGCGTAGCGAAAACGGCTACCGCAGCTACAGCCAGCAGCATCTGGATGAACTGACCTTGCTGCGCCAGGCGCGCCAGGTGGGGTTTAATCTGGAAGAGTGTCGCGAGCTGATATTCCTGTTCAACGATCCCTCGCGGCACAGCGCCGACGTGAAACGGCGGACGCTGGAGAAAGTCGCGGAAATTGAGCGGCATATCAGCGAGCTGCAGGGCATGCGTACGCAGCTGCTGGCGCTGGCGGACTCCTGCCCCGGCGATGACAGCGCGGATTGCCCGATCATCGATAATCTCTCAGGCTGCTGTCACCGCAAGGCGCAGGCTTAACGCCGCGCCGGGTTGAGCATAAAGACCACCGTGCCGCGGTAGTAGGGGGAGTCATTCAGCTGCATTTCCGCCTGCCGATCGCGTTTGCCGTTTTGCACCAGCCCGAGTTTGAACGGGATACGCAGCCGGCTAAGCGCGGGGAGATAGTCCTGATAATTCGCCACCGTGCGGCGTCCTTGATAGCTTTGTACCACCAGTTCATCAACCGCAAGCGCGTTCAGTGTGGCAATATCGCCGGTTTTAGCCCAGTCCAGCAGGCCCGTTACCCCCAGCGCGAACTCTGGCGGCAGCTGCTGGCGTAGCTGTTGCAAAAACTGGGCGTAGTCGGCGAGCTGATATGTGGCTGCGTCAAAATCAACCTGCAGACCAACCACCTGATTGCCAGCCGCCCGCCAGCGCTGCATCAGGCGTACGATCCGCGGCACAATCGTCTGCGGTACATCAAGTGTGGTAAACCGGACGGTAAGCCAGATTGCGGGAAACGTCAGGCGGCTGACCGGCAGGCCGAGGCGCTGGAATATGACCTCGCCCGCGCGCGTCAGCACCTCGCCCTGATGCAGATATACCGTCTGCGCGTTCTGCAGATCGTTGCTGGCTTTCACCCCGGACCACAGCCAGAAGGCGGAATGCTGGCGCGCATCCACGCGCTCCGCCGCCTGCGCTGACCCGGACAGCAGCGCGATTACCAGTAATATTTGAGTTTTTGCGCCCACGGGCTTCCCGGATACTGCGTTTTCAACTGCGTGAACCAGCCCTTACGCTGCAGTTTTTCGACATCTTCGCCGCCGCATTCGTTGCTACCGGAGGGGGCGTAACAGAGAATCGCCCGATAGAGCGCATAGCTTTTATCTTCCGGCTCCGCTTTCGGCGAGGTGATAATCTGCTGGTAATAGCGTTGGCGATCGTACTGTCCCAGAGGCTGCTGGCGGTTGATGGCGGCCTCGAGCATATCGTTGCCGGCGTGGTCTTTCCACAGATCAACATGCGTCTGCGTGGTGCGGAAGAACTCGCCCAGGCAGTTAAGCCCGTGGGCATCGTCGGCGTTTTTACTGAGCACGGTGACGGTGTCATCCAGGCTGCGGCAGGCATAACCGGCTTCGGTCGCCTCGCCATCCCAGTCGAAGCTGCTAAGGTTGACGTCGTTAAAGGCCTCGCTGATTACCGGCTGGGTAATGGCGGTGGCGAGCTTTTTGTCTTTCAGCCAGTCGCCGAAACGATTTTCCGTGAGATCCCGCACCAGCAGCGTATGCAGAGCGATAGTACGTTCTTCATTATTGGGACCGTTGGCCGCCTGTTGGCGTAGCAGTTCAGGCGAGGCCTGGGTTTTCAGCACTCGGGAGCGAAAGCGTAGATTGGTCACCGGGCTATCGGCGGCAAAGATAGCCGCCGCGTTACCGCTGTAGACCAGCGTTGCCGCCAGTTTTGCCTGGATATACTGCTGTTGCTCGGGATTTTGGCTAAGTTGTAGCAGCTGCTGCCAAAAAGAGCGCGCCGCGGGCCACTGTGTTTGTCCCATTAGCGCTTCGCCGTAGAGGACCTGTTCGCTGAAGGCGAGAATATCATTCGCCGGCAGCGTTTTCGCCGGCGTGACAGCCTGCAGGATGGCGGCATCGTTGTCCGTCGCGCTCCACAGCTGCAGCTGCAGGTCGCGCCACAGCGGCAGATTTCTGCTCTTCTCAAACGCCGCTTTGCTGGCGTCAAGCTGTGCCTGGGTTAAGGTTGGCTTATTGTCAGCATTCAGGCGCAGGGCGCGGAGAAGTTCGACATAGCTGACCTGCGGCGCGTCCGGGAATGCTGCCAGAACGGGCTGCGCGTAGAACGGCATGCCGAAGACATTATCATATTCGCTCACCAGTCTACGCAGTTCCCCGGCGTCGGCAGCCTGCCGAAAGGCCTGCTCATAGAGTCCGGCCAGCTGCGGCCACGCCTGCAGATACCAGTTAATGCGGCGCAGCATATTGCGCGCGGAGTCGGCATAAAGCCCTGCGGGCCAGCGTTGCAAATAGGCTTGAGCTTCTTTTTGCGCCTGTGCGGCATCATCACGATTGATCCGCGCAATATCAAAATCGCCGTACTGCCCGACGCTGTTCTGGCTACTTTTGTTGAGCGCCGTGCGCATCAGCATATATTGCGCGGTCTCGGTCAGCCAGGGCTGCTGACTCTCCAGCAACAGGGTGAAATCGTGGGTCGCGGCGGTGTAATTGCCGCCATAGAAGTGGGCGATGCCGGAAAGGTAATAAGCGAATAAGTCGGCGTCCGCATCTGCCGGGAAGCTATTGAGGATATCAGCGACTGCGGTGATATTGGCGCCATAAAACAGTTTCAGCCGCGCCAGCGCCAGGTCATGACGCTGCTGCGGGGTCACAGAGGGCGCGGCGAGCAGGGCGGCGTTGAACTGGCTGACGGCGGCAAGGGTGTTGCTGACAAAGCGGTTTTCCAGTTCATAGTCGGATGTTCCCAGCCGTTCAGCCGAATTGGCCGGCATGATCTGCGCCGGATCGATATTCAGCGCCGCCATTTGTTGGATGAAGGTTTCATCTTCGCGTTGCGCCGGCGGCGCGGGAGGCGGCGGCGCGCTATCCCACTCAGGATGCCAGGCGAAGTAAACATCGCGGGTACGGCTGACATCAGCGGGAATGGCCTGAACGGGCAGGGCGAAAGATTTCGCTTCGCTCAGCAGGCGCAGCAAGTTGTCCCGCGAGTCATTTCCCGGTGTCAGTACAGGTTCGCCTTTTAGCAGGCATAGCGGGTCGCTCCACGAGCAATCTTCGATATCAGCAGAAGCATATGCCTGAGCGGCTGCCGCGAGCAGGGCGCAGAGCGAAAGGGTAAACGTTGTCTTCCTGACCATGACGGATGTCCTGTGGCGTGATTATTGTGATACGACTCTTATATGTAGGGTTATGCCTTCGATGGCGACCACTTCAACCTTGCTGCCCGCAGCGAGGTCGTCATCGGCAATGACCGGCCATGAACTGTCGCCCACGCGGACGTGTCCGCGGCCGTTAACCAGCGCCGTTTCCAGCGTAAAGCGGCGGCCAAGCAGCTGCTGCCCGCGCTGATTAAGCTGAGCATCCGCCGGCTTCTGGCGCTTAACGCGGTTACGCAGCCAGCGCGACCACAGCCAGGCCGCCAGCAGGGTCAGGACGGCAAACAGCGTACCCTGCCACTCCCAGCTCAACGGCAGCATCCAGACCAGCAGCCCGGTTACGACGCCGGCAATGCCGCTCCACAGCAGATAACCGTTGCCGCCGAGCATTTCCGCCGCCAGCAGCAGCCCGCCGAGGCTGAGCCAGAAAATATGCGGGTGGGCGAGAATCAGCGCGATCATGATTTTTTCTGCGCGCCAGCGCCTTCTTTAAGCAGCTCGCCGATCCCGGCGATGGAGCCCATCAGGCTGCTGGCGTCGAGCGGCATCAGCACCACTTTACTGTTGTTGGCCGCGCCAATTTGCTGCAGCGCATCGGTATATTTCTGCGCGACAAAGTAGTTGATGGCCTGAATGTCGCCGGAGGCGATAGCGGATGAGACCATCTGCGTAGCGCGCGCTTCCGCTTCCGCGGAACGTTCGCGCGCCTCTGCCTGTAAAAACGCCGACTGACGCTCGCCTTCGGCTTTGAGGATCTGCGACTGCTTCTCGCCCTCGGCTTTTAAAATTTCCGCCTGACGTATCCCTTCGGCCTCAAGAATATAGGCGCGCTTGGTGCGCTCGGCTTTCATCTGGGCGTTCATGGAGGCGATAAGCTCCGCCGGCGGGCGTACGTCGCGGATCTCAACGCGGGTGATTTTGATGCCCCACGGGTTGGTCGCTTCATCGACAATATGCAGCAGGCGGGTGTTGATGCTGTCGCGCTGGGAGAGCATTTCGTCCAGCTCCATGGAGCCCAGCACGGTACGAATGTTGGTCATGGTCAGGTTGATAATCGCCAGCTCGAGGTTGCTGACTTCATAGGCGGCTTTCGGCGCGTCGATGACCTGAATAAAGCACACCGCATCAATGGTGACGTTGGCGTTATCGCGCGAAATCACCTCCTGCGAAGGGATATCGAGCACCTGCTCCATCATATTAATTTTGCGCCCGATACGATCCATAAAGGGCACCACCAGGCTCATCCCCGGCTGCAGCGTTTGCGTATAGCGGCCAAAGCGCTCTACCGTCCACTGGTAGCCCTGAGGAACGATTTTTACCGCCGCTCCGACGATAACCAGCGCGACGAAAATAAGAATGGGGATAAAAATCAGCATCAAAAACCTCCTGTCTTGTTGCCTGTTGATGCGCCGGGAGAGTGGCGCGCGTTTAACCAGAGTATATCTTTCCGCGCATCCGGGTGAAAGAAAAGTGGAGTAAACTAGAGGCGTTGTCGAAAAACTGGGAATAATAATGACCGAAAGTAACGCTATTTTGCGCCTGGACAATGTGGGTTTTCAGGCCGATGGAGTGACCATCCTTAATGAGATGAGTTTTCAGCTCAGGGCAGGGGAATTTAAGCTGATTACCGGCCCTTCCGGCTGCGGAAAAAGCACGTTATTAAAAATAATCGCTTCGCTGCTGAGCCCCACCGCGGGAAGCATTTTCTTCGCCGGTAAAAACATTAATGACTTAACGCCGGAAACCTATCGTCAGCAGGTTTCCTACTGCGCGCAAACCCCGGCGCTGTTCGGCGATTCAGTGTATGACAACCTGGTCTTCCCGTGGCAGATCCGTCATCAACAGCCGGATCCCAACGCGCTGGTCGCCGATCTGCTGCGCTTCGGGCTGGCGGAGAATACGCTGGAAAAGTCAATCAATGAACTTTCGGGCGGGGAAAAGCAGCGCGTTTCGTTGATTCGCAATCTGCAGTTTTTACCGCAGGTGCTGCTGCTCGATGAAATTACCAGCGCGCTGGACGAGAGCAATAAAAAAAACGTGAATGAGATTATCCATCGCTACACGACCGAAAAAAATATTGCCGTTCTGTGGGTCACTCACGATAGCAATGAAATTGCCCATGCGGATGAAGTGATTACCCTAAAGCCTGCCGGCGGAAAAGCGCAGGAGGAGAAAAAAAATGAACGGGCATAATATTACTAACGAATCGCTGGCGCTTTCCATGGTTCTGGTGCTGGTGGCGATCGTGGTCAGCTACCGGGAAAAGCTGGCGCTGGAAAAAGATATTATCTGGAGTATCTGCCGGGCGATTGTGCAACTGATTATCGTCGGCTACGTGCTGAAATATATCTTTAACGTTAATCACGCCGTGCTGACGCTGCTGATGGTGCTGTTTATCTGCTTTAACGCGGCGTGGAATGCGAAAAAGCGCAGCAAATATATCGATAAAGCCTTTCTTTCTTCGTTTATCGCGATAACCACCGGCGCCGGATTAACCCTGGCGGTGCTGGTTTTTTCCGGATCGATTGCGTTTGTGCCGATGCAGGTGATTCCGATTGCCGGGATGGTGGCCGGTAACGCGATGGTGGCGGTCGGGCTGTGCTACAACAACATGGGGCAGCGTTTCAGCAGCGAGCAGCAGCAGATCCAGGAGAAGCTGAGCCTGGGCGCGACGCCGAAGATGGCTTCCGCAAGGCTTATCCGCGATAGCATTCGCGCCGCGCTGATCCCGACGGTAGATTCGGCGAAAACGGTGGGGCTGGTGAGCCTGCCGGGGATGATGTCGGGGCTGATTTTCGCCGGGATTGATCCGGTAAAAGCGATTAAGTACCAGATTATGGTGACGTTTATGCTGCTGTCGACCGCCAGCCTGTCAACGATTATCGCCGGGTATCTGACCTACCTGAAGTTCTTTAATGCTCGCCATCAGCTGGTGGTGACGCAGCTGAAAAAACGCGCGTAAGTTTTTTCCCCGGAGGCGGCGCTGAACGCGCCTGTCCGGGCTACCGTCCCGCTGACGGCGGGGAACCTGTAGCCCGGCTAAGCGCAGCGCGAGCCGGGTTTTTTACGATTAATAAAGCAGAGAGTAGAGCTGGCGGCGGTACTTCGCGGCCAGCGCGTCGCCGGTGCCGAGGGCGGAGAGGATCTCCTGCAGCAGCTTGCGAACCTCGCCGTTTCCGGCGCCTAAATCTTTTTGCAGATGGCTGAACAGCAGCGCCAGCGCCTCTTCGTTACGCCCAACCTGATGCAGCTGTAATGCCAGCTGGGAGGCCAGCGCCGCGTCTTCCGGGTTCTGCTCTACCTGCTGCTGCAGTTGCTGAATTTCCGGCGTGTCGGCGGCTTTTTTCAGCAGCTCGATCTGCGCCACCAGTCCCTGATAGCGGGTATCCTGATCCTGCAGCGGCACGGTTTTCAGCACCGTTTCCGCTTCATCGGAACGGTGGAGGGCAATCAGCGTTTCCGCCAGCAGCAGGCCAATCTGGCTCTCCTGGTTCGACAGCTGCCAGGCATCTTTCAGCAGCGGCAGCGCTTCGGCGTAGTTCTCTTCCTCCATCAGCGCCAGCGCCTGCTGCGCTTTGAGCTCCTCTTCGCGCGGCAGGAACTTATCCAGCAGCGCGCGCACCGCTTCTTCCGGCTGCGGGCCTTCGAAGCCGTCGACCGGCTGACCGTTCTGGAACAGGTAAACCGTAGGGATTGCGCGCAGGCCAAACTGCGAAGCCAGCATTTGTTCGGCATCGCAGTCAACTTTAGCGAGGGTAAACAGGCCGTTGTACTGGGTGGCGAGGCTCTCCAGTACCGGCGTCAGCTGCTCGCAATGTTGGCTGCGCGCGGACCAGAAATAGAACAGCACCGGCGTTGTCGCGGACTGCTGTAGCGTCTGGTGTAGGTTAGCTTCGGTAATATTGACAATATTCTGTGCGGACATGAGCAAGTCTCTTTAATCGATATTTGTATAGATATATGGGGGCGACGGCAGGCGCTTCAACTTAGCCCTGGATAATTTTGTCCATCGCGCGGGTCGGCAGCAGGCGTTTCAGCAGGGCGACCGCATGCGCCACCAGAGTGACCGGGTAGCGCAGCTTCGGTTTATCGCTGACAAAAGCATGGCGCACTTTTTCCACCACCGCTTCCGGCCCGAGAGTAAAGCGGGCGGCGATGCCGGGGTTTTCCACCGGCTTATCGGTCTGGGTCTGGTTGACGTTGTTGGTGAAGCGGGTGTGGATCGGGCCCGGCTCAATCAGGATGACCTTAATTCCGCTGTGGCGCAGCTCCATGCGCAGCGCGTCTGACCAGGCTTCCAGCGCGAATTTGCTGGCGGCATAGGCGCCGCGGCCGGGACTGGAGATAATTCCCATCACCGATGAGGTCATCACAATACGCCCTTCGCCGTGCGGCTCCATCGCCGGAAGCAGCAGCATCGTTAGCTGATGGACGCCGAAAAAGTTGGCGGAAAACTGCTGCTCCATCTGCTGGCGGCTGATGGTCGGCAGCGGGCCGTAGACGCCGTAGCCCGCGTTGTTAAACAGGCCGTACAGGCGGTTGTCGGTCAGGGCAATCACCTCGGCGGCGGCGCGTTCAACGCTCTGCGGATCGTCAAGATCCAGCAACACACCGGTCAGCCCCAGCTCCTGCATCCGTGCGACATCTTCCGCTTTGCGGCAGGCGGCCAGCACGTTAAAGCTCTGGCGCTTTAAATCAAGGGCGCTTTCAAGACCAATTCCGCTGGAACATCCTGTAACTAAAACCGATTTTTGCATAACTTTACCTGCAAATGACTCGCTGTTATCAGGAGTCATGATTAACTAAGGGAGCCAAACGCGTCGCCATCCAGTCGGCGATAAACGGCTGGGCGTCGCGATTAGGGTGAATTCCATCGTCCTGCATCCACTGCGGTTTCAGATAAACCTCTTCCATAAAAAAGGGCAGCAGAGGAATATCAAACTCTTTGGCCAGTGCCGGATAAATTGCGCTAAAGGCTTCATTATAACGGCGGCCATAGTTGGCGGGCAGGCGAATTTGCATCAGCAGCGGCTGGGCGTTCGCCGCTTTGATATGCTCAATAATGGTACGCAGCGTCTGCTCCGTCTGCTGCGGCGGGAAACCGCGCAGCCCGTCGTTACCGCCCAGCTCTACCAGCACCCAGCGCGGCTGATGCTGCTTAAGCAGAGCCGGCAGCCTTGCCAGCCCCTGCTGCGAGGTATCGCCGCTGATGCTGGCGTTAACCACCGGCGTTTTGGTCTGCCACTTATCGTTAAGCAGCGCAGGCCAGGCGGTATTGCCCGCCATGCGATAACCGGCGCTCAGACTGTCGCCGAGAACCAACAGCGTGTCGGCCGCCATCGCGCGGCAGGTAAACAGGACCAGAAACAGGAAAGGCAAATGCCAGCGGAAAACATACTTGAAGTTCATCGTCTTAAGAAATCCGTCGGTCAGGGTGAGCATCAGCTTTCCATCCTTACCGGAGTTGAGCTGGTTGTCAAACAGGGGCAGACCATCGCCCTGATTGGCGAGTCGGGGTCCGGTAAATCGACGCTGCTGGCGATCCTCGCCGGGCTGGACGACGGCAGCAGCGGGGAGGTTTCGCTGCTCGGACAGCCGCTGCACCAGATGGACGAAGAGGCGCGGGCGAAGCTGCGCGCTAAGCACGTCGGCTTTGTGTTTCAATCTTTTATGCTGATACCCACCCTCAATGCGCTGGAAAACGTTGAGCTTCCGGCGCTGCTGCGCGGCGAAAGCGATAGCCAGAGCCGCGGCAGCGCCCGGGCGCTGCTGGAGCAGCTGGGGCTGGGCAAACGCCTGCATCACCTGCCGGTACAGCTCTCCGGCGGCGAGCAGCAGCGGGTCGCGCTGGCGCGCGCGTTTAACGGCCGCCCGGAGCTGCTGTTCGCCGATGAACCCACCGGCAACCTCGACCGTCACACCGGGGATAAAATCGCCGACCTGCTGTTCTCGCTGAACCGCGAGCACGGCACCACGCTGATCCTCGTCACCCACGACCCGCTGCTGGCGGCGCGCTGCGACCGACGGCTGAGGCTGGTGGATGGCCAGCTGCGGGAGGAAGCATGATCGCCCGCTGGTTCTGGCGCGAATGGCGCTCGCCGTCGCTGCTGATCGTCTGGCTGGCGCTGAGCCTGGCGGTGGCCTGCGTGCTGGCGCTGGGCTCGATAAGCGACCGCATGGAGAAAGGACTCAGCCAGCAGAGCCGGGAATTTATGGCCGGCGACCGCACGCTGCGCAGCTCGCGCGAAGTCCCGGGCGCATGGATTGACGAAGCGCGTCGCCTTGGTTTAACCGTCGGCGAACAGCTGAGCTTCGCCACTATGACGTTTTCCGGCGATACGCCGCAGCTGGCGGACGTCAAAGCGGTTGACGACACCTATCCGCTATATGGTCAGCTGCAGACCCAGCCGCCGGGGCTGAAGCCGCACGCCGGCACCGTGCTGCTGGCGCCGCGATTAATGGCGCTGCTGAATCTGAAAACCGGCGACACCATCGACGTGGGCGACGCCACGCTGCGCATTGCCGGCGAGGTGATACAGGAGCCGGATGCCGGATTTAACCCCTTCCAGATGGCGCCGCGGCTGATGATGAATACCGCAGACGTGGCGAAAACCGGCGCGGTGCAGCCCGGGAGCCGCGTCTCCTGGCGCTATAAGTATGCCGGAACCCCGCAGCAGCTGGCGGACTACGAAAAGTGGCTGCTGCCGAAGCTGGGGCCTGAACATCGCTGGATCGGCCTGGAGCAGGATGACAGCGCGCTGGGTAAATCGCTGGAGCGCTCGCAGCAGTTTTTGCTGCTGTCGGCGCTGTTAACGCTGCTGCTGGCGGTCGCCGCGGTGGCGGTGGCGATGAGCCACTACTGCCGCAGTCGTTACGATCTGGTGGCGATCCTTAAAACCCTCGGCGCCGGGCGGGCGCAGCTGCGCAAGCTGATTGTCGGCCAGTGGCTGATGCTGCTGGCGCTGGCGGTGGTCGCCGGCGGGGCGATGGGCGTCGGGCTGGAGCATATTCTGCTGCTGATGCTTAAGCCGGTGCTCCCGGCGGCGCTGCCGGCGGCGAGCGGCTGGCCGTGGCTGTGGGCGATCGGCGCGATGGTGGTGATTTCCCTGCTGGTCGGACTGCGTCCTTATAGACTGCTGCTGGCGACGCTGCCGCTGCGGGTGCTGCGCCAGGATGTCGTCGCCAACGTCTGGCCGCTGACGTTCTATATTCCAGTGGTGTGCGCGGTGGTGGTAGCCCTGCTGGCGCTGCTGATGGGCGGCAGCCCCCTGCTATGGGCGGTGCTGGCGGGCGCCGTGGTGCTGGCGCTGCTGTGCGGCCTGGCGGGATGGGGCGTTCTGTGGCTACTGAAGCGTTTGACGTTAAAAGCGCTGCCGCTGCGCCTGGCGGTGAACCGTCTGCTGCGCCAGCCGTGGTCGACCCTGAGCCAGCTGGCGGCCTTTTCGCTGTCGTTTATGCTGCTGGCGCTGCTGCTGGTGCTGCGCGGCGATCTGCTTGACCGCTGGCAGCAGCAGCTGCCGCCGGAAAGTCCTAACTATTTCCTGATTAACATTGCGCCGGAGCAGGTGGTACCGGTGAAAACCTTCCTCGCCGAACATCAGACCCGCGCCACCGAGTTCTACCCCATCGTGCGCGCCCGCCTGACGCAAATTAACGGTCAGGTGACGGAGGGCAATAAAGATGAAGCCCTGAACCGGGAGCTTAACCTCACCTGGAGCCGCGAGCGTCCGGATCATAATCCGCTGGTTGCCGGTAGCTGGCCGCCGAAGGCGGGCGAGGTGTCGATTGAAGAGGGGCTGGCGCAGCGTCTGGGCGTCAAGCTCGGCGATAGCGTGACCTTTACCGGGGATACTCAGGATTTTAGCGCGAAGGTGTCCAGCGTGCGTAAAGTCGACTGGGAGAGCCTGCGGCCGAACTTCTTCTTTATCTTCCCGCAGGGGGCGCTCGACGGCCAGCCGCAAAGCTGGCTGACCAGCTTCCGCTGGGATAACGGCAACGGGATGCTCACACAGCTCAACCGCGAATTCCCCACCGTCAGCCTGCTGGATATCGGCGCGATTTTGCAGCAGATTGGCCAGGTGCTGACCCAGGTAAGCCGCGCGCTTGAGGTGATGGTGATTCTGGTGACCGCCTGCGGCGTTTTGCTGCTGCTGGCGCAGGTACAGGTCGGGATGCGTCAGCGTTATCAGGAGCTGGTGGTCTGGCGCACGCTGGGGGCCGGGAAGTCTCTGCTGCGCACCACGCTGTGGGCGGAGTTCGCGCTGCTGGGCGTGGTGTCCGGCGTCGTGGCGGCGATTGGCGCTGAGGTGGCGCTGGCGCTGCTGCAAAGCAAAATTTTTGACTTCCCGTGGTCTCCGGACTGGCGGCTGTGGGTGATGCTGCCGCTGTGCGGGGCGATACTGCTGTCGCTGTGCGGCGGCTGGCTGGGGCTGCGTCTGCTGAAAGGTAAGGCGCTGTTCCGCCAGTTTAGTCAGGGATAGGGTTAGCTATGTAGCCCGGGTAAGGCGTTATCCGCCACCCGGGGGTTTCACTGTATGCGGGAAAGTAGCCCGGGTAAGGCGTCAGCCGCAACCCGGGGGGTTACCCGGTACGGATGCGCGTTGCTATTGCAGATGACCGTGGTTCAGCGCGGTGAGCGGCTCATTAACATCGAAAATTTTGCAGATAACCTCGTTTACGCCGAGAGATTTCAGACGCGCGGTGTGCTTGTTGAGATAAGCGAGCGCGGTTTCTTCATTCGCAAAAAGATAGATCCCGCCCGCCTCCTGATTTTTTTCGCTTTCCGTCCAGACCTTCCAGATAAAACCCGGCTCCTGATTGATGGACTCGGCCAGCTCCACGAGCTGACGGGACATCTCGCTGCCGAAGGGACCGTTAAAGGCAAAGTGCAGCTGCAGTAGTTTTTTCGACATACTTCCTCCATGGATGATGTTTGCGCGGTAATAGACCATTTTAATGACATGGCGATGAAAAGATAACCACAGTTTTTTTAACGGCACAAAATGGTAAGTCACTGATTTTTAATCGCACGAAACATTAAAAACTCAACAACACGCCATACTCGAACGCAGTTAATATTCAACTGGCAAATATAAGGTTGCTTATTAATCAAGGAAAAAGTATGGCACATAAAATAAAAGCGCTGGCGATAACGATCGGCGCAGCCCTGGCGTTAACCTCTTTTGCATCCCAGGCGGAAATTACGCTTTTAAAACAAGATCCGCAGGCGGGCGATCCGTTAAGCCGGCTTAATTTCACCGTCGGCGGGAGCATCCGTCCCCAGTTCAACATGATGTCCGGCGACGGAGACAAAGGCTCTTATAAACGTAACGGTTTCGATGGCGGTACCCGTTTCCGCTTCGCCGCCGACTACTATCTGTTCGATGATATTAGCTGGATCAGCTACTACGAGCTGGGCGTCAATATTCCGGCGCTTTTCGACTGGGATAACCACTACGCCGAAGGCGCGAATAACACCAGCCGCCGTATGCTCTATACCGGCCTGAAAAGCGATACCTGGGGGACGTTAACCTACGGTCAGCAGAACAGCGTTTATTACGACGTGGTCGGGGTAAAAACCGATATCTGGGATTACGACATGATAGGCCAGGCGCCGGGTAACGGCATCAACGGCGACTACGATGGCTCCTACCGCTCACGCAATATGCTGAAATATAAGAAAACCGTTGGCGATGTCGATCTTTACGCCTCTTATCTGTTTGAGGACAGCGAATATCTGCCGGGCAACGGCCTGCGCTACAAGCGTAAAGGCGGCGGCTCCATCGGCGCCGATTACCACATCATGAAGGATTTGACCTGGGGCGCAGCGTGGAACTATACCCGCGCCGATATGCGTAACCCCTCCAGTTCAGACAGCAAATCATACGATCAGAATATCGTCGGTACCGCGTTAGCTGGACGCCGGATAACTGGACCTTCTCCTTCGGCGGCGGCTGGTATCAGAACTTCCTGACCACCAAAAAAACCGATGTTCATAACTACTTCGCGGGCGATGCCTGGGGTATTGAGTACTTTGCCGGTTATAAATTCCCGATTGGTCAGTATGCGGTGAAATCTATTCAGCCGTACTTTATGGGCGACCGCCTGCAGTACGTGAACGGCCGCAACTATCAGAGGATTGATAACGGCGTCGGCGTGAGCTTCCAGCTGGATTATGGTTTCCGCGTTGACTATGAACACGTCTTCACGTCGAGCACCGACAACCTGGGCGATATGAACCTGGTGCGTCTGCGCTACGACTTCTAAGCGCTGACACTTCCCCGGTGACGCTGCGCTTACCGGGGCTACAGGTTTATCGCCGTCTGCGGACCCGTAGCCCGGCTAAGGCGTTTACGCCGCAAGCCGGGACAGGAGAGAATGTGATTACTCCGCCAGCCAGGCGGCGACGTCCTGCCAACTGCCGCGAAAAATAATCTTCTCCGCTTTTTTGCCGAGCTGGTAGCGGTACATCGGATCGTAATACTCGTTCAGCAGGGGAACCAGCCAGCTGAAGTGGGCTTCGGTGCTGGCGGTTCGCTGCTGCTCATGCAGGGCTTCATCAAGCCGGGCGGTGAGCTGGGCAAAACGCTGTAACCCGAGGCGGCGGCGGATTGCGAACAGACCATGATGCAGATATTCGCTATACGCCTGCCAGCCTTGCTCTTCGCCGTAGGCCGCCAGGTAATCATGATGCATGCGCGCAAAATACTCTTCCCGCAGCCGTTCAAGACGGACAGCGAACGGATCTTCCACCACCGCCAGCGGCGACTGCGCCATGCGAAGGCGCATGCACTCCGGCAGGTGATTGGCGCCAATCATATGCCCCTCATCCTCCAGCACCCAGCGCGTCTGCTGCCCTGACTTTTTGAGCATTGCCACGGCCAGGTGATTTTCAAAGGTTGCCTGCTGATGCTGCTCCTGCAGGGTTCGGCCAAATGAAGAGCCGCGGTGATGGGCGAGCCCTTCGAGATCGATACCGTCCGGTTGAGCGCCGACCAGCTGGGTTTTACCGTTACCGGTACAGCCGCCGATCAGCACGATAGGGCGCTGCACCAGCTCTTCGGTTAGCTGTATCGCCGCCTGGCGCAGCGCTTTGTAGCCGCCGACGATCAGCGGGTAATCCACGCCCGCTTCCTTCAGCCACTGCTGGACGATATGCGAACGCTGGCCGCCGCGAGCGCAGCACAGGTAGCCCTCGGGATAGCGCGCGCAGGCCTCTTTCCAGGCGGCGAGGCGGCGGGCGCGAATCTCGCCGTTGACCAGTTGATGGCCCAGCGCGAGGGCGGCGACCGGCCCCTGACGCTTATAGCAGGTGCCGACGGCGGCGCGCTCGTCATCGTTCATCAGCGGCAGGTTGATCGCCGCGGGCATGGCGCTTTGCCTGAATTCAACCGGGGCGCGTACGTCAATCAGCGGCGTATCGCTGGCGAGAATCTGCCGAATATTCTGTGGTACTAATTCCATCATTTAAACCGTTAAGCCATTCAGACGCGTCGCTCGACGCGATAATTCCTCTATTGTACGCGGTGAGCGCCCTGCTGAATTGATTTTTCACGGTGTATCGCTGAATAGCGTCAGGAATGGCTGGATTTAAGCATCCGTGGGGCTGGCAAGTTGGGTAGCCCGGCTAAGGCGCAGCGCGCCGCAAGCCGGGATAAAGGAGAGAGGATTACGCCAGCTGCGCCTGCGCCCAGAAGATACCGCTGGCATATTCCGGCGGCAGCAGCGGCTTCAGCGCTTCCAGCGTCGCGCTCAGGCGGTCGGTATCGCTGTCGGTCAGGTTCAGGTGGCCGACTTTACGACCCGGACGTACCTCTTTGTCGTACCAGTGCAGATGCACCAGCGGCAGCTTCAGCCAGTCATAGTTCAGATCGGTACCGATCAGGTTGATCATCACCGACGGGCTGTTTACCACCGGCGGCGGCAGCGGCAGATCGGTAATCGCCCGCAGATGCAGCTCGAACTGGCTAATGGAGGCGCCGTTTTGCGTCCAGTGGCCGCTGTTGTGCACGCGAGGCGCCAGTTCGTTAATCAGCAGGCCATCAGCGGTGACGAAACACTCCATCGCCATCACGCCAACGTAGCCCAGCTCATGCATGATCGCCGACAGCATCTGCTCCGCCTGCGCCTGCTGGCGGGCATTGGCCTGCGGAAAAGCGACGCTGGCGCGTAAAATACCGTCCTGATGCAGGTTGCGGGTCAGAGGATAGAAGACCGTGCTGCCGTCCCGGGCGCGAGCGCCGACCAGCGACACCTCGCCGGAGAAGTTAATGCCCTGCTCAACGATACACTCGCCGTAGTTATCCTCCGGCAGCTGCGCGGTTTCATTTTCCCGCAAACGCCACTGGCCGCGGCCATCGTAGCCGCCGACGCGGCGCTTAACGATAGCCAGCTCCCCGAGGCGGGCGAATACCGCAGGCCATTCGCTTTTATCCGCCAGAAGCTGCCACGGCGCGGTGGCGAGCGCCAGCTTATCGAACAACTGCTTTTGCGTCAGGCGGTCGGCGATTATCGGGAAAACGTCGCGGTTAACGAAGGCGGAATGACGCGCCAGCTCGCGGGTCAGCGCCGTTTCCGGCCAGCGTTCAATCTCTGCGGTAATCACGCTTTGCTGTACCGGCACCGCTTCCGGGTCGGCTTCCAGACCGACCGGCCAGACCGCAATACCCAGCGGCTCGCCGGCCTGGCGCAGCATCCGGCCTAGCTGGCCGTTGCCGAGAACGCAAACCTGCTTCATGCCGCACCCCGCGGATCCGGGTTATCCAGCACGTCATCGGTTTGCGCCTGACGCCAGGCGCTGAGGCGCTGGTGCAGTTCCGCATCGTGCTGGGCGAGGATCTGCGCCGCCAGCAGGGCAGCGTTGGCGGCCCCGGCTTTGCCGATGGCCAGCGTACCCACCGGGATGCCGCGCGGCATCTGGACGATGGAGTAGAGGCTGTCTACGCCGCTCAGCGCCGCGCTCTGAACCGGCACGCCTAACACCGGCACCAGCGTTTTCGCCGCAATCATGCCCGGCAGGTGCGCCGCGCCGCCGGCACCGGCAATAATCACCTGAAAACCGTTTTCTTCCGCGCCTTCGGCGAAGCTGAACAGTTTATCGGGCGTGCGGTGGGCGGAGACCACTTCGACATGGTACGGAACGTTCAGGGCATCAAGGATTTCTGCGGTAAACTGCATGGTAGCCCAGTCGCTTTTGGACCCCATCACGATGGCGATACGCGCCGAATTATTGCGGGAAGACATGCGTCTTAAAACTCCTGTGGGTGTGTTTCACACTGCTTTAGAGGCCACAGAGAATAGCATGAACTCCCGGCAAGGAAAACGGTTGCGTGCGCATGGCCAGCCGCCTTTGTGTTGTCGGTATTCGATGAAACGCGCCGGTTATGAGCGGGCAAAAAGTAAAACCAGCCCCCGTCCCCGGGTCAGCATAAGAATGCCCATCACCAGCAGGTAGATTTGCACAACGCGCTCATCGTGCGGCCCGGATAAATCGCGGAAAATAAAGAATCAGCCCTTGCCGGGGGGCTAGAAAGGAAAATGAATCAGCTCAACGTCTTCTGGCGTCACTTTGACCATAGAGCCCTGGCTATGCCAGGCGCCGAGCACCACGCGGTACGCGGTTTGGCCGTTGGCTTCTAGCGGGTGGACGGCGGGGCGGTGCGTATGCCCGTGAATCAGCCACTGAACGCGATGTTTCTCCATGACGTCAACGACCGCCAGGGGATTCACATCCATAATTTCCATCGACTTGCTGCTGTTGGCCGCTTTGCTGTCGGCGCGCATTCTGGCGGCGATACGGCGGCGGATAAACAGCGGCAGGGCCAGAAACAGGCGCTGGATCCAGGGATTGTGAACTTTCGCGCGAAACGCCAGATAGCCTGCATCGTCGGTGCAGAGGGTGTCGCCGTGCATAATCAGCACCTTGCGCCCGTAGAGGTCGAGAAGCTTCTCTTCCGGCAGCAGGGTCATCGCGCTTTCGCGGGCAAAGCGCTTGCCGACGAGAAAGTCGCGGTTGCCGTGAAGGAAGTAGCAGGGGACGCCGGAATCGGCCAGCGCTTTGAGCGCTGCGGCGATTTGCCGATGCAGCGGGTTAGGATCGTCATCGCCGATCCAGGCTTCAAAGAGATCGCCGAGGATATACAGGGCGTCCGCCCTGCGGGCTTCCCCCTGTAAAAAGCGCAGAAAACCGGCGGTAATCGCCGGTTCTTCCGTTTGCAGATGCAAATCCGCAATAAAAAGTGTCGCCACGAATTATTCGCTAACGGTGACGCTTTTGATCACAACATCTTCTTTCGGCACATCCTGGTGCATGCCGCTGCGGCCGGTGGCGACCGCTTTGATTTTGTCGACCACGTCCATCCCTTCAACGACTTCTGCGAATACGCAGTAGCCCCAACCCTGCAGGCTTTCGCCGGAGAAGTTTAGGAAGTCGTTATCGGCGACGTTGATGAAGAACTGCGCGGTGGCGGAGTGGGGCGCCTGAGTACGGGCCATCGCCAGCGTACCGCGGGTGTTTTTCAGACCGTTGTTCGCTTCGTTCTGAATAGGAGATTTGGTGGTTTTCTGATTCATGCCCGGCTCAAAACCGCCGCCCTGAATCATAAAACCGTTGATTACACGGTGGAAAATAGTGTTGTCGTAGAAACCTTCACGACAGTAGTCCAGGAAGTTTTTAACTGTTTCCGGCGCTTTGTCGTCAAACGTCTTGATTACGATATCGCCATGATTGGTGTGGAAAGTAACCATTTTTGCATCCTGTTCCGATGATTGTGGTGCCTGCACCCGGAGTCGGGTGAGATATAGGGGGCTGTTATAGCATAACCGCGGGGTTGGATCACCTTGCAATGTGTGCTGCTTCGGGGTTGAATTAAGGTTAGAATACGCGACTTATATCCACACACGTCTACACGGAATCTTCGATGTTAAAAATTTTTAATACACTGACGCGCCAAAAAGAAGAATTTAAACCTATCCATGCCGGGGAAGTTGGCATGTACGTGTGTGGTATTACCGTTTATGACCTCTGTCACATCGGCCATGGCCGTACCTTCGTCTCATTCGATGTGGTCGCGCGCTACCTGCGTTTCCTGGGCTACAAGCTAAAGTACGTGCGCAATATCACCGATATCGACGACAAAATCATTAAGCGTGCTAATGAAAACGGCGAAAGCTTTGTTGCGCTGGTGGATCGCATGATTGCCGAGATGCACAAAGACTTCGACGCGCTGAATATCCTGCGCCCGGATATGGAGCCGCGGGCCACCCACCATATCGCGGAAATCATTGAGATTACCGAGCAGCTGATCGCCAAAGGCCACGCGTATGTCGCCGACAACGGCGACGTGATGTTCGATGTGCCGACCGACCCGAACTACGGTCAGCTGTCGCGTCAGGATCTCGATCAGCTGCAGGCCGGCGCGCGGGTTGATGTCGTTGACGTCAAGCATAACCCGATGGACTTTGTGCTGTGGAAGATGTCGAAAGAGGGCGAGCCAAGCTGGCCGTCGCCGTGGGGCGCGGGCCGTCCAGGCTGGCACATTGAGTGTTCAGCGATGAACTGCAAACAGCTGGGCAACCATTTTGATATTCACGGCGGCGGTTCGGATCTGATGTTCCCGCACCATGAAAACGAAATCGCCCAGTCCACCTGCGCCCACGACGGCGAGTACGTCAATTACTGGATGCACTCCGGGATGGTGATGGTTGACCGCGAGAAGATGTCAAAATCGCTGGGCAACTTCTTTACCGTGCGCGACGTGCTGAAGTTCTACGACGCGGAAACCATTCGCTACTTCCTGATGTCCGGCCACTATCGCAGCCAGCTGAACTACAGCGAAGAGAACTTAAAGCAGGCGCGCTCCGCGCTGGAGCGTCTGTATACCGCGCTGCGCGGAACCGACAAAACCGCAGAGCCGGCCGGCGGCGAGGCGTTTGAAGCGCGCTTTATCGAAGCGATGGATGACGATTTTAATACTCCGGAAGCCTATTCCGTGCTGTTCGATATGGCGCGTGAGGTTAACCGCCTGAAAACCGAAGATGCCGCCGCGGCCAACGCGATGGCCGCGCATATGCGCAAGCTCTCTTCGGTACTGGGGCTGCTGGAACAGGAGCCGGATGCCTTCCTGCAGAGCGGCGCGCAGGCGGACGACGGGGAAGTGGCGGAAATCGAGTCGTTGATCCAGCAGCGTCTGGACGCGCGTAAAGCGAAAGACTGGGCGGCGGCGGATGCCGCGCGTGACCGTCTCAACGAGATGGGCATCGTGCTGGAAGATGGCCCGCAGGGCACCACCTGGCGCCGTAAGTAGTCTCATTCTCTCTTTTTAGCCGGGGCCATCCCCGGCATTTTTTTGCCCTGACTCAGGCTAAGAAACGAAGCGCGGTCCTGATTTCGCCTGCGTATGTTCCCGGCCAGCGGCTGTAGCGTTCGTCGGGGAGAAGAGGTATCAGGCGGAAGTGCAGGTTGCCGGAGGCAGCCAGGGGAGCGGCTGTGCTACACAGGACGTGATATCGGAAGATGGCGGCGCTGACTGAAGTGCAGAAAAACGAGAGATCATCTGTCGGGGTGGGGGGACAGGCGCCGGCTGCGGCGCCTGAACGTGTTACTCGGTAACGGTAACGCTCTGACCTTCAAAGCTGACCGTCTGACCGGCGACGATTTTACAGCGTTTACGGGTTTCCACCGCACCGTCGACTTTGACCAGACCGTCGGCGATAGCGATTTTAGCCTGCGCGCCGCTTTCGCTCCAGCCTTCAAGCTTCAGCAGGTCGCACAGTTCAACGTGCGGGTGTTTGCCTAAAGAAAAATTCGCCATCTCAGGCCTCCTGAATATCGTGATACTCTTCGCACGCCTGCAGCGTGTTCTGAATGAGGGTGGCTACGGTCATCGGGCCGACGCCGCCGGGAACCGGCGTGATGTACGACGCGCGCGCGGCGGCATCTTCATAGACCACATCGCCGACCACTTTGCCGCTTTCCAGGCGGTTAATGCCGACATCGATCACGATCGCGCCTTCTTTAATCCATTCGCCCGGAATAAAGCCCGGTTTACCGACAGCCACGATCAGCAGGTCGGCGTTTTCGACGTGATGACGCAGGTTTTTGGTAAAACGGTGGGTGACGGTGGTGGTGCAGCCTGCCAGCAGCAGCTCCATGCTCATCGGGCGTCCGACAATATTGGAGGCGCCAATGACCACCGCGTTCAGGCCGTAGGTATCAATGTTGTAACGCTCAAGCAGCGTGACGATCCCACGCGGCGTGCACGGACGCAGACGCGGCGCGCGCTGGCACAGACGGCCCACGTTATACGGGTGGAAACCGTCAACGTCTTTGTCCGGCGAAATGCGCTCCAGCACTTTGACATTATCAATGCCGGCGGGCAGCGGCAGCTGGACCAGAATGCCGTCGATGGCGCTATCCGCATTCAGGGTGTCGATAAGTTCCAGCAGCTCCGCTTCGCTGGTGGTTTCCGGGAGATCGTACGAGCGGGAGACGAAGCCTACCTCTTCACACGCTTTGCGCTTGCTGCCGACATAAATCTGCGATGCCGGGTTGCTGCCGACCAGCACGACGGCTAACCCTGGAGCACGAAATCCGGCCGCAACGCGCGCCTTCACTTTTTCCGCAACCTCAGAGCGTACCTGCTGCGCAATCGTTTTACCGTCAATAATTTTTGCTGCCATCAGAGAGAGGATTCCATCTGTATCTTTACGAAAGGGGGATGACGATATTTTGTCAGAAGCCAGCCCCGCTGTCAGTCTTCGTTTAAGATTTTATCTTTCTTAGGCGTTGCAGAGGCTGAAAAACGGCCCTGACCGCGCTGCGAATGGCGCAAAAAGGAGCCCGGGAGTCGAAGAAAGGTTAACGTGCAGAAACATAAGGTTGGATAAACTTTATACTGCTTTTGCGGCATAAGCCGCCAGCCTGCACAGGCAAGCGCAGTTTCGCGGCAAAATACATTGACTCATCAGGCGTGGACCGTATAATTCCGGCGATTGCACATCATGAAGCTCGCTTCTCAATGCGCCCTTAGCTCAGCTGGATAGAGCAACGGCCTTCTAAGCCGTAGGTCACAGGTTCGAATCCTGTAGGGCGTGCCATTAAGAAACAGTCACTTACGCCAGTTTTAAACCAGCCTGATTTCCTCCTTGTGTCGTATTTGTGTCGCTAGCGCCAAAAATGGCGTCAATTTTCCGTGCGTGTTCGGTCAGGTGGTTCGGCGCCAGGTGAGCATAACGACGCACCATCTCGATGCTCTCCCATCCTCCCATTTCCTGTAAAACAGAAAGCGGGACGCCGGACTGGATCAGCCAGCTCGCCCAGGTGTGCCGGAGGTCGTGAAAACGGAAATCCTCGATCCCCGCTTTTTTCAGTCCGGCGCGCCAGGCGTTATTGTCATCCACCCGCATTTTTCTCACAGCGGGCGTCAGCGTTCCATCCGGGCGATGTTTTGCCGTGGTATGAACGAACACCCACCGGGAATGCTTCCCTATCTGATCCCTTAATACCCTGCATGCGGTATCATTCAGAGCCACGCCAATCGCCTTGCCCGCTTTTGCGTTCTCCGGATTTACCCATGCAACCTTTCTCTGCATATCGACCTGCTGCCACTCAAGCCCGATGATGTTTGAGCGGCGCAGGCCGGTTGCCAGTGCAAATATCACCACTGGCTTAATGCTCTCCGGCATGCACTCGATCAACCGCTCAGCTTCCTCTCTGGTCAGCCACCGTATCCGCTTGCTGATCGGCTTGCGGGTTTTGATAACTGGTGCCGTTTTTATCCATCCCCAATCATTCGCCGCGGCCCTGAGCAAGGACCTAATGAAGGAAAGGTGCTGCGCCTTCGTCGCCTGAGAAACCTGCCGTGGTTTGTACTCAGGAACCGGCTTACCCTTCCTCAACGCGGCATCACGTTTACTCTCCCACACCTGCAGGTGCTTACGGTTGATCATCCCGTTAACGGCTTCGTAAATTTCCTCCACCGTTATTTTCGATACATCACGGCCGGAAAAATGCTGCAGCCAAAACTCTATTTTGGTTTTGTCATCATCCAGCGACCGCTTATGGTCTTTCTCCCGCAGCCACCGGATACAGCACTCTTCGAAGGTTCTTACAGGCAGGTCGCCGATCTGATCAACCCGCCATGCTTCAGCCTTTAGCTTATCGTGGAGCTCCTGCGCCTGCTTTTTGTCCCCCGTGCCAAGAGATCGCCTAACTCTTTTCCCTGACGGCGTAAAGAAATGACAGTGCCACATGCCGCCTCTGAGGGTGATGGACATAAAATACCTCCTTTATGCTCACCCGCGTTCGCTCGTTTAGTTTCCTGCGGGGATGACAAATACGCAATACATGCCGCTTCGGTCGTTCTGTACTTGTTGCCGACCTTGCGGCCGGCGAGTTCTCCTGACTCAATCAGGCGGTAGATTACCCGCGCCGACACGATGAGTAAGTCGGCGGCCTGCTGAGCTGTTATCGGTTTATCTGACGCCATATCACCTCCGATGCTTACCGCGCAATTCCTCTTCCTCCTGGCAATCAGCGCAGCGCTGACAGCCCGCCACCGCCTCCCGGCGCTGTTCAGGTATCTCTTCCCCGTTAAAAATCATTCCGCGTTCAGTAATTTTCGTCATATCGTTACCGGGAGGGCGGACCCTCCCGCCTCCCTTAGCCCACGTATTCCGGTTTCATGTCGTCCAGGGTGATGCGGAACTGGTCATACAGTTCATCACCAAGATGGCGTCTGGCGGCGGTGAGGGTGCCTTCAGCTTTAGCAAACAGCTCGACAGCTTCCGGTTCGCCAGGGTTAGGCAGTGAATTGATCGCGGCCTCAATCTTGTTTCGTGCATCAACGAGGTAGTAGCGCTTAACTGCCTTGTTTTTCAGTTCGGTATACAGAGCAGTACCCAGCAGTGCTTTCTGTGATTCGATATCTACGCGGATGGCTTTGGCCTGATCCACTGAGTCAGCTGTATCAATGCGGTTGCGTAGATCGTCGGCAACGGCATCAATGTTACTTGCTGATTCCTGCGCGCTGGTGGTCGTTTCAACATCAGAGGTGATTTCCTTCATACTCATGCGTTGAACAGGCTCTGGATTGATAACTTTCTCTTCGCGATAGGCAAGATCATCAGCATCCTGAAAACCCATGATTGCGGCAGGGCAGTAGATACGAGACCAGTATTTTGTCGCGAGATAAGCAATCTGCTGCTTAGGATTAGTTGCCCAAAGTGGCGAATTTCGAATTACCACGCTTGAAAGATAAACGGGTTCACACCAAGTGATCTCAGTTTCACCTTTAATTACCGCCCCGGCCCGCACATACAAGCCTTCTTCATCTTCATCACTCCAGGCTCGTATACGTTCTGTCTTTTCGTAATTGCCGTTTCTTCCGGATTTTGTAGTTGTAACTTCTTTCGAGCGGGTGCATTTAGACCAGTCACCCTCGTATTCATAATGAAAACGCCCGCGGATGGCTCCCGTACTGCTGAGTATTGCGCTGATGAGCTGGGCTTCGTACCCGATTTTTCCACCTACAAAGAACGTTTTTTGTGCGACAGCGTAAGGGTTCATTCCCCATTGCATTGACTGCATAACGATTGCCATGCAGTCGGCAGGTTTGCCTGCGAGATGATCCGGGATCGCAATGCTGGCCGCAGACATTAGTTCTGCAAACGCCGTTAACTGGCTCAGTGCCTGAACGTTAAAAATGGAGTTGTTTGCAGATATATTGTTTGGCACTTGCTGTTCAGATGTGATGATGTTTGTGTTTTCCATAGTCATATCCCCTTATGCCTGTACGCGCAGCGCTTCGAGGCGGCGCACATCAAAATCGTTGAGTTCTTCGGCGTAATCCTCAGTGATTGGCGCCGGCCATTCGCCAGTGTCGAAACCGTTAGCGATGGCGCGCATTGCTTTGCGGTATTCCAGCATGCCGAGTTCCAGCAGTTCGCTAGATGCCTCAATGATGGCGATCCAGTGGTAGTTCTCGTCTTTGTTGACGAAAATCCAGAAGAACTGATCTAGCGCTGCGGTTTCGCAGTACATAGCCGCGCTCAGGTGGTAATCGCGTTCGGTGATTTCCCGGTGCAGTTTCGCGCGAAGGCCTTCCTGCTTGATGTTCCACATGCTGATGGTTTTCAGGTCGGCACCAATGCGCAGGCCTCCCATGTCGATTTCAAGATCGGGACGCACGCGGATTTCCAGCCCGGTTTCTTCATCAATACCGAAATAGCTCACTTCGACGGCGCGGCTCGGGTGGGTCAGTAGCTTGCCGGCGGTCGGGTGATTCAGGAGTGCTTTCTGAATGGCCAGCGCAGTACTAAGCTGCTGACGGGTAACCAGCACTTTTCCTTCCGGGTTCTCGCGCCAGCCATCCAGTAGTTCGTCGGCGAATACCGCGTCAGGATTAACGGATTTCACGACCTGCATCAGGTCCACTTTGGTTCCCGACACTTTCAGCGGCTGCGCCTTCTGGGCTTCTTGCGCGACCAGGTCAGGATTAATGATTGCCAACTGTTCCAGCAAGGCATCGCGGCTGCCGCTGGTTTTAACCGGCGCGGGCAGGGTGGCGTTGTATTCTTTGATGCAGGCCTTCATTGCCGTAGCGGTATGCTTAGTCCCATTCTCGATGCGCTGGAACTCTTCCGGGAGTTGCTCATATGACGCATAGGATTCGTCAACGGATGCCCCAAGCGGGAACGATGCGGGCAGGGTGGCGTTATGTGCATCCAGTAATGCTTTGATATCGTCGGCGCTCAACAGCGGCGGCAGGCTGGCGTTGTGCTCGTCGATAAAGGCGCGGATCGTAGTGGTGGTGGTGAATGCACCTTCCGGGATTTCGGGCTCGACGCTGAACTCTTTATCTATGTCTTCCGGCTGCAGTGCCAGCGCATGCACCAGGTTGCCCATATCCAGAACCGGCGAGCGTTCCTTATTGATATTTTTTGAGACATGGCGCGCTTCGAAATACATCAGCGATACCCGGGCATCTTTAACCATCGTGGAGCTGATGCCGTTGGCGGCGTGATAAACCTCGTTCGGTACACCTTCATATCGGCCAGGCTCGAAGTATTCTGGCCATACTGTCGCTGTAAGTTCCTGGTCTGGTTCTTCGGCGGAACCTTCAGGCGTGATTGTTGGTTCCTGGTCCTGCAGAACCGCAGCGGCTAGGCCAGGACAGCGCTCAGTTAAAATTTTGCGTGCGTTTACGGCATCTGTTTTTTCAGCATCTGCATCAGCGCTTTCGCCTGCCGGTACCGGATTATCAGCTTCGTTTTTGACCTGCTGAGTCTCTTCCATCTGCACATCGCTGGTGGCCTCTTCGTTGTCGGTCTTTGGGGCAGGAGTGGCCATGAGGCCTTCAATGGAGTACATGCCAGCGCTGACTTTGGCAATTTCAGGTTGTTTGGTTTCTGTCAGATCTTCGTGAGATTGTTCAACGACATTTGATTGACGGCCCGCGCGTGGATCCTCTTCCCACTCCGGATAGCCTTTTGAGCTCTCGCCGTTTTCATAAATGCCGTTAGCCGCGAGCCAGTTACGAACCATTGCCCGCAGTTCTGACGTGCTTTCTTCTCCATTCCATTTAATGGCACGGGTAACGCCGAAAATGCTATTTGCGTCATAATCGAGAATGTCTGTGGTTTTGCTCAGAATCTTGAGCGCCTTAACATGGACATCCTCTTTCCTGTCTACCAGGTCTTTGGCGCCGATGAGTTGAGGGCGGCTGATTTTTCCCGGCTCTGCATCCGGGTACAGTTGAGCAATAGCGATCTCAATAGCCAGATTCGCGATATTCTGCGTTACGGCGCGTTTATAGCGTTCGGGTATAGCGTGAGTGTCAGCATGGGGAACTGCTGAAATCTGATTGCCTACTGCCCATTCCCTGGTAAGGATGCCGCGATCGATAGCATTGGTTTCGAACCACAATTTCGCAAACTGAATACGGTTGCCAAGTTCGTGGCGCTTCCCTTCAGGGAAGACCTTTTTATTTGCGCTAGTAAATTTCCACAAAGCCGGCATGTCGTATTTCTTTATTTCAGGAATACTTTCAGCGGCAAGAATGAGATCCTGAACTGCCGAATTATCTGTATCCAATTCCATGGCGGAAAGCCGCCCGCGATGCGGGATGCTGATGTGATAAACGTGTCTTTCTTCTGCCATATACTGTGCCAGCAGCTGAATGCGGAAGGGCATCTCTGCGAGGTTGTAGAGGGAGTTTTCATCGCCTGAAACCGTATCGTCTGAATCATCATTAACGATCTCATCTTCAACAACGGTGGTTGAACTAGCAACAGCCCCCGGGATAACCTGCCAGGTGCGCTGGTCGTCGCCGAGCTGATAGCGCTTGCACCATTCAAAATCCAGAACACCTTCAGCGGGAAGGTCATTAAATACCGGGAAATCGGTGCGAATAGGTTTCAGGTAGTCTTTGCCGCGCCCGGTTTCGATTTCTGCATCTTCCAGATCAACGTCTAACTGCAGCTGCGCGCGAGCTTCAGATTTTGCGGAACGCCAGATAATGGCATCGGCTTTACCCGATTTTTGAGTTGCCTTTATCAGATAAAAATATTCCATGTGATAGCCTCAATTTTGGGTGTTAGAATCCCCGGGCCATTGATAGCGCCCATTGGGTGTTCATTGGTTTTGGTAATTTCCGGTGTAACTTTGGTCGGTGGCACCGGACGTACAGCCCGCTTCGGCGGGTTTTACGTTAGGCCTCGTTGGCCATGGCGTCGTATTCGCCACAACGTTTCGAGCAATACGTTCTTTCACGTGGTACTAACTGCGTGCCGTGAATGATGAGAATGGTCATCTTCACAACTTTTCCTTCCTCCAGTGCCTTGCGGCAATACGCACATCGTTTCTGCATAACGCCTCCTACATCTGTGCGGTGAACCCGGCGGGGTGTTCAGCCAGAACGCCTTTCAACGGCAGGCATTCGCCCTTTACACCTTGCTCAACTGCGGCTTCCTGGCATTCTTTCTCGCTGTCATAAACACCCAGCAAAACATCCTGATTACCGCCAATTAGCATGCCGACGGTGATTACCAGTGCGAACATTGTGCTCATCAGTGGGTACCTGCCGGAACGAGATAGGGCGCAAGCTCCCTTGAGTAAAAGGGCTGACGGATAAAGCGCAGATTTCCCTGCGGTTCATGGAAATAGGTTTTGCGAACATGGTCGTATGAAACAGACCAGGGCGCGCCGGTGCGCAGATTACGCATTGGTATTGCGCGACCACTGTTTGGAACTGGATTAGCCATAGATAACCCCCGCAATGCATATGATGAATAAAACCCAGAAGATGAGCCCGATAACTGCCGAAATGACCATGGCTCTGATGCCTTGTTTACTCATTTCAACCTCTGCCTTGTCGCCGGCCAGCGGAACGTTTATCGGAGCAACGCAGCGCGTTGTTGATGGAGTGAGTTTATGAAAATATAAACCTTTATGTAAACTCTTTTATGAACAAAAAAGTTAATTTTTCTATAAACAATTGATTGTATTGGTTTTAAATTTTCGATGGGTTAAGCGTAAAACTAAAAAGCCGCCAAGAAGGCGGCTTAACAAAGAAGAGGTATGTTATTTACGGGAGGCGAGTAGTTCAGCGAATAACTGATTGTATTTTTTGAACTTTGTTTCGAATTCAATTAGTACTGTTTTTTTCTCAGAATCCGGAAAACCACGATAAAACTTAATCAGATTAACTTCATCAGCTGTAAGCATTGACGAAAGCACTGAAGGCATAGAGCCGTCATGCTCATTACCGCCATCCATAGCATCCAGATAACCTGGGGGCATATTGTAATCCCTTTCTATCCGCCGTGCCGCTCTTTCGCCAAAAGAAGTCTTACCATTTATCAGTTGTGATAAATAGCTTTTCTCTCTCTCAGGAAGAGTGCGCTCAGCAAACCAGTCAGCCAGTCGCTTGCTTCTTATTTCTTTTGTGCTCATGACGCCATTGTGATTAGTAAAATCTAAACAATCAAATTCTTTACTTTTTTGTTTATAAAGATATAAACTCATAGCGATACACCTCGGACAGGAAGCACAAATGCAACTTAGTCAATATTTTTTAGAGCGCGGTAACGCGAAGTTCCTAGCTGAAAAACTCGGAATATCAAAATCATATCTATCTCAGATGGCTTCTGGAAAATCCGCCATATCACCAGAACGGGCCATAGAGATTGAAAATCACACAAAAGGCGTTGTTACGAGAGCTGATTGCCTTCCAGAGCGCTGGATGAACATTTGGCCCGAATTCACACCTCCAAGAGCAACTGATGAAGCATCAATAAATCAATGACTTCAAAAGGATTATCACCAATGCAAAACGCAATAGCACGAAAGTTAGATCCACCTATTCTCAATCCGGTTGAGATTGAAAGTGTCTTACTCAACCGGCTTTCATCGGTCGGCCAAAAGGTTTACGCCGAACTTTTGGGGATCAGTGAGTCAACGGCAAGCAGGCGTAAAGGGGAGGGCCATTTTGCTGATGTGGCGAAAGAACTCTCAATACTCGGATTGCAGGTTGTACCGCCGGAAGCTGTCGTTGTGTCCAGACATTACCTGCAGTCTGTTGAAACGCTCGCTGATATAGGCTTGCGTGCTGAGCGGTGCCGCCCGGGTCCGCTGGGATGGGACTGAATGAATCACATCGAATTCATAGAGAAGAACGTCCGCGAGGAACTGCTTCGCCAGGGCTTCACGCAGGCAGTGGCTCAGGGGGGGGGCATACCAGGCGGTCGATATGTACAAGCGGATGTCACAGGCAAGCCGAAAAGGGGGAATGTTTGACGATGTTATGCGACACGCAAAGTTATGGGCAGAGAAGCAGACAAGCACAGCTGAACGCCGGGAAGCAAAGCGCTCCGTGCGAAAGCGCAGCAATCAGGCTGGCTTGTTCTGAAAGGGTGAAGACCGTCGTGCTCGAACACAGCCGGTCTTCGGGTGAATCAATTGGGTCAATTCACGGGATTAAGTATGTCAAATACCGCTGAAGTTATCAATTTTCCAATCAAAACCGAACTAACGGGAGGTCGCATGGCCGACCTGTCCAACGGCTATACCAGGATCGCCAATGAGATACAGAAACTCAAACCGCGGCTGCGCATGTCCGGGCGCGAGTGGCAGTGTCTTGAGGCAGTTATCTGGCTTACCTACGGATGGAACAAAAAACAGGATCGGGTAACAAATACCGTCATTTCTGAGTTAACCGGTTTGAGTGATTCTCATGTTTCAGATGCGATAAAACTACTCGCGGCGCGGGGGATTATTTTTAGTCACAAGCATGGTGTGATGAAAACCGTCGGTATAAATACAGAGCTATCTGCCTGGATTTTGGACAAACCGAAAACGGGAAAACTCTTCCCGAAAACGGGAATTACCTTCCCGGAATCGGGAAAAACCTTCCCGGAAACGGTAGACACCCAAGACTATAACAAAAACAATATTAAAAGATCTTCGTCTCGGAATTCTGAAGAATCCCGAAACAAGAAAACTCAGGAGTTTCTCTCTCGCCATCCTGAAGCTGCTGACGGGATTTACACCCCATCTGGTAAATCCTGGGGAACAGCTGACGACCTCAAAGCCGCGCGATGGATTTTCGATAAAGCCCTCACCGTGAATGCCTCCCTCTCAGAGCCGAAATGGGTTGAATGGGCAAACACCATCCGCCTGATGCGCCTGCAGGACAAACGCACTCACTATGAAATCTGCGAACTGTTCAAGTGGGCCAATGAAGACGATTTCTGGCAAGAAAACATTCTCAGCCCATCAAAACTACGCAAGCAGTGGGATCCGCTCACGACTAAACGCCTGCGCAGCTCAGGCCCATCAAAAACCACATCAGGCGCCAGTGCGCTGAACAATACAGACTGGATCGACGGGGTACTCGAATGAAATCTATCGCAGAAAGCATGCATAACTTCGATCGGAAGAACTTCCAACGTATCGCCGCCGGTATGCCTGAGATGCACGATGCGCAGAGCTTTGCACATCAGGCGACAAAGACGGCTGAGGTATTCAACGAACTGTTTCGCCAGCTGCTCGCGGTATTCCCGGCGCTGGCCAACAAATCAGCGGACGACCTCAACGAGATGCGTCGCCAGTGGCTCCTGGCGTTCAAAGAGAACGGCATCACCACGGTAGAGCAGATTAACGCCGGGATGCGTGTTGCCCGCAAACAGGAAAAACCGTTTATGCCATCACCTGGTCAGTTTGTTGCCTGGTGTCGTTCTGAGGAGGCGGTAACGGTAGGCCTGCCAGACGCGAGTGAGCTGGTTGATATGGTTTACCAGTATTGCCGGACCCGCGGTCAGTATCCGGACGCTGAGTCGTACCCATGGCCTGAGCACAAAATCGAACCGATAACGCTGAAACACAAAGCCTGCTACTGGATGATTACCGGTCTGTATACCGATATGCGCGCGAAGGGACTAAGCGACTCCGAATTACGCCGAAAAGCATCAGAGGAACTGTTGCGCATGGTTCGTCGGGTGAACGCGGGTGAAGTTATTCCGGAGCCGGTTAAGCAGATCCAGAAGCTTGGCGGAAGACCATTAACACAGGAGCAGGGCTTAAACAAAATCGCTGAAATCCGCGCGAAGTTTGGCCTTGGTAGAGGGCGTAACCATGGCTAACAAATCACGTGAACAAAAACAGGCCTGCGTCCAGGCGATTATCGAACTAACCCGCGAGAAAGGGCGCCTGACGGTAAAAGAAGCCTGCACGGAATTACGCATGTGCCGGGATACTGCAGGTCGATATTTCCAGGCAGCAGTCAGAACCGGAAAGGTCATCCGCTACGGGCGGCTTGGATTGTTCCGCGACCAGCGGGCGACCATTGATTTTGACCTTCAGAGATTCAGTCATCGGAAAGATAAGGGAGCCGACAAATGAGCAAACAACGTAAATGGCGTTTCGTCGCTGAAGGCGCTGAAAAACAACAGGGAGGCTCTTATAGCGGACAGCGCACAGGGTTCTTTCAAGTCTGGTACGTAGCTGGCGGTGATGGTGTGAAGTTCCGCCGTTGCCCTTATACGCCTGGCGGCTGGAAGGTCCAGAAAAACCGCACAACGTATGACGATCAGCCTGTTCAATATGCCGTCAAAAATCCTGAAGACATTTCAGCCCTTGATGCATTTGTTGGAGAAAAACCATATCCGGGATACGGGAGAGTTCAAGCATGAAAATCAAATGCATAAAAGATACCGAGGGATACTGGACTGAGGGCGAAATGTATCCGGCCCGTGTAGTTGCTGGCGGTTTTGTTCAAGTTGGCGACGATGACGATCCCAAAGGAGAAGGATGGAGCGCTGCGCCGATGGAATATCGGGAAGATGGTTCGATCGTTTATCAGGTCGGCGGTATTGAGGGTGATGTGTTATTCGAGGAGGCCAGCCATGACTGATATCACCAGATTTACCCAGGAGATAAAAGCGGCGGCAGAAAAAGCGAAATATGCAGGGGAAGCGCCAGTAATGCCGTTTGATACTCGGATCTCTACGCTCAATGAATACCAGCTTACGGTATGCCCCGATAATGTTCTCATTTTGGTAGAAGCGCTGGAGCTTAAAGAAGAGCAGCGCGCTAACTGGTTCCAGATGGCACAGAAATTAGGGGAAGACTTGGATGCGGCTGAAAAGCGCATCGCCGAGTTGGAGTCCCGCACCGTGAAACTGCCGAAGCCTATTAGCGTTTTGCATCGCAGAGATAGCACTGATGCGCATCGCGCAATATACGCATACCCGGAAGCAGAAGTTAACGCAGCACTGGATGAATCAGGCATCAAATGGGAGGCTGAGTAGATGGCACTGACACACGATGAGCTTTGCCAGATAGCCTATCAATTCCTTAAGCGGAACGGCTTCAAAGTCTGCTTTCACGATCGCTTTGTTGCTGTAACCAGCACCGGAGAACAGCCAGACGCGATGGGGTTCAGGAATTTCGCTTCCTGTCTGATAGAGGCTAAGTGCTCACGCGCCGACCTGCTCGCAGACAGGAAAAAACGTTTCCGACTACGCCCCGAGCTTGGCATGGGTGACTGGCGGTTCTTTATCAGCGAGCCGGGGATTATCTCTGTCGAAGGCCTTCCGTCTGGCTGGGGTTTGCTACATGTGGTTAATGGAAAGGTTCGAAAGGTTCACGGATGGCCGCAGGGAAACTGTTGCTGGGGAAGCGCAGAGGATAAGCCATTCACCGGCAATAAACAGGTCGAATGCGATTACATGCTTTCAGCCCTGCGCAGGATGGAGCTGAAAGGGCATCTAAACGAAATTTATGACGGCGTGATAGTGAACCGGGCAGCAGAAGGAGCCAACCAATGACCAGCAAATTAACTATAACAGACGAGCGCCTGGCGGAATTAGTGGCGTTCAAACCATTACCTGGCACAGATATCAACTCGGCCACCCGGGATGAATGGATGGCTATGGCCGCAGAGCTACATGAACGCCGCAAGGCCGACAGCGAGCCTTATGGTTTCACAGATGGTGACCGTCGCGGGATGATTTACAAACCTGAGCATGCCGATCGGCTGAACGAGCCGGTGCCGGTCTATCGCCACGCGCAGCAGCCGGTGGTGCCTGATTATCCCGAAACATTACCATGCCCCGTATTGCTGGAGCCTGGCCTGCGCTTCGGGAAAGGCGTTAAAACCAGACTGGTACTGGATGCCATTCAGCGCAGGGCCGAGCATTCCGCCGAACTTGAGGCTATGACGCCGGAGGAGCGGGCTGAATATGACGCTGGCATCGAAGCATTCAAAGCCATGTTGCCGCAGCCAGTGCCGGATAACAGCGCTATCACTCAGCATTTCGACACCATAGCACTTGAAACGGCCAGGGAGATTATGTGCGACGTAAATCGCCGCCAGGAATTTCTTGGTGGTGAAATCCAGTTGCTCTCACGTATTCAATGTCGAATTGATGACGCCTGCCGCGCCGCCATGCTTCAGGGTGCCGAAAATACCGAGTCGCGCTGCGGCAATTCTCCGGCTAACGATACCAACGTTGTTAAAAGGTTGACCATTACTCTGCCTGATACCAGTTCAAAAGCGTTCTGGAGTGGTGCCGGAAAAACGGAAACATTCCATCCTGTGACTTATCGCCGATGGGTGAAAGAAGCATTAGAGCGATGCTGTGCCATCGCTCGGATTGATGTGGAGGTGAAGTAGTGGAGCCTTCACTGGAATATGCCTGCAAACGCATTCAGGAATTGGAAAGCCTTCTGCTGGTGGACGTGCCTGAAACTGTATGGCCAGCTGAAGTAGCGATGGTCCTGTCAGAAGTAGAAAACGCCGGGGAACTCCCGTCGCACCACCAGCGCCGCCTGCAGCACCACATCAACAGGATGTGGCTGGAAAAAATGCCGGTACCGTCAATTATCGCCGCGGCTCGTTCGCTGGCCAGCGCCATGGAGAAATACGCGTGAGAGAGAGCGAAATCATCGTTGATAACTTTGCTGGTGGCGGCGGCGCCTCAACGGGCATCGAGCTGGCGATAGGGCGCAGCGTGGATATTGCTATAAACCACGATCCCAATGCTGTCGCGATGCACACTACTAATCACCCCGACACGCTGCATTACTGCGAGTCGGTTTATTCAGTTCGCCCGAAAGTTGCGACCGCCAGCCGCCGTGTAGGGCTGGCATGGTTTAGCCCTGATTGCCGACACTTCTCAAAGGCGAAAGGGGCCAAGCCGGTAGAAAAGGCGATTCGCGGGCTGGCCTGGATTGTTCTGCGCTGGGGGCTGGATGTTGACCCTCGGGTGATGATGCTGGAGAACGTTGAAGAGTTTAAAACGTGGGGCCCACTTATTGAAATCCCGCCTAAGCCTGATTTACCTGATGAAATGATGAGCAGCTTTATTGGCCCTGTTTACCCTGGTTACAGCCGTCCGGACCCGGCGCGCGTCGGCGAAACATTCCAGGCGTTTGTTGGCATGCTGACAACCGGCATCCCGGCGGACCATCCCGCACTGATTGAATGCTGCGAGTTTCTGAATATTTCGCTTGATAGCGAGGATGCAGTACGGCTGGTAAACGGTCTGGGTTACACCGTTGAGTATCGCGAGCTGCGCGCCTGCGATTATGGCGCGCCGACGATTAGAAAACGGTTCTTCATGGTCATGCGCCGGGACGGGAAACCGATAGTCTGGCCGGAGGCCACCCATGGGGATCCGAAGTCTGCCTCCGTGCTGGCGGGCAAGCTGGCACCGTGGCGAACAGCTGCGGAATGCATAGACTGGTCTATCCCCGCGCCGAGCATCTTCGGGCGCAAAAAGCCACTGGCGGTGAACACGCTCAAACGTATTGCGCGCGGCATCCAGCGCTTTGTTATCGACAGTGCGTCGCCGTTCATTGTGAAGTGCAATCACACAACGACACGCGGTAAATATGAATGCTTCAGAGGACAGGCTCTGGAAGAACCTCTGCAGACAATAACGAAAACCCATGGCTACGCAATCGCGGTACCTCATCTGACAAAATTTCGAACAGGGGCCACCGGGCAGCCAGTTACCGATCCGGTACCGACAGTGACCGCTGGCACGTCCAGGCGCCCGGGTGGGAATGGCCATGCTCTGGGTATTGTTGAGGCAGAGCTGGTGCCGTTCCTGGCTGGCAATGGCGGCAGCGAGTACCAGGCTAAACCACGCCCGCTCGATAAACCCGCTCACACCATCCTGAAAGAATCGCGCGCCTGTGTCGTCGCTCCGGTTATCGCCCGGCAGTTCGGCGCCAGCATCGGACACCGTGCCGACGAACCTAGCGCAACAATCACCGCGGGCGGCGGCGGTAAATCACAACTGGTAGTGCCAACTCTGATTCAAACCGGATATAGCGAAAGGCCCGGGCAGGCTCCGCGAGTGCCAGGATTTAATAAACCGCTGGGTACCGTCGTGGCTGGTGGCGGAAAGCATGCTGTTGTCGGGGCGTTCCTGGCGAAACACTACGGCGGCAATTACACCGGATCGGGTGTGGGGCTGGATGAACCTACACATTCAGTGACGACAGTTGACCATCATGCGGTAGTTGCGGCGCATCTCATGGTGAACAATACCGGGCATCCTGGCGGATCCGTGGAATCTCCTGCGCATACGGTTACGACTGGCAATCACCACGCCGTTGTAGCCTCCCACCTGGTTAAGCTGCGCGGTACCTGCCGCGACGGACAGCGAACTGATGCGCCGATGCCGACTATTACCGCTGGTGGTCAGCACGTCGGGGAAGTTGAGACCACTCTCGCTGTTGAGCATTACGACGAGCAGCGCGCGCAACAGGTGTTAGCATTCCTGAAAGAGTATTGCGGAGCCGATAGCACCGGGCTGGTGGATATTGACGGCGTGACCTACCGTATTGTTGATATCGGCATGCGCATGCTGCAGCCACACGAACTATACCGGGCGCAGGGCTTCCCCGAATGGTACATCATTGACCAGGATTACCGCGGGGTGAAATACGCGAAAGATAAGCAGGTCGCGCGCTGTGGCAATGCCGTCCCGCCGCCGTTTGCTGAGGCGCTGGTGAGGGCTAACTTGCCCGAGATGTGTAGGGCGAGGCAGGCCGCATAAGCACTTGGAATAAACTAAAACCAGGCAATCAGTGCCGGGTTTGGGGACTCAGATCAGATTGGAGGTCTGGCTGTGAGAGCTGTGTTTTCTTTACTTGACCGATAAATGATAATAAGGAAATACACTCTTCATAAGTGAATACTTATGATTTTTTAGTGAGCAATGATATGCTGCCTCCTTTGTATAATAAATATACTAAATGAAGGCATTTTATAATGAAATAAAATGCCTCTTCAATAATTTAATTCACATAGATTGAATAAATTTTATAATATCAACAAAGGATGCATGATCAAAGTCAACATATTTCCTTTCCGCTGAAATTCCCATTCTTGCATCTGATTCTTCCATGCTCGAGAAATAAATTTGTATTTTTGCTTTGGATGATTTTTTGGGGAAAATAAATGGTGAGCTTTCGTCGTCTGGTTTCGTGATTGATTTTAATTCATCAAGATAGTTCTCAATTTTATCTGATACTTTATTCCCCTTAAAGGAGGATAAAACTAAATCCTCTAACTCTCCAGTCATTTCATTTCCGGGCATAATAAAAAAGCCAGCTTTGATATTCTTACCCTGTATCATTTCCCCATTTTTCGTGTTTTCAATGTAGAATATGCTTTTTATTGCATCTGAAACTTCGGTTGCTGTGTTTTTGAAGTTTTTGTCAGCGTCACGAATTATTGCAAACGATATTACAGTTTCAATGAAACCCTCAGTTTTAGAGGCCATGGAAATGAAGTTCTTCATATTTGCCTTGCCTTGGAAATCTATGACTTGGATTTCACTGTGCAATCCTATCTTTTTAGATAATGCAGAGAAGAATAAAACCTCATCCCGGCCTTCAACAAATAGTATTTTTCTTTTTGAAATGATTTCTTTTTTTTGTTTTAAATCTTCCATTACCTTATCTCCCAATTTTCATCAGAGGATAATTTTATTTCCGGAAGTGAGAATGTACTTAATAATGTCTCATCTTTTGCTTCTGAGAAACCTATTCTAGAAAAAGAAAGGATTTCATCCGAAATCTCTTTGTTTGCGTATAAGTTACTTATTGTATTTATCACATCAAGGCTATGGGTTGTGATAAATATTTGATTTTGGTTTTTAATTGATTGTTCAGTAAGTATTTTTATTATTGATGGCATTAATGAGTAGTGTATGCCATTTTCAATTTCATCTATCAGGATTACACCATTTTTTGTGCTATATGAAATTGCGAGGAGTGTTAGAAGTTTTCCGGTTCCCTCTCCCATTGATGAAAGGCTAACAAGCTTATTCTCACCAGTGTCAAAAAGTATTTCTGCAGTATTTTCTAATATTCCAATTTGTATATCTATTATTTTTTTATTTATTTTTTTCATATCTATGACAATCTCTTTTATATCTTTATTTCTTATTAGATTGCCCACGACCAATATTGTATTAGCATTGTTTATTGCATTTGAGGTTGTAATGTATGTTGTCGGTTTTAGTTCTATTGGTCCTCCATGGTTAACAACATTTGATGATATTTGCGAGCCGTTAATCTGTTGGGTTACATCTATTCTTAGAGATGAGTTTTCGTTTTTTGTCCTATCGTGTTTTTTAATTTTTAGAGATTCACCTCCTTGGAAGGAAGTCGGTGATACGTTGTTTTTGTCTATACTATCACTAGTTACGAGACCTATATTTTGAAAGCCTTTCGTTTTTCTTTCTATAGATATTATTGTTTCCTCTTTAGCCCCATTATAGTCGTTAATTGCTATCTTAATTTTATTCTCTTTGTTAAGGTTTCTAAAGTATGAATACCATAACTCACCTGCTGTAAGGTTTGGTGTGCCACCTCTAAATACTACAGGTTTAACAAGGCAATCAGGAGATGTTAAATCATTTGTTATAAATATTGCATCAAGAATTGAGGTTTTCCCCCTTCCGTTTTTCCCAGCAATAAAGTTAACTCTCTTCAACTTTTCTAACTTTATATTTTTTATGCTCTTAAAGTTTGATATTTCTATTTCTTTTATCATTTCTCTCTCCTTATCATGTGTAGATATATCTTGTTTTTCTTGCCACAAACGGACTTGATACCTATTTTGCTATCTTCAAAACAAAAAAACTACCCTTATGTTTTTTTTAGGATACGTAACCTTCACTGGGTGCTACCTGCGGTGATATGACGCGCCTTAATGGTTTAGACTCAAGACGATAGTTACCTTACTACGATGCGGCAGTTAGGCAGAGCAGTCGCATGCGAATAGTCTTCCCCGCACTGGGATTGGCATAAAATGAGGAAAACGAAGCTAAAACATCGTAATGACATCAGTAAACTGAAGGTAAGGAAAGTGGAATGAGTGCGGTTTTTCCGAGAGCAAAACGTCCAGTTGTTGCGGGTATCTTTTCCGCGTTACTTCAAGGTGGTCAGGCTTAGGAAAAAATAATCTTTTAATTCAATATCATGTGGCAGTTTTTCTTGTGACATTACTGACAAAAATTAACATTTTGTGCTCTTAAGATATTGAACATTCAGTAAGCTAGGTGTACTGTTTATTTATACAGTGTATCGAGTGGGGTGATACTATGAGAATCGAAGTAACCATCGACAAAGCTAAAAAACTACCTAACGGTGCTGAACCAGCGTTAGAGGCCGAATTCCTTCGGCGATTAAATCAAAAATATGATGACTGCAAATTATCTATTCGTCGCGCGGGTGCTGATGGGCTCAGCGTTTTCGGCGGCATAGATGGTGATAAAGAAACCATTGCAGAAATTCTACAGGAGACCTGGGAAAGCGCCGACGACTGGTTTTATTGATACACCTTTTTGGTGACTGGCATTCCCCAAAGTATCGCAATAAGCGTGTCCCTTTGATGCTGTCGCCGGACTATATTTTGCGTCTGTATGTCGCTCAGGGGGATGAAGTGGATCTCGATATCGCCGAAGTGGTAGACATAATCAGGCAAGGTGGGAAGTTTTTAATCTCGAGTGAGGAAGGAAAAATTACCGGGCTCGAAAAGGTAAGGAAAAACCAGTTTTTGCTGACAATTGAAGAATTTAAAGAACTGTCTAAAGATTCTGGTTGCATTGACGAAACCGAGAGTAAGCTGCAATAATTTAGCTGCCGCCTGAACAACGGCAACGGAGCATCACAGCGCCACGGAGTGAAACCCATGGCGCAACAATTACACCTTATAAAACAGTCTCAAGGAATTCTGATCCCTGCAACGCAGGAGACCAGTGATTTCCTGCAATCAAAATGCAAGCTCGGCGCCGTTCTGGAAGCTGACTATAAGCTTGTCCGCAACCCGGCGTTTCATCGCCGCTATTTCGCTTTACTCAATCTCGGCTTTGAATACTGGGAGCCTACCGGGGGAGCGATCTCCTCTAACGAGCGCAGGCTTATCACAGGTTATGCCAGATACCTGGCGGCATATGGCGGGAGTGAATCGGCATTGCTTGATGCCGCCGAGCAATACCTCGACCGTATAGCCGAGAAACGCGCTGGTAGCATCAGCATTTGCAAATCTTTCGACGCCTACCGTGCGTGGGTCATTGTCGAAGCTGGCCACTATGACGCTATACAGCTGCCGGACGGCACGCTAAAAAAACATCCCCGCAGCATTTCTTTCGCCAGCATGGACGAGTGTGAATTTCAGCAATTGTACAAAGCATCGCTTGATGTTCTCTGGCGATGGATCCTCTCACGTTCATTCAACAGCCAGCTGGAAGTCGAGAACGCCGCAAACCAGCTTTTAAGCTTCGCGGGGTGATGCCGATGAAATACTCATGGTTTCACCATCACGACTGCACCACGCAGCAGGCTGATGAACTAATGGAGAAATACCGCAAGCGTGGAGTAAAGGTCGAGCGCAGCCTGAATCAGGATTTAATCACCTGGACCGTCAGTGCGCAGCTGGTGGAGGACAAAAATCCTCCCCGGCCCGCTTCTCGCACCCGAAATCGGATGTGGGGGTGATTATGGCGAACCTACGCAAAGAGGCGCGCGGCCGCGAATGTACAGTCAGGATCCCGGGTTACTGCAACGGCAACCCGGAAACCAGCGTGCTGGCGCATTATCGGCTGGCGGGTACGTGCGGCACAGGATGCAAGCCTGACGATACTCAGGCGGCTATCGCCTGCAGCTGTTGCCACGACTTGATCGACGGACGGAAGAAAACCACCGATTACACCCATGATGAACTGCGGCTGATGCATGCGGAAGGTGTGCTCAGAACGCTGTCCATATGGAAAAAAGAAGGGCTGGTAAAAGCATGAACATGAACACAACTGAATGTATTCGCCAGCGCTGGCTACAGTTGAACATTGTCCGCTATCACGGGTCGTTCCCGGTGGCATATCGCATCCTTAAAAACTTTATTCGCACCTGTCAGATCCGGGGAGAGAGCATGAACCTTGAAAACACAGTGAAATACCACTTCGCAAAATCCACGCTGATTAGCGATTCTCCGCGTGCTACCGCCTCTGATTCACTGACCGGTACCGATATTATGGCGGCAATGGGTATGACGCAGGAGCGCGCTGCAATGGGGTATAGCGCCTTCCTCGGAAAGATGGGTATCAGCAACAATGATAGGGAAAGGGCGATCGCGTTGCTGGCCGAATACGCATTAACCCGGTGCGATAAAGTAGCTGCGCTGCGCAAACTCACACCAAACGTAAAACCCCGGGTTATCCGGATACTCGCAGAGTTCGCCTTTGAAGATTACTCCCGCAGCGCTTCCAGTAAAAAAACATGTGACTGCTGCCATGGGTCTGGATTCATCGATGCAGAGGTGTTCACCAACAAAGTAACTTATCCAGATGGCAAACCTCCAAAGCGGGTCAAAGTTACAAAGGGGATCTATCCATCATACTGGGAGGAGGCAAAGTCTGTCAGGGAGCAGGTTCGGGTGCTCTGCCAAAAGTGCCAGGGAAAAGGGACCGTCAGTGCTTCCTGTAACGACTGCCACGGAAGGGGAAAGGTAGTGAATCAGGATGAGACAGAGAAACAGGGCGTGCCTGTCATGGGTAACTGTAAACGCTGTGGTGGGCGCGGTTATGAGCGGATCCTCTCCACTGCTGTGCACAGTGCCATTTGCCAGATAACTGACGCCATCACCCTAGATACCTGGAAGAAGTCGGTTAAGCCGTTCTTCGACGTGCTGATCACTAAATTCGATATAGAGGAGGCATGGGCAGAGGCACAACTCAAACAAATAACGCGCTGAGATATTTACTTTTCCCGAATTCGTGTTAATTTGTTCTAACGATGGGCATTGTATGTTCACCGTTAGAACAAATTTAAGAGCCTCGACAAACGTCGGGGCTTTCTGCATTTAGGGCTCGCATTCGCGGGCCTTTTCTCTTTTGGTCGCCAAAACGTTATTCACCTTGTTCCAACTGGCGGCCATTCCCCATACAGGGCTCACCTGCGACGGTTCATAACCCAATCGCAGGGCGCTTGCGCAGAGCCCGCCGATTTATTCACACAGCTTCCCGATCTTTCATCGGAGGCGGTAACTATGGCTAAACGTATGCAAGACAAAGA